>CAKSVR010000052.1 GCA_934504345.1 uncultured Agathobaculum sp. | reverse complement strand
GGCCTCAAGTGCCAGCAGATGGAGCTCGGTGAGCCGGATGCATCCGGCCGCCGCCGTCCGATCCCGGTCGAGGGCAGCGAGTTTGTGCTCGACCTCGACTGCGTAATCGCAGCCATCGGCACCAGCCCGAACCCGCTCATCCGTCACACCACGCCGGGTCTGGACACCAACCGCAAGGGCTGCATCGTGGCTGACGATGAGCACGGCATCACCTCCAAGGACGGCGTATTCGCCGGCGGCGATGCTGTTACCGGCGCAGCTACCGTTATCCTCGCCATGGGCGCAGGCAAGCGCGCCGCTGCGGCGATGGATGAGTACATCAAGAATAAGAACAAGTAAATCCTGTTCGGATAGCAAAAGAACCTGTCATTTGACAGGTTCTTTTTTACTGCATATCGACAGGGCAAATTTTCCCTCAATCCGCTTCTCCGGTGAAATTCGTCGTCGGAATACCGAGATACAACGCATCCCCGCGCATCTCGGCGAACTCCCCGAGCAGTTCAAACAGCTTCGCCGGAACCCACGTCTTGCCATCCGCGAAATACGGTGCCGCGCCGAACGAAACCGGTGCTTCCGTACCGTCACCATTCATCACCGAACGGATATAGGAATCCTCGCCGATGTTTATGTGCGTCATCACCTTGCCGTTGTTCATCTTCGCCTGCCGGTTCTCGATGTCCCACGTCACGGTGTAGCCGAGTGCTTCGCCGACCTCACGGAGCGGCACCATAGCTACGCCGTTCTCCATGCGGCCTTTGTCAATCGTCTGTCCCTGGCACACGATGTCAAACGCGTTGTCCACATCGGCTTCTCCGGTGAACGCGGTCAGTGCCCCGCCGAGATACAACGCGTCACCGCGCATCTCGACATACACGCCGAGCAGTTCAAACAGCTTCGCCGGAACCCAGGTTCTGCTCTGCGCGATATAGGGCGCTGCACCGAGCGGTTCGGGCCGGCTCATGCCGTCCGCGTCCGGCAGGGCGGTCGAGCGGAAATACTCGTCCAAACCGATGGTCACGGTCGTCTGCACCGTGCCGTTGGTGAGGTGCACCGTGCGATCCTTGGCGTTCCACTTGACCGTGAAGCCGCACAGCTCGGCGGTCAGACGCAGCGGAACCATAGCCACGCCGTTCGTCATGCGGCCTTCGCCGATGGCCATATCGCCCTCAATGACGATGGCGAATGTGTCGTCCTCGCGCGGCAGCAGCACGATTTTCTCTGTGGATGCCTGCGCCGGATAGGATTCCATAACCGTATCATACCATGCGAAAAACCTCGTGCCCATGCGAATATCCTCGAGCTTTCCCGTGTTTTTCGTGCTGAACGGCGTAACGACTGCGTTTTTCGCAATATTCAGCCGCAGACTGCCGCCCTGTGCCTGCACGGTGAGGCTGCCGTCCGCGTTCTTCGTGACAGACTCCGCCGACAGCAGATTTGCCGGTGCGTGCTCATCCGTCAGGTTGACCAGCACCGCTTTTGCGTACACCTGCGGCGGCTCGGACAGCGCCATCATCTCGCCGCAGTACAGGAACACCGTGTCCCCGGCCTTGATGGCCGCCGCCTGCGCCGGAAGTCCGGTCTGCGTGTCCATCACGATGGTGCTCTCGCCCAGATTCACGATGACCGTGCCCGCCGTTTCGGTCTTGACGGTCAGCGCACCGTCCCGCACCTCGGTCACCTCCGCGCGCACGCCGGACAGGTCGAGCTCTGCGTGCTCTGCCGCATCCGCCGAGGCCGTGTCTGCACTGAACAGGTTCGCCGCACCCGCCGGTACGGCGCTCAGACCGAACAGAACTGCCGCCAGCAATGCCGCCATTTTGCGTTTCTCCATCATAATCACTACCTCCTTTTGTCTGGTACCTGGTTAGACGGCAGCAAGGCCGGATGTGTTCCCTTTTTGCTTTGTGGAGCTGCATGAAAAAACGCTTCGGATTTTGGTCAATCGTACAGGCCCGCGGCATGAAAAAAGCAGGCAAAAGCGATAACCGCTCCTGCCTGCTTACATTATTTGTTTCGTTCCAGAGAGGCTTCGTGCGCCGCCTCCATTTTGCTCAGCAACTCCGCCGCCGGTCCGTCGGGATACTCTGCTTTGCAGGTTTCCATCACCTTTGCAAACTCCTCCGACCCGTCATGCCATGCGGCATCCGCAGAAGCGATCTGCTCGCACACGAGTTCTGCGGCTGGTGTCTGTCCGTCAGCCGCCGTCTGCTCCCCCATGAGCATCAGATAGGCCAGCACGGTATGCGGCGACTCCAGAAAACGGCTCCGCAGCTCCTCGCACGCGCCCTCACTCGGCCCGCCGTCGGCCACGAGCGCAAAGGCGATGAGCCTGTCCAGCGAAACCGTGTCCATATGCTCCATGACATACGCGAAGTCCGCGCTGTCCGTGCCGCCGTTCAGATGGAACGCTTCCGCATCGGTGCTGACAGCCGCCCACTCGGCTTTGTTCAGCTCGGATGCGACCGCCTGCGCGGACGAATCCGCCGTCTGCGACGCCGTCCCGCCGGCTCCGCAGCCTGAGAGAAAAACAGAAGCCATACAAGCGAATACAACTGCTTTTTTCATAAAGATCCCTGCCTTTTATTCTATTGTGGTGTTTTCCTTTTATTGCATCAGTTGCCGTACTGCTTGAGCATACGCTCCTGCAGCTCCTTGGCAGCATTGAAGCCCATCTTCTTCTGGCGGTCGTTCATCGCAGCGACCTCGATGATAACGGCGAGGTTGCGGCCCGGCTTTACCGGAATGGTCAGGCTCGGCACAGCGATGTCGAGGATGGAGGTCGTCTGACTGTCCATGCCGAGGCGGTCGTACTGCTTGCCGTCCTCCCACGGCTCGAGGTTGATAACGAGCTCGACCTTTTCGGTCATCTTGATGGCGCCGACACCGAAGATACGGCGAACGTCAACGATGCCGATGCCGCGCAGCTCGATAAAGTGGCGGATGACCTCGGGCGCAGTGCCGACGAGCGTCTTATCCGATACGCGCTTGATCTCAACGGCATCGTCCGCGATGAGGCGATGGCCGCGCTTTACCAGCTCGATGGCGGTCTCCGACTTGCCGACGCCGGAATCGCCGAGCAGCAGCACGCCCTCGCCGTAGATCTCGATAAGCACGCCATGCAGCGTAACGCGCGGCGCGAGGTTGACCTTGAGCGATGCGATGATGGCGCTCATAATGGTAGAGGTGAACTCGTTGGTGCGAATGATGGGCACGCCGTGCTCCTGTGCGGCGGCCATGCACTCCGGAAATACGTCGATGTTGCGCGAGAGCAGCAGCACCGGGATGCCGGTTTCGAACAGCCGGTCAAATCGGCTGCGGCGCTCCTCGCTGGACAGTCCCTCCATATAGCTGGACTCGACCTTGCCCATGATCTGGATACGGTTCGGATCAAAATAATCAAAAAATCCTGCCAGCTGCAAACCGGGACGGTTTACGTCGTCCTTGGTGATCTCGGTCTTTTCAAATCCTTCGGGACCGTAAACGACCTCGAAGTTAAACTCATGGATCAGGTCGCCTAAGCTGACGCCAAATTCTTTTAACTGCATAAGTAGTGTGCTCCCTTCCGCAATGGCAGGTAATATAGTACAATTATTATACCCTGTTTTCCGGTTATTTTCAACATTTTCCGTAAACGCGGCAGGAAAACTTGAAATTTTCTCTTTTTCCGAAAAAAATACTTGCATTCAACCCATAGCTGTGGTAATATAATATCTGCTATGCAATGACCGAAAGAAGGAGGTGCAGGAAAATGGCAAAGTGCGATATTTGCAATAAGGGTGTGACCTTTGGTATTCAGGTTTCCCACTCTCACCGTCGTTCCAACCGAACTTGGAAGCCGAACGTTCGTCGTGTAAAGGCTATGGTTGACGGTACTCCCCGCCATATCAACGTATGTACTCGGTGCCTCCGTTCCGGCAAGGTTACCCGCGCTATCTGATTTTGATTATCAGTGCGTTTACGTTGGAAATGCCAAAGCGCTCTGCTTGCAGGGCGCTTTTCTTTTACCCTTATAGCTTATAGTATGTAGGTGATCTCCCATGAAAAAGGCGTTTCGCCCGGCCTTTGCAGCCACCATCCCCGTGCTGTGCGGCTATCTGTTCATCGGCTTCGCGTTCGGCGTGATGCTGCGCGATATTGGATATGGTTCGCTCTGGGCGTTCTTTTGCAGCCTGTCGATCTATGCAGGCTCGGGTCAGTATCTGCTCGTGTCGCTGCTGGCGGCCAAAGCCTCGCTCGTCACCGTGGCGGTGATGACACTGCTGCTCAACTGCCGTCATATCTTCTACGGCCTGTCCTTTCTGGAAACGTTCCACGCGATGGGACACCGCAAGTGGTACATGATCTTTTCGCTCACCGACGAAACCTATTCCCTGCTGTGCTCGGTCAAAACGCCGGAGGGCATCGATGCGGGCGATATGCGCTTCTGGATCGCCATCCTCGACCAGAGCTACTGGATCCTCGGCTCGGTGCTGGGCGCGATCATCGGCGGCGTGCTGCCGTTCGACACCACCGGCATTGATTTTGCGATGACCTCGCTGTTCACCGTCATTTTTGTCGAGCAGTGGCAGAGCAGCAAGTGCCATATCCCCGCCCTGATGGGACTGGCGGCTGCGGCTGTGTCGCTCGCCCTCCTCGGGCCGGGCAATTTCATCCTGCCCGCCATGCTCGCCATCTGCGTGATGCTGGTCGCCATGCGCGGCCGTCTGGCAAAGGAGGTCGCCTGAGATGACAACGACATATGCCATCGCCATGATCACCGTGGCGGCCGTCTGCACGTTCGCAACGCGCGTTGCGCCGTTTTTGCTGTTCAACGGCTCCAAGCCCATCCCGCCCATCATCCGTTACCTCGGCTCGACACTGCCGCCCGCCGTTATCGCGCTGCTGGTCGTGTACTGCCTGAAAAACGTCGGCTGGGTGACGGGCACGCACGGTATCCCGGAGCTGCTCTGCATCGCCATCACGGCGCTGCTGCACCTTTGGAAGCACAATAATCTGCTGTCCATCGGCGTGGGCACGGTGCTTTATATGGTGCTCATACAAAATGTGTTCATTTAATTAGGAATTAGCGGGCGGATTTTCCTCGTCGAATCTGCCCGCTGTGTTTTTCCGAAAGATTTTCGATATTTTTGTAAAAAGCTGTTGACAATCCGTGTTTGCCGTGGTATTATATACAAGTCGCCAAGACAAGACGGCTTGATGAAACGCTGGTGTAGCTCAGTTGGTAGAGCAGCTGATTTGTAATCAGCAGGTCGGGGGTTCAAGTCCGTCCACCAGCTCCAACAAGCTGGAAACTGCATATGGAAGGTTTCCCGAGTGGCCAAAGGGAACAGACTGTAAATCTGTCGTCTATGACTTCGGTGGTTCGAATCCACCACCTTCCACCAAGAACAAGAACGTACCGAAAACGGTGCGTTCTTTTATTTTATCTGCGTATATTGTTACTGATGGTTTCGATATTACATAATTCCGGCTTATGGTCAAAGTCCTCATAAGGCCCCACGATGCCTCGAAAAATACGCGAAAAAAGGGAAAAATTAAGGGAATAAAAATAGCCCCTCCGAGAGCCGGTATAAAACCAGTTCCCAGGGGGCTTTGCTTTACTTCTGCATAGCTGCCGCCAACTTCTTGATCATCTGCTCGCCGTACTGGTACCGCAGCAGGTACTCAATCGTCTGCTCCTCCAGACCGGCAGCTTCCTGCACGGTATCAATGGCAGCCTGAACGTCCGGCGTACCGTCCGGGACAAACGTGCGGCACTGCGGCGCAGTGATGCTCGGCAGCTTGCGTACAGCATCGAAGTCCACCGTAAAGCCTGCCTGCTGGAGCGATCTCATCTTGATATAGTTAGTGGCGTCCTTTGTAATGACGTCGCACTCGTAGGTCTTGCCGTTGAGCAGGACCTTTTTCTTTTCTACCACTTCGTCGTCCTCCTTCTTCGGTTCGGGTTCAACCGGCGCGGTCAGTCGCGCCTTGAACTTGCGCCACAGGCTCTCATCACGCACCCACGGCTCGGGACAGTCTTTGCCCGTTACGTCGTAATGCCGCACAACATGATCCACGTGGATGCCGTACTTGGCCATCAGCCAGCGCACCAGCTCAACCGTGCGGTCTACCGTCTGGGCGGTAATAACGTACTTGCCGTTTACCTTGTCCGAGCACATCTCCACGCCCAGGCTGTTGCGGTTCATACAGATATTGTGGAGCGGGTGATGCGAGCTTTCCAGAGGACCGCCGCAGTGCCATGCACCGTCTGTATCGCGGACAGACTGCACAACACTGTGCTCATCGACAAAATAATGCGCTGATGCCCGCAGGCCGCTGTTGTTGTGGAAATACTGCGCATTGTTCATCGCCGTATCGCCGTTACCTGCGGTGTAATGTACAACAATGTACTTGATACTGTTGCCACCGCGGCCTGCATAAAAATTGCTCGTGTGCGCCTGTAAGAACGGAATATTCATCACGCCGGCCTCACTTTCCCGGCGCGGTGTAGGACTTCGCCCGTTCGCTGTCCCCTACGCCCGCCGTAGTCGGGTCGTTGATTGCGTTCCACACGCTGGTCAGCACCAGCAGCAGGCAATACGGGTTGCTTGCCGCGCCGCGCAGCAACTGCCATACGCTGTCCCAGGTGGTAAGATCAGCAGCAGTCAGACCGGCGTAGGCCAGCACAGCCGCAAATGCGCTCACGATAATCTGTACCCAGAAAACAGGGTTTTTCAAACGAATTTTCCAGTTCATAAGTAATCTTCCTTTCTTAACTCAGGCCAATCTGCCGCGCCACATAGCCGACGATGATACCGACCACCGCAGTCACAGCATAGCCGACAACCTTGCGCCACATAGCGCCATCGCGGTCCTCGAGCGTTTCCAGCCGCTTGCCCTGCTTTTCCTGCTCCTTGACCATGCTCTCAATGCTGGTGGCCAGTTTGCCGACCGAGGTTGTCAGGTCGGAAATCTGCTGAACCGTGTGCTCCAGCAGCTCAATACGCTTGTCCTGCCGCCGATTTTCTTCTTCGAGTCGGCGGCGAAACTCTTCGTGCTCGGCACGGGAAATGGAACCGTCCATTTGCTTTCCTCCTTTTAAGGCAGAGGGACGGTTTCCCGTCCCCCGCTACCAAATTTACAGCAGTCCCAGCAGACGCTTATCCTCTTCGCTCAGCAGTTCCGGTACACCGGTCTGGATGGAGCGCCAGTGCTTGTACTGTTCGTATCTTCTTGGCTATTGATTAAAGCCCCATTTAGTTAATTAGTGCATATACTGTTCCAAGAAAATTTGAATAGGATATGATGCTCTTTCATGTCCAGCGTTATTCCAATGAACATCATTAGTGTTTCTGTTATATAATGCGATATGTGCATTCAAATTCGATATGGTGCTTTTACTCCTCATATCTATATATGGTATACCATAATTTTTATAAACTTCTATCTCAGCTTCGCAGACCTGATTATAACCAGTAAATCTATCAGCATTGGGGTTTAACACTGGTGGCAAAATACCTACAATAACCTTTGTTGAGTAACGTGCTATTAAGACATCCAATATATGTTTAAGGCTTGCATAAAATGTATTGGTATTGCTTTCATTATCCCAAACATCTTCAAAAGTTCCGATTTTGTAATTATTCGGGGATGTAATAATTTGCCGACTATCATTTATTCCGCCAAATATAACAATCATGTCTACATCTTCTGACAGTTCATCAAGTCTTTTTGTATCACTCATTGACAATACCGAAGAATCGCCTTTGTATGTGATATTAGAACCAATTAGCCCGTGTATGACAGTTTCACAGCCACATCTTGCCTTGATATATGTATGATACCTATTTTGCGCTCCGTCATAATCGTATGTGAAAGAATCCCCATAAAACATGATTTTCTTGTTAAACAAAGGTGATTTTACAGCATCAGCAATGGCTTTTCCACTTGCAGGATTATCACTTGTTTTATCAAATGAGTTGTCGGTCTCAACGGCTGTTTTTTTTACTTTTTCACCGTAATGTGCCGGATAATATTCGTAATATTGAGTTAGTCCAAGCGCCTCTGTCGATTGTGTGCCTACTGGCATAATTTCAGCCATTTGCTTGATATATTTTTCATTAGTCGAAAAACTAAATCTGCAATAACAATCGCTTCCAGTCTCATTTGAAATTTCTGCAACTGATGTTAAATAACTAGAAGTAATAGGATTTTTATTCGTGTCCCATAACATTACGGTTGCAAACAACTGTGTAGTTCTAAATGTTGAAACTTGTCTTGTATCGCCCCTTGTAAACACAAGTTTTGAGCCATTTGGAATCATAATAAAATCTGATAGTATTTGATTACTATTACTTACAATAGTTCCATTTGATTGTATACGCTTACCTGTTTCTGCTCGAGAAGCGTCATATACGTTTGGACTCGCTGCTGTATATTCAAAAATTTTATTATTTGTATCATCTATATCATCTTTTAATTGGTTAACCGTATTCTCTCGTGCAGTTTCTGCTTTTACTCGTTTCTGCTCGGCTTCCACTCGCGCAGTTTCCGCATCCGCCGCGCTCTCCACGATCTGCCGCGCTTTAGCGGTAGCCATTGCATCTGTATCCGCCTTGGTCTGCGCCGCCTCCGCGGCAGTCTGCGCGTTCTGCGCCGCAGTGGCACTACCTGCCGCTTCGGCCGCCGACTTGCTTGCCGCCTCAGCCGAGGTCTGCGCCGCTGCCGCACTCTCCACCGCTGTGCTGGCGGACTTTGCCGCCGCCTCCTGCGCTGTCTTGGCCGCGCTCGCACTGGTGACTGCTGCACCCGCTGCATTGCCTGCATTGCTGGCAGACCGCTGTGCTGCTTCTGCGCTTTCTGCCGCTGCACCTGCCGCATCCTCCGCCGCAGACTTAGCGGTCTGTGCCTGCTGGGTCAGCTTGGAGAGTTCCGCCGGGTCTGCGAGAACGCCGGTATCTTCTTCACCAATCCACCAGTTGCCGTTTTCGCCGATATGGGCGCCAAGGCTTTTCAGCCACTCGGCTTCCGTGCCCACAAAGCCATGCTTTTTCGCCAGCGCATACGCGGATACCGGGCCCAGATTGATCGTTTTACTCATAGTTCACCTCCAAAATTCCATCGTCCGATAGTGCTACTTCAAAGTCGGCATGGTGCCGCACCAAACGTCCGCACGCTCTGCGGTAGCCTGCCGCACGGGCTGCCTCTCGTCGCACCTCAGCCAGCATCTCCGCCGTGGCTTTGCGGTCGCGGGCAGCATACGCAGCGGCCAGCTCGGCTCGCATCGCAGCGGCCTCCATCTTTGCTAAAATCTCGTACATTTATGCACCTCCTTGGCTATAAGAATAAGCAGTTTTGCATCATTATCAAGAGCGATTATTTGACCCGAAGCGGGCCAATAAATTGCCCTCACCGTCCAGCGCAAACGCCGGATCGCCGTTCGAATCGGCACGGGTCATCAGCAGGTCGCCCTCCTCTGTGATGTCGAAAAAAGCCCAATCCACCGTGGACAGCGCGGCATCTGCATGGTCTGCCGCCGTCTGTGCACGGTCGGCACTTATGCTGGCATCCTCTGCACTGGCTGCGCTCGCCGCAGCACTCTCAGCCGCAGCGCTTGCCTGACTGGCCGCAGCCTGTGCCGCGCTTTCGGCGTGCGCCGCCGACTGCCCGCCCTGTTCCGCCGCGCTCTCCGCCGCCAGCTTGAGGACGGTAAGCCGCTGCTCGACCTGCGCAAAAGCACTCGGCACATCCGGCCACTGTCCCTCGCCGGACAAGCTCTCCGGCACCAGACACCGCAAGGGGTTGGTGTGTCTGACAGTTCCGTCCGCCTGCATACCTTGCAGCTGTACCGTGTAGTACCCGTGCATACATAGCATATCGCGTGTCAGCTCGCACGCCAGCCCGCCGTCCGTTGGTACTAAGTCCCATACATCGCCGTTACTCCCCTGCCGTACCAGCAGCGACCACGACCAGCCTTGCGGCAGGTCGCCGGTGATCTCTAGCAGCATTTTGTTGTCATACTGGCGGGCGATGATGCTGTTGTCCTCCGCCGAGAGTGACCAATTCGTAAATTTAAGCATAGGCCTCGCCCACGATCTCCTTATACTGCGTGGCCGTGATCCAGCCGCGCTTTACCGCTTTCTGCACACCCGCCTTATCCAGCCGCTTAGCCGTGTACAGCCTCTTGATGGTCTCATACATTATTCGTCACCGCCTTCCAGCGCCGCAAGAACAAGCTCATCCAGCGTGTCCTGCTGGCTCTGCAAAGTCCGCTCGGCCAGCGTAGACCGTGCCATACGCACATACACCACCTGCTTGCGGTCGCCGGTCGTGCTGCCGTGCGACAGGGCATAGTCCTTGTATCCCATGCCCGCCTCGAGGCGGATGGTGTAGTGCTCGTGCACATAGGTGCCGTCATCGTCCGTCAGGGTGATGGTGCCGCACGCCGCCGGCGCAAAGGCCGCCAGCGCCTGCTCCAGATCCACCACTTCGGGGTCCATCAGCACGGTCAGGCTGTCCCGCTGCACACCCTCGTGCAGCACTGTCTGGCCGTGTACGCCGAGCACCTCCAGCTCCGCGCCGTTAGTCAATGTAATTTTCATAGTTCGCCTCCTACGTCAGACTGTCAAGGTTGTTAATTGCTTTAATTGGATAGCTTTTGCCGTTAATTTCAACTTTTAAATAGTTTTGCTGTACTATGCAGTAGCCACTGCCGGAGGTCATGCCAGCGTGGATACCACCGGCACTGCCTACATTTAGCCACGATATGGTCTTGTTACCGCTGACGGAGCCGCTATAATAGCCTAAATACAGGTCCTCGCCGTTAAAATAAGTTGAATACTGGCCATTGCCATTGCGCGTGAGCATATAATACCCAACCGTAAATATAACCGGCAGCTCAGCACCCTTTATTTTATACAAACTCACTTTATGGCCATCCCGAAAAACTGCTCGTGTGTCAAGTCCCACACAGATCATTTTGCCTATCGTATCACATCGTACTGAAATCGAATTATCAGTAATCGTGATCGTGCCGTATTTTTGAGCTTCAACGGCGCTCCAAACATAATCAGTGTCGTTGCCTTGCGCATCAAGATTGCAGCAGTAAACAATAGTTGGCACCACCTCAAAGTGGTCTAGCCCCGCCGTCCAGTCCAGTGTCTGACGCGCTGCGCCATCCACGCCGACCAGACAGCTTGTGCCGTGGTAGAGGACGGAAAGACCGCACTCCAACTCCGCCGCCTCTCTCACCACACCGTCCACGCCCAGATAGATCGGCATCAGCTCGACACCTCACTTGCCACCAGCACCACGCACCCATTCGGCACGCTGGTCGGCACTGCCGTCGCGAGTACGATGCCGCGCGGGCGGTTGGTGGAGTAGTCCGAGCCCGTCATGCTCGTCACACCCGTGCCGCCCTTGTCGATCGGCACCGTGCCCAGCTTGTTCATGATGTTGTCAGTCGTCACCGCGCTGCTCATCTTGGTGTCCATCTCGGTCTTGCTGTACGCATTTACGTCCGAGGCGGTAAGTGTTACATCCGCAGAAAGCGGCTTGTTGTTGATCTTGCGTGTCAGCGGCACGAACAGCTTGTTCAGTGCTGTCTTAACACTGGACCACAGTAAGCGCTTGGTCTTGCCGCCATCCGCGCTGTCCAAGAGCATCACGCCGTCTGTATCGGCAGGTTTAGCCTTGATGCTTACCTTGGTCGGGTCGGTCGCCGCGATGGCCTCATCAACCTTATCCCAGTTCTCATTCAGCACCTCTACATCGCCGAAATCGTCATAACCGGACTTTTTCAGTCCCAGATTCGTTGTCTGTTCCATTAAACAAACCCTCCTTTTCCTTGATTTCTCTCCAAGTAAGCTGCTTCAATTCGCCCCATGTCAGTGTCTTGATCTGACCCCATGTGTTGTACATCAGCGCACAGTCGCAAATGAGGTTGACCGGCAGGGTGTTGTCCAGCAATTCCTGCACCGCTGCGAGCTTGCTTCGAGCTGTCAATTCTACGCGCACTGTGATTTTGTATTCACCAGGCACGAGCGACAGCCTGTAACCTTTGGCACCGCACAGCGTTTCAAGCTGCTGTCTGAGCCGCCGAACCGAGAACGGCAGCTGTGCATTGATTTTCGCCAGTACCCGAAACCGGCGCTCATCCAGCGTGTCCGTGTCCATCGGCACGATACCGAATACCTTCTCGTATCGTGAGATACCGCGCTCCCCTGCTGTAGTGACGAACTGCGCATCGAGCACCGCATCAGCGGCGGCGTTCAGCCGGTCAAATTCTGGTTGTTCGGTGTCGCACAACAACGGGAACTCATAGGTTTTGAGCAGTACCGGAGGCAAATAGTCCTGCAATTTCTTTCTCATTCCGCACCGCCGATCTCAGACAGGCGTGGGATTTCGTCCGCTGCAAGCTCAATGTTCTTCGCCTCACCGTTGATGGTCGTGCCGTCCACATCGACTACGCAATCCGCGCCCAGCAGGTGTGTTTCGATTTGAGAGATACGCACGATAGTCGTTTCGGTGTCCGCCCAGGTTTTACAGAGTTCGGCAAAGTAGGCGTTGACCGCGCTCACCAGCTGCGACTTTCCGCTCTCCCAGCTCCAGCCGGTAGCAAAGGTAATATTCGCGGTGATAGCAATATCGATGTACTTCGCGCCGGTGACAGTCACAGTGTGGCCGATAGGAGCCAGTCCCAGACCTTCGCCCTGATTTTCCTCTGGGTCAATAGCGGTCTGTACCTTGCTGATAAGTTCGGTACTCGGCGCGGTGAAGTCGGACGCGATAATGGTCAGCTTGACCGTGCCGCCGCCGTTCCACACCGGGTAGACCTTGACGCCGCCCACGCCGGTAATCGCGTTGACCTTCTCGCGGTAGTCGGCCACGTTGCCGCCAAACGCTTCACCGTCAATGCTGGCGTAGTATTTCTCGCGCAGCGTGTCGGTCGTGTCGCCGTCCTCGGCCGGAATGAGCACCGCCGCAATCTGGGCGGTTTCCAGACCGTTCACCGTCTGGATCGGCAGCAGCAGACCGGTGTACTTGTTGCCGACCGTGCCGAGCGTTTCGGCCTCCAGCTTGTAGTGGCCTGCCGAGATTTTCTCGGTAACTACATAGTTGACCTCGTCAGCATTAAACCGCAGACCGGCGGTCAGCTCCACCGAGGACGGGGTGAAAACGCCCTCGATAACAGCAGCCGTTTCGCCTTGAATGGCTACGCCGCGTTCCTTGCAGCGCAGCATGAGGTACTGTAAGCTGGCCGTATCCACAAAGGTTTCATCCATCACGACGTCCAGTTCCATGTAGCACTTGACAAGCTCTGCGGCTGCCGGTGCAAGCGCATCGTAGATAATGCTGCCCTCGCGCTTATCGACCGTATCCGGCACGGATTCCAACATACGGTTCATAATGTAGTCAAACGTCATTTCATCCGAGTATCGTCCGATCATGCCGCTTCACCCCCAAACTCAAATTCGCTTTCCACGTCGCCCTCGGTCGTGGTTACGGTAAATTTCACAAGCAGATTGCGTTTACCCTTGACGAACGAGAACTGCTCCACCGAGAGTACCCGATCATCCGCCATGAGCGCATCTTCAATCGCCTTGGCGACCTTGGCCTGTAAGTACGGCGTCATGGTCTGCCCGAGCAGGGCGTTCAGCTCAATGCCGTAATTCCAGGAATAGATGGCGTACTGAAACCGTTCGGTCTGGAGAATCAGGAAGATGGCCTGCTTCATGGCTTCCAGTCCGTCCAGCTTGCCGCCGGAACACGGGTAGCCGTCAAACCGCAGCGCGTAGGTGCGCGTAGGCTGTGTTTCAATCTCGAAATCCTGCACGAGATCGTCATTATACTCTGTCGGCAGCATTACAGCGCCCCTTTCTTGTCGAATATCAGGTACTTTTGTCCGCCCTCATTGCGGAACAGGATGAGCACATC
>CAKSVR010000051.1 GCA_934504345.1 uncultured Agathobaculum sp. | reverse complement strand
CCGCTGCGTTTCGACGTACTCGAGGAAGTTTCCAAGCGTCTGCCGGGCTTCCCGATCGTTCTGCACGGTTCCTCTTCCGTACCGCGTGAGTTTGTTGACAAGATCAACAAGTTCGGCGGCAAGATGCCGGATGCTATCGGCATTCCGGAGGAAGAGCTGCGTCACGCTGCTCAGCTGTCTGTCTGCAAGATCAATATCGACTCTGATATTCGTCTGGCTATCACCGCTTCTATCCGCGAGCACTTCGCTGAGCATCCGGATCACTTCGACCCGCGTCAGTACCTGAAGCCGGCTCGTCAGGCTGTAAAGGACATGGTTGCTCACAAGCTGATCAATGTTCTGGGCTGCAACGGCAAGGCATAAGATCTGATTTTCTGATCGAACCAAGAGAACCTCGGAATTTCATTCCGGGGTTCTTTTTTGTCTTGCGGACGAAAACGGCCCGACCACAAGATATTGTGGTGCCAAAATTTCAAACGAAAATTTGGCAGAGAAAAAATTTTTGTAATTTTGTACAGTCTGCCGCCTGTTTTCGATAAAATTTTCAAGTCAAGAGAAAAAGTTTAGAGAATGCTCCAATAAAAAACGGCCTTTTCTTGCAAAAGTGCCAAAAAGAATTTGCCACCTTGACAGGGCGGTGCTTCGGCGTTAAAATATATAAGCAAGCACAAGATATGGTGCGGGCAGTCGCAAAAGACTACATAATTTAGTAAAAGATCAAACAATCGCCGCAAGGCGGTTTTTGTATGAGAGAGGGATTTTTCTTTATGATTCAGCAGATCGTCAAGCGGGACGGCCGCAAGGCTCCCTTTGAGATCGAAAAGATCGCAAATGCAATTTTCGGTGCGGCGCAGGCCTCGGGCGGACAGGATTACGATATGGCGCGCGGGCTGGCCGATCAGGTCGAGAAAGAGCTGGAGGCGACTGCTGGGACAGAAACCCCGACCGTAGAGCAGGTGCAGGATGCCGTTGAAAAAGTGCTCATCGAGAGCGGCCACGCCCGCACGGCCAAGAAGTACATCCTGTACCGCAACGAGCGCACCCGCGTGCGTGAGATGAACACCCGCCTGATGAAGGTCTATGAGGATCTGACGTTCAAGTCCTCGCTCGAGAACGATGTCAAGCGCGAGAACGCCAATATCGACGGCGATACCGCGATGGGCACCATGCTCAAGTACGGCTCCGAGGGCGCCAAGCAGTTTTATGAAATGTTCATCCTCGACCCGGACCACGCCAAGGCGCACCGCGAGGGTGATATTCACATCCATGATCTGGATTTTCTGACACTGACCACCACCTGCTGTCAGATCGATCTGCTCAAGCTGTTCCGCGACGGCTTTTCCACCGGCCACGGCTTCCTGCGCGAGCCGAACGACATCCGTTCGTATTCCGCACTGGCGTGCATCGCCATCCAGTCCAACCAGAACGACCAGCACGGCGGCCAGAGCGTGCCGAATTTCGATTATTCGATGGCGCCCGGCGTTCGCAAGACGTTCCGCAAGCTGTTCCGCGACAATCTCGCCAAGGCGCTCGAGGTATTCGGCGCGGACGAGAACAACGAGGTCGATGCCCGCGCACTGACCGAGCGTGTCGAGCAGGAAACCGGCAAATGGGCGTGTCTGGCTGGCGGCAACGGCTATGACGAGGCGATGGCCAAGGCGCTCGGCGAAACGCTGAGCGAGGAGCAGGTAAAGAAATGTATGCGCTTTGCCCGCAAGTACGCCGACAAGGAAACCCGCAAGACCACCTATCAGGCGATGGAGGCGCTCGTTCACAACCTGAACACCATGCACTCGCGTGCCGGTGCACAGATCCCGTTCTCGTCGCTCAATTACGGCACGGACACCTCGCCGGAGGGCCGTCTGGTCATGGAGCAGCTGCTGCTCGCCACCGAGGCCGGTCTGGGCAACGGCGAAACGCCCATTTTCCCGATCCACATCTTCAAGGTCAAGGAGGGCGTCAACTACAACGAGAGCGACCCCAACTACGACCTGTTCAAGCTGGCGTGCCGCGTTTCCGCGAAGCGGATGTTCCCGAACTTCTCGTTCCTCGACGCGCCGTTCAATCTGCAATACTACAAGCCCGGCCATCCGGAAACCGAGGTCGGCTATATGGGCTGCCGCACGCGCGTGATGTCCAATGTATACGACCCGACTCGCGAGATCACCTATGGCCGCGGCAACCTGTCGTTCACCTCGGTCAATCTGCCGCGCATCGCCATCCGCAGCCACGGCGATCTGGACTGGTTCTTTGAGGACCTCGACCGCAAGATTGACCTTGTCATCGACCAGCTGCTCGACCGTTTCCGTATCCAGAGCGGAAAGCGCGTGCGCAACTACCCGTTCCTGATGGGCGAGGGCGTATGGCTGGATTCCGAAAAGCTCGGCCCGGACGACGAGGTGGGCGAGGTGCTCAAGCACGGCACTCTGACCCTCGGCTTCATCGGTCTGGCGGAGTGCCTCAAGGCGCTCATCGGCGTGCACCACGGCGAGAGCGACGAGGCGCAGAACCTCGGCCTCGAGATCGTCGGTCATATGCGCCAGCGCATGGATGAGGCCACCGAGAAGTACCACCTCAACTTCTCGCTCATCGCAACCCCTGCGGAGGGATTGTCCGGCCGCTTTGTCAAGATCGACCGCGAGAAATACGGTGTCATCCCGGGCGTTACCGACCGCGATTACTACACCAACTCGTTCCATGTTCCGGTATATTATCCCATCTCGGCGTTCGGAAAGATCAGCCGTGAGGCGCCGTACCACGAGCTGACCAACGGCGGCCACATCAGCTACATCGAGCTGGACGGCGACCCGACCCAGAACCTTGAAGCGTTCGAGGCGGTCGTCCGCGCGATGAAGGAGGCGGGCATCGGCTACGGTGCCATCAACCACCCGATCGACCGCGACCCGGTCTGCGGCTACACCGGCATCATCGGTGAGGTTTGCCCGCGCTGCGGCCGCCGTGAGGGCGAGGGCGTTCCGCTCTCCAAGCTGCAGAAGCTGGGCCTGTACAAAAATTACAACAGCACCACGATCGGCTATCACGGCGATCCCGCCGAGGAGGCCGACCGTCAGCCGAATACATTGAAGATCGTCAAAAAGTGAGAAAAGGAAGCGTATTATGATGGAAAACAAGAATATTGCTGCACAGGAAACACTGATCGGCGAGGGCGTAGGCTTTGAGCGCATCCGCCGCATTACGGGCTATCTGGTAGGCACGCTCGACCGCTTCAACAACGGCAAGCGCGCAGAGGAGCACGACCGCGTAAAGCACACGGTTCCGAGCTGCTGCTCTATGCGTCAGGAGCACACCGCCTGATGGAAGGTAAAATCCGCATTGCAGGTACAGTCGGGGAGTCCATCGTGGACGGCCCCGGCTTCCGCTATACGCTGTTCGTGCAGGGCTGTCCGCACGGCTGTCCGGGTTGCCACAACCCGCAGACCCACGATTTTGACGGAGGACAGGACATCGCGCTCGATACGCTGCTGCACGATATGTGCCGCAACCCGTTCATCAAGGGCGTGACGTTCTCCGGCGGCGAGCCGTTCTGCAAGGCCGAACCGCTGTACTATCTCGCGGTGGAGCTGAAGAAAAAGGGCAAGCACCTGATGGCATACTCGGGCTATACATTCGAGCAGCTGCTCGAGCTGCCTGACCCGTTCGTGAAAAAACTGCTCGGCCAGCTCGATCTGCTGGTGGACGGGCCGTTCATCATGGCGGAGAAGAACATCGAGCTGCGGTTCCGCGGCAGCGCGAACCAGCGCGTGCTGGATGTGCAGAGGTCGCTCGAGGCGGGCGAGGCTGTCTGGGAAGAAAAGTACCGATAAGACGAGAAAAAGCACCGAAACAACTGTTTCGGTGCTTTCTTTATGCCTCTGCGGGCTGCTCGGCCGCGCACAGCAGATGCGGCGCGCTTGTGCCGCCGACCTGCCGGTCGAGCCTGCCGACAGGCTGCATCCCGCAGGCCGCCGCAACGTGCAGTGCCGCGGCATTGTCCGGGCGGATGACCGCGCAGACACGCGGCGCGTTCCGGTGCGCGAATGCATCCCGCAGACACACGGACACGCATTCCCGGCCCACGCCGATGTTCCGGAGCTCGTGCCGCACGATGCAGTGTACGACGAGTGCGGGCGCCTCCTCGGTGATGGCCTCGAGGGTCAGGCCGCACAGCGCGGCGGGCTGTCCGGTGGGCTTGTCGAGCGCTACGAACCAGCCGAAGCCGTCCTGCTGGCGGCGGTGCAGCGCCTCCACGATCCAGTCCAGTGTCTGCTCATAGGAGAGCGCGCCGCCGAGCGCCTGCATGGTGGCCTCGCTCCGCAGGATGGGCGCGAGCGTGTCGATGTCGTCGGCCTGCACGCGGCGGAAGTACATCCGCGCAGATTCCATTTCGTATGTCATACTTAAAGGTTCTCCCAACAAAACGGTGCGGCCCGAAAGCCGCACCGAGGGTTGTGTATTATCGACGTCGATACCAGAATACAAATTTTCGCACCAGTACGCCCAGCGTTAAGCCGATCAGCGAGGGGACAAGCCCGTAAAACAGGCCTTGTTTATCAGCCGAGCGGAATGTGACAAATGGCAGCACGATCGCCCACACGCCGATGAGCACCGGCAGAAAGCGGTACAGCGGCAGGGCATGATACGCCGCCCAGAACGTACACAGCAGCGCCGAAACCGGCAGGATCAGCCAGTAGCCGAGCAGCCAGTAGGCAAATTCATTGCCGTACAGCAGACCGGGCATCAGCCCGATCGCCGTCACAGCGCCATAGCAAAGGGCGAGGCTCCAATACGGGGAAAAACGCTGAATACCATAAAGTGTCATACGGTTCACCCTCCTTTGCAGGGACGGTCGGTGTGAAATTGTACGGGAAATATCGAAAAATACAGCGGTATGCT
The DNA here is from genome assembly GCA_934504345.1 of uncultured Agathobaculum sp. Classification (GTDB taxonomy): domain Bacteria; phylum Bacillota; class Clostridia; order Oscillospirales; family Butyricicoccaceae; genus Agathobaculum. The sequence goes on along the minus strand of CAKSVR010000051.1, from coordinate 9,947 downwards.
GCTTACTTGGTGCCGAAGATACGGTCGCCCGCATCGCCCAGACCCGGAACGATGTAGCCGTGGTCGTTCAGCTTCTCATCGATGCCGGCAACGAAGATCTCAACATCCGGATGTGCCTTCTGCACAGCGGCAACGCCTTCCGGAGCGCCGATGAGGTTCATCAGCTTGATGTGCTTTACGCCGCGGCGCTTGAGGCCGTCGATGGCAGCGATCGCGGAACCGCCGGTCGCCAGCATCGGGTCGAGCAGCAGAACGTCACGCTCCTCGATGTCGCTCGGCAGCTTGCAGTAGTATTCGATCGGCTGGAGCGTTTCCGGGTTGCGGTACAGGCCGATGTGGCCGACCTTTGCCGCCGGGATCATCTCAAGGATGCCCTCTACCATGCCCAGACCTGCACGCAGGATGGGCACGAGTGCGATCTTCTTGCCCGAGATAACGTGTACACGCGCCTCGGCTACCGGCGTTTCGATGGTGATCTCCTTGAGCGGCAGATCACGGGTAGCCTCGTAGCACATCAGCATCGCGATCTCGGAAGCAGCCTCGCGGAACTCCTTAACGCCGGTGGTCTTGTCGCGCATCAGCGCCAGCTTGTGCTTGATAAGCGGGTGATCCATTTCATGTACGGTTGCCATAATAAAATCTCCTTTATCCTGAAATTCTTGTTATTGCTGTTCTTTTTTGGCCTGTGCCAGACGCGCCATGCGCTCACGCTCCGCCTGCGGGCGGCGCAGATAGAACGCATCGAGCTCCTGCGGCGAACACGTTGTGCCTGCGCGGAGCAGGGGAAGGGCGGCGGCGGCAACACCAAATCCGGTCGCAAAGCGCAGCTCGCTCGGCGCGAGCCGCAGACCGGTGCAGCGCTCTTTGATAGTATTATAACACAAGTCAGCGCCATCTCCAACCAGAAAATACGGCGCTTCTTCGATTTCTTCGGCGAGGTCGGTCAGCTTGACGGCGCGGTCGTCGCACAGACGGAGGATTTTGCCGTCGCGGACAGTGAACAGCGCGTTGTAGACCTGACCGGCACGGGCATCCATCACGCAGCACAGGTCGCCGCCGAGCGCGCGCGCACCCCATGCCATCGCTTCGAGCGTGGAAACGCCGATGCACGGCTTGTCCGCGCCGAGGGCAAGTCCCTTGACGGTCGCCACGCCGATACGCACGCCGGTGAACGAGCCCGGGCCGTGCGCGACTGCGATGGCATCCACATCCGCGAGTGTCACGCCGCAGTTTGCCAGCAGGTTTTCCGCCATCGGCAGCAGCGTGCGCGAATGGGTCAGGCCGCAGTTCTGGAACGACTGCGCCACGAGCTTTTCGTCCTCGGTGAGCGCGACAGATGCGCTGACCGCCGAGGATTCGAGTGCGAGAATCTTCATGCGTGTACCTCCCCGGTGGTGATGCGCCGGTCGTTGTCCTTAGCGCCGTAGGCGATGTGAACGGTCTTATAGCTTTCCGGCAGAACGTCCGCTGCATTTTCGCTCCATTCGATGAGCACGATGCGGCTGCCGTCGAGATATTCGTCAAAGCCGATCTCGAACAGCGCTTCGCTGTCGAGGATGCGGTACAGGTCGAAATGCGCGACCCGCGCCGACGGCGTTTCGTATTCGTTTGCGATGGCAAAGGTCGGGCTGGTGACGCGGCCCTCGTAGCCGAGGCCGTGCAGCACGCCGCGCGTGAACGCGGTCTTGCCCGCGCCGAGGTCGCCGGAGAACGCGACAACGTCGCCCGCCTTGAGGCTCTTTGCGTATTCCGCACCGAGGGCTTCGGTTTCCTCGGGCGAGTGGGTGATATATTCCATGTGAACACCTTTTCTGTGATTCGATAAGTATACCTCTATAATATAACATGATACACAGAGAATGGCAAGTCGGCGCACGGGAAAGTATAACATTTTCATAACATTTCCGTCTGCTCACTTGCGGGCTGGCATAAGTTGTGGTATGGTATATGAAGTTAAATATATAACATGGGAGGAAAATAGTGTGATAGATTGGATTAATGCATTTTATGCATTTCTGTTCGGTATCGTGGAGGGCATCACAGAATGGCTGCCTATCAGCAGTACCGGACATATGATCCTGCTCAACGAGTTCGTTGAGCTGGATGTATCCGATGCGTTTTACAGTATGTTCGAGGTCGTTATCCAGCTGGGTGCGATCATGGCGGTCGTTGTGCTGTTCTGGAACCAGATCTTCCCGCTCGAGCGCCGAAAGGGCCTGCACGGCGAAGGTGCATCAATCACGCTCAACATGGATACCATCAAGCTGTGGTTCAAGATTCTGGTGGCGTGTGTTCCGGCGGCCATCGTCGGCCTCAAGTGGAACGACCTGTTCGAGGAGCTGTTCTACAACTACCAGACGGTGTCCATCGCGCTGATCGTGTTCGGCGTGGCGTTCATTCTGGTCGAGAATGCCCATAAGGGCAAGCCCGCTAAGATCAACGCGCTGACCGAGCTTACTTATCCGACCGTGTTCATGATCGGTATGTTCCAGCTCATCGCGGCGGTGTTCCCGGGCACCTCGCGCTCCGGCGCGACCATCGTCGGCGCGCTGCTGCTCGGCGTGTCGCGCACCGTGGCGGCGGAGTTTACGTTCTTCCTCGCCATTCCGGTCATGTTCGGCGCAAGTCTGCTGAAGATCCTGAAGTTCGGCTTTGCGTTCACCTCCACCGAGCTGATGATCCTTGGCATCGGCACGCTCACCGCGTTCCTGTCCTCGCTGCTCATCATCCGATTCCTGATGGGCTTCGTCAAGAAGCACGATTTCAAGGTGTTCGGCTGGTACCGCATCCTCCTCGGCATCGCCGTGCTGGCGTACTTTATGGTGGTCAAGGCTCCGGCGTAAATGGGAAAGAAAAGAGGTCTGCTTGGCAGACCTCTTTTCAGGCTGTCGCGAAACTACAGTTTCGCCGACAAGAGGAACGGACCGTAGGCCGTTCCAAAGTCGTCCGAAAGTTCCTGTATAGAAACTTTCTCCCTCTCAGGGTATAAAAAGGCAGGTACACGCCCTGCCTTTTTATGAATTTGCAAAGCAAATTCTATTTAACGCGCGCTGCCGCGCGATATGATGAAATTGGTTCAATACCGACTTTTTCGACAAACTGAGAGGTCTGCTTGGCAGACCTCTTTTTGCGTTTTCCGGTATGCAGAATGGAAAACGGCGGGCATCTCAATTTTCCAGCCCGTTCCGAATCCTCCTCCAGACCACGCACGACAGCGCGATCGTTATGTAATCTGTGATAGACTGGCCGTAGATCACACCGTTCATCCCGGCGAGGAGGCGCAGCAGATAGAGCAGGGGAATGAGCAGAAGGCCCTGTCGGAGCACGGACAGCACGGTGGCGGGGAGGGCACGGCCGACCGACTGCATACAGTTCATATTGACGAACAGGAAGCCGATGAACGGGCCGGACAGCATATAGGCGATGAGCATCTGCACGCCGCAGGTGATGACCTCGCTGTCATTGACGAACAGGCGGATGATGGGCTCACGCAGGAAGAAATAGAGCGCAGTCGCGGCCAGTCCGACGATAACGCAGCACAGCTTGGTGAACCGTTCCGTGTCAGCGAAGCGCTTGATGTCACCCGCACCGTAGCTGTAACCGAAGATCGGCTGGACACCGTTGGCAAGGCCCATTTGCAGGAATGTGATGAACATATTCGCCTTGAACACGATGCCGATAGCGGCCACAGGCGCATTGCCGTAGGCGACGAGCATCTGGTTGAGTACGATGGTCGAAACGCACATCAGCGCGGAGAAAATAGCGGTCGGGAAGCCCGCGGAGCACACGCGCACGGCGATATTCGTGCCGCAGCGTGCATCCTTCGGCGCAAGGGAGAAGTGCTGGGACTTTTTGAGAAAATACCACAGGTAATACACCGTCGCCATGGCATTGCCGATGGTGGTCGCGATGGCCGCACCGGCGGCGCCCATGCCGAAGCCGCTGACGAACACCGGGTCGAGCGCGATGTTGGCAATGGTGCCGATCATGCTGCCGACCATGGCCTCACGGCTGGCGCCCTCGGCGCGCACGACAAAGCTGGCCGCCGCCGACCAGATGACGAACGGCGCACCGAACGCGATATACACCGTGTAGCCGCGGGCAAAGTCGAACGTGCCGGCATCCGCGCCGAACAGATGCAGGATGGGCGTGGTGAAGCACAGCAGCACGGCGGCGAACAGCACGCCGACGATCAAGCTCGCCCACGAGATGAACGAGGAAATGCGCTTTACATTTTTGCGGTTGTTTTCGCCCAGCGCCACCGAGATCATCGCGCTGCCGCCCATGCCGAACATATTGGCGAATGCCATCAGCAGGATGAAGATGGGGTTTGTCAGGCTGACGGCGGCGACTTGCAGCGCATCGCCGGTCTGGCCGACGAAAAACGTGTCCGCCATGTTGTACACGACGGTGACAAGGCTGCTGATAACGCTGGGAATGGCCATCGCGGCCACCGCCTTGGGGATGGGCGCTTTGCTTAAAATGGTTTCATTATCCAATGGAATCAATCCTTTCACTTTCTTTTAGGTAGGAGTTAGGAGGGAGGAGGTAGGAGTTGGCAAGTGATTTACGGTTTGCAGGATAAGGTTTATCATTATCCACTCCTCACTCCTGCCTCCTAACTCCTCACTCCTCAAAGTTCGCAAGCATCTTGAGTCCGATACGCATAAACTGCTCCCGTTCCTCCGGGGAGATGCCGCGCAGCAGCAGGGCTTCGGTTTCCGTTATCTCCTGCAGGCAGGCGGGCCGGAACGCCTCTGCTTTCTCTGTACACACGATGCACTTGCGGCGGGCATCCGCCGGGTCGGGCTCGCGCCGGATAAGGTCGGCGGCCTGCAATGCCTGAAGCATTTCGGTTGCCGTCGAGGGCCGCAGGCCGAACTCCTGCTCGATATCGCGCTGCACGAGCGGGCCCTTTGGGCTCTCCATTAAGATGTAGTTGAGTATCTGGCCTTTTGTGCCGCTGATATGGATGCGTTTTTGTATCTCCGCCGAGCGGCGGCGCAGGCAGTTGGACAGTTTGTTGATAAGCCGTCCGGTGTCCATAAGATCACCTCGCTAAATATTTCGGTTCCTAAGTATTATAGCGCAGTGACAGAGAATGTCAAGAGGGAATATTCAACGGGAAATGAGCGCCGGAATTTTCCGCTTGACACGCTGCGAGGCTGTTCTATACAATAATAGCAAATACTGAAATGAGGTGCCCGTTATGCACATCCACCATTTAGCGCTCCGTGTGCGCGATTTTGAGAAGTCGCTGCACTTTTACCAGACGCTCACCGAGCTCAAGATCCACACGCAGTTCAGCGCCGACGGCGGCGCAGTCGCATACCTGCAAAACACCGACGGCGCGACCCAGCTCGAGCTGATCGCGATGCCCGAGGGCGACACCGTGCAGGCGGCCGGTATGTTCCTGTGCTTCGGCACGGAGGACATCGCCAGCGCCCACGAGCGCGCGGTGCTGCACGGCATGAATCCGTCCGACATCCGCCAGCCCGAGCCGGATGCACGCTATTTTTACGTTTACGACCCGGATGGTCTGTCCGTGCAGATCCGCGAATATCGTTAAGGCAACACCGCACAATTAAAGCGGCGGTGCTTTGCGGAAATTTTGTGTCCTGACTTTGTTGCAGTTTCACGGTAATACATCAAGTATTACCGCAAAACTGTGCCTCGTCAGTACGCAAAATTTACTCGCAAATCACTCTTGTTCAATTATGCGGTATTGCCTTAAAATAAGTTTTTGAGCGAGGGCTTTTGCAGCTCCGGCAGGTGCCGCAGCTGTGCCAGCAGCTCTGCGCGGTCGAGCGCCGTATCCGTGCCGCTGTCCTGCGCAGCGAGTACGCGGTCGAACAGCCGGTCGGCCTGATCGAGCTCCTCGTGCAGCAGCAGTGCGCCGAGCATGGTCTGGGCGCTGTCCCATGTTTTCCGCGCTTCGGTCAGGCGGCCGTTCTCCACATCGAGAGCGACCGCCTGTGTGGTTTTCTGCACGGTGTTCACGCTCCACACGCTGCCGAGGATGAGCACAGCGCACAGCACTGCCGCCGCAAGCAAACGTTTCATCGCCGGGCCTCCTTTTTCTGCAAGAACGTGTTGCCGCAGTCGTCGAGTGTCATCAGGAACACATCCTCGACCGCGACACTCTGGTTTTTCAGCCGCCGCTCAATATCCGCCGGGGAGAGGTGCAGCAGCTCGAGCGAGCGCGGCACGACCTTGCCGTCCGACACGACGACGAGCGGCAGACCGGTGTCCTTGGGCGTGATGCCGAGCATTTCCGCCGTGACAGGCTGCTGCGGCTGGCGCAGCACAACGGTCAGCGTGCCGTCCGGCTCGATCACGCCGTATTTCACGTCGCTCACCGAGGCAACGCTCTGTTTACGCAGGGTTTCGAGGACCTCGTCGGTCGTCAGGCGCATCTGGCGCAGCTTGTCGATGTCCAGCCTGCCGTGGCGGATGATGATGGCGGGCTGTCCGTTCAGCAGCCGCCGGAATGCCCGGCTTTTGAGCGCGGCGAAGCTGAGGAATATCTCGAGCACCACCAGTGTCGCGATGGGAACCAGCCCGGAGAGCAGCGGGATGCCGAGGTCCTGCATGGGCACGGCCGCAAGGTCGGACACGAGTATCGTCACCACCAGCTCGGACGGGTCGAGCTCGCCGATCTGCCGTTTGCCCATCAGGCGCACCGCGCAGATGACCGTGCCGTAAAGAATCAGTGTACGCAGCAGAGGGACTGCCATACGCCTGCACCTCCATTTGTGGGATTTTCACAGTTTGCCGGAGCGAAAGCCGTGCCGCTTCGGCATTGTGTAGTATGGCGAAAAAATAACGATTTATGCACGACAGTTTTCGTCTATTTGTGTGCGAAAAGGCGTTGACATTCTGAAGTTTCGCCTTTATAATATAAACTACATTCGAAATTGATACAGGCTGCGAACGGAAAAGTAGCGTCCGGAATCCATGAGAGAGAGCTGTCGGTCGGTGTAAGACAGTGGAGAAAGGAAAGTGCGAAAGTCCTCCGGGAGCCGGTGCGCTGAAATGAGATGAAACAGGGTTCAGTGTAAGCGTGCCCGCGTGATACCGCGTTAACAGATCAGGTAAGTGGTCATGCCGCCGCACAGGGCAGCATGGCAAAAAGAGTGGTACCGCAGAGTTTAAGTCTTTGTCTCTTTAGGAGGCAAGGGCTTTTTTGTTTTACCAAGTATGTATGTTTCAAGGATAAGAAAGGGGGCGGATTCGCAATGGTAAAGAACGGCGCAGAAATTCTGATCGACGCACTCGTTGAGCAGGGAGTTGACACCATTTTCGGCTACCCCGGCGGTGCGGTTCTGAACATCTATGACGCACTTTACAAAAACAGCGACCGCATTCGACATATTTTAACAGCCCATGAGCAGGGCGCTGCCCATGCGGCGGACGGCTACGCCCGCGCGACCGGCAGGGTAGGTGTCTGCCTTGCGACCAGCGGCCCGGGCGCGACCAACCTCGTAACCGGCATCGCGACCGCATATATGGACTCCATTCCGATGGTCGCCATCACCGGCAACGTCGGCACCAGCCTCATCGGCCGTGATTCGTTCCAGGAGGTCTATATCGCCGGCATCACCATGCCGATTACCAAGCACAATTTCGTTGTGCGCGATGTGGAGGAGCTGGCGGACACCGTCCGCGATGCATTCCGCATTGCTGCCTCCGGCCGTCCGGGACCGGTGCTGATCGACATCCCGAAGGACATCACCTCCGCCCAGTGCGAGTTCATCGCCAAGGGCCGGTATCAGGTGAACAATACCTACGACATCGCCGAGGAGCAGCTTCAGACCGTGGCCGACATGATCGCCGCGGCAGAGCGCCCGGTGATCTACTACGGCGGCGGCGTGGAAACCGCAGATGCGGGCGATATGCTGCTGAAGCTCCAGCGCAAGGCGGATATTCCGTCCGCGCACACCATGATGGCGATTGGCTGCATCCCGGATACCGAGCCGCTCAGCCTCGGCATGATCGGTATGCACGGCACGGTTTCGGCTGCATGGGCAGTCGAGCGCTGCGACCTGCTGATCTGCATCGGCGCACGCTTCTCCGACCGCGTTGCGACCAACACCAAGCGCTTTGCACCGGATGCCAAGGTCATCCACGTTGACATCGACGATGCCGAGATCAACAAGAACATCGAAACCACCTATTCGGTGGTTTCGGATGCGGAAACCTTCCTCGAGAAGGTCATGCCGTATATCAAGGAAGCCAAGCACACCGCATGGCGCGAGCAGATCGCCGAATGGCAGACAAAGCTCGACTATGTGCCCAAGGACGACGAGAGCGTGATCCATCCGCACCAGCTTCTGCGTACCGTTGCAGAGGAAACCCCGGAGGATACCATCATCGCGACCGACGTTGGCCAGCACCAGCTGTGGAGCGCCCAGTACAACGGCCGCAAGCACGTTCGTCAGTTCCTGACCTCGGGCGGCCTCGGCACGATGGGCTTCGGCTACGGCGCGGCCCTCGGCGCACAGGTGGCATTCCCGGAGAGAACGGTCGTCCACATCACGGGCGACGGCTCGTTCCACATGAACCTCAACGAGATCTGCACCGCGGTTTCCTATAACCTGCCGGTCATCACGATCATTATGAATAACCGCGTGCTCGGCAACGTGCGCCAGTGGCAGACCATGTTCTATGGCAGCCGCTACTCGCAGACCGACCCGCACCGCAAGACAGATTACGTCAAGCTCGCAGATGCGTTCGGCGCACGCGGCTTCCGTGTTTCCAATATCGCCGAGCTGCGCGAGGCACTGCGTGAAGCAGTGAAGCGCACCGGCCCTGTGCTGATCGATGCCCAGATCGACAAGGACGAGCGCGTTCTTCCGATGATCCCGGCCGGCGGCACGGTAGACGACCTTGTAACGGAATAAGAGAGGAGATACCATGGAAAAATACATCCTTTCTGTCACCGTGCAGAACAATGCCGGTGTTCTGGCCCGCGTATCCAGCCTGTTCGGCCGCCGCGGCTACAACATCGACTCGCTGACCGTTTCGGCCACCACCGATCCCAAGGTTTCGTGTATGTCCATCATCGTGCAGGGCGACCATATGGTGCTCGAGCAGATCATGAAGCAGCTCGCGAAGCTCGAGGAGGTCATGCACGTTGTCCACCTCGAGGAGGACAGCTCGTGCTGCAGTGAGCTGGTGTTCGTCAAGCTGCATACGCCGGACGTAAGTGTCCGCAGCGATATTCGCCAGCTGTGCGAGCTGTACGGCGCGCGCGTGGTCGATACGCAGGAGAGCGAAATGATCATCGAGCTTTCCGAGGTGCCGAGCCGCATCGATGCGTTCCTCGATGTCATCTCGAATTTCGAGATCCTCGAAATGAGCCGCTCGGGCGTAACGGCCATAGAGAAGTAAGTTAGGAGATAGGAGGTAGGAGTTAGGAGCTTAAGAGTGAAGAGTGCAGAGTGGAGAGTGAAGATTGCTTCACGGCTCGCCCTGTACGAAGCTCTCCGATCTCCACTCCTCACTCTCCGCTCTTTACTTGATAAATAAGCTCTTTATAAATTTTTAGGAGGAAATAAAAATGGTAAAGATGTTTTATGACGCAGACTGCAACCTGTCCCTGCTGGACGGCAAAACTGTTGCCATCATCGGCTTTGGTTCTCAGGGCCATGCTCATGCAATGAACCTGAAGGATTCCGGCGTACACGTTGTAGTAGGTCTGCGCCCGGGCTCCAAGCACGAGAAGAAGGCCAAGGACTACGGCCTTGAGGTTATGACTCCGGCTGAGGCTGCTGCTGCAGGCGACATCATCATGATGCTGACTCCGGACGAGAAGCAGGCTGACATCTACAAGGACGTTATCGCTCCGAACCTGAAGCCGGGCAACGTACTGGCTTTCGCTCACGGCTTCAACATCCACTTCAAGCAGATCGTTCCGCCGGCTGACGTTGACGTTATCATGATCG
>CAKSVR010000050.1 GCA_934504345.1 uncultured Agathobaculum sp. | reverse complement strand
TGGTGATCCAGCGGGGATTCGAACCCCGGACACCCTGCTTAAAAGGCAGGTGCTCTGCCGACTGAGCTACTGGATCATACATATTAAGTTATGCGATAAACGGCATTCTTATCAAGAGCCGCCTTTCGAATCCATGAGATTCAAAACCACATAAGTGGCAGGGACGGCTGGATTCGAACCAGCGAATGTCGGCGTCAAAGGCCGATGCCTTACCGCTTGGCGACGCCCCCGTATTCGCGGTGCGAAAGAGGAGATAGTCCGTAAATAACGCGCTGCGACCTTGCAGATGCAGCGCGTCACGGAACAATATGGGGTGGGTAAAGGGACTCGAACCCTCGACCCTCGGAACCACAATCCGATGCTCTAACCAACTGAGCTATACCCACCATATAAAATTTGCAGCTTACGGAAGAGTTTGGCACGCCAGGAGGGATTCGTTTTTCTGCGGAAAAACCACGGCGGTTAAAACAATCCACTGGATTGTTTTCAAGAGCCGCCTTTCGAATCCCTGGCAAAGTGCACATTGTGGATGGCACGCCAGGAGGGATTCGAACCCCCGGCCTACTGCTTAGAAGGCAGTTGCTCTATCCGGCTGAGCTACTGGCGCATGTCAATTCCGGCAACCCGGCACATCAAAAAGTGGAGCGGGTGATGGGAATCGAACCCACGTGTTCAGCTTGGAAGGCTGACATTCTACCATTGAACTACACCCGCGGGTCTTTCTGACGCTCATTTAGTATATCAATAAAACTCTGTAATGTCAACAACTTTTTTCAAAATTTTTCGAAAAAACTTTTTCGCGCAAAAATGGAAAGAACATCAAAAAGGCAGACCGTTATGTTATACTCTAACCAAAGGAGGAGAGAGCATGAAAGCAACCATTTTGATCGCGGAGGATGAGCAGGCCATGCGCGAGGTACTGACCGACTACTTCACCGCGAAGAGCGGCGGTGAGTTGGCGGTTGTATCCGCGCCGGACGGCGACACGGCGCTGCATCTGATCGAAACCCGCCGGTTCGACCTGCTGCTGCTCGACATCATGCTGCCGGGCACGGACGGCTTCGCGCTGTGCCGCGCCGCCCGCGAACGCAGCGATGCGCCCATCCTGTTCGTCACCGCGCGGGAGGATGAGCAGGACAAGCTGCACGGCTACGGCCTCGGTGCGGACGACTACGTCGTCAAGCCGTTCTCGCTGGCGGTGCTGTATGCCAAAGCGCAGGCGCTCCTGCGGCGGGCGCGCGGGCTGAACGCCGGAGAAACACTGACAGCGGGCGCGCTGTCGCTCGACCCGGCGCGGGGGATCGTAACGGCGGACGGCAGGCGCATCGACCTGCCGCCCAAGGAATTTGCTTTGCTGCGGGCGCTGATGGAGCGCAAAAACCGCGTGCTGACGCGGGACGAGCTGTTGAACCTTGCGTGGGGCTGGGATTTTGACGGCACGGACCGCGTGATCGACGGGCACATCAAAAAGCTGCGCCGGGCACTGGGACAGCACGCGGACTGCATCAAGACCGTGGTAAAGCGCGGCTATAAACTGGAGGTGGACGGAGATGAAAACCAAGCCTAAGAATTTTCGGAGTTTCTTTGTTCGCGTGGGCGCGGGCTTCCTCGCGTTCTGGCTGCTGTCGATGGGCGCATTTACGCGCGTGATGGCGTTGCGTAGCAAGTCGAACGAGCTGGAGAAATTCACGAATAATTTTCTAACGATGGAAAATCAGTTTCAGGAAGTCGATGGACCGGAAATTGCAAATCTGTACGCACCGATTGAAATGTTCAGCCAAAACATAGCGCCGACATTTTACGTCGGCGTGTATGACCCGAATGGCAAGCTGGTCGCATCGACAGGCAATTGCATGAAGCTGTCCAGCGGCCGCATCGACCTGTCGCGCTGGCTGACCGAGGAGCAGCAGGAAACACTCGTTGAGCTCAACCGGGAGAGCAGCATTTCCCGCAGAAAAAGAGAGGACTTCTATACGCTTGAAGTCAGCGGCTGGACACAGGACGGCATGATTATCCCGCGCAAAATCTCGTATTACCGGGCGCATTATACTGATGGCAGTGGGTATCTGCGTCTGAAGCGTGATGACAAGGAGAATGTGCTGTACGATAAAGAGCCGGATATTCCGGTGGACGAGAACAGCTGGATCACCACAGGCGAGGAGCTGGGACGAAATGATGCGCTGTTCACGCTGGTCGGCTTTCCGGCGAACGGCACGGTGGAGGAATACCGCAAGGCGCGGGACAGCGCCGTGCTGAACGGCATGAAAGAGTGGGCACAGAAGATCACGGATAATCCATCGATGGACCGCGAACGCGGTGCGGAATGGTCAATATTCCGTGTGGAGTGGGAGTACGACGGCATTGTCAGCGCAAATTTGCCCGATGCGGAACAGCGCACCTATGTCTGCATTTGGTGTTATCGCCCGCTGAAAACCGCAGTCAAATCGCTCCTGCCGCTGTACGCGGGCACAGCCGTTTTGATGCTGGTGCTGACCGTTATCCTCTCCTGCGCCTTGCTGCGTGTCTGGCGCAGGCAGGAGCGCATCGAGCAGGTGCGCCGCGAAACGACCGCCGCACTCGCACACGAGCTGAAAACGCCGCTCTCCGTGCTCAGCGCCGCCGCCGAGCTGGTCGGTGACAACCTCGCACCCGAAAAGCAGGGACATTATCTGGAGGTTATCCGGCAGCAGGCGCAGCGCATGGACGGCAGCGTGCGGCAGATGCTCGAGCTGTCGCGGCTGGAAACAGGCGCACAGGCTTTGCGGCGCACCGTGTTCTCGCTGGCTGAGCTGGCGCAGGAGCGTTTGCAGGCGGCTGTGCCGACCGCAGACACCATCCGCACCGAATTTGCTGCACAGGGCGAATCCGAGGTCAGCGCCGACCGGGCGCTGCTCACGCGGGCGCTGGATGCCCTGCTCGAGAACGCCGTACAGCACACGCCCGCGGGCGGCTGTATTACGGTTTCGGTCGCGGACGGCGTGTGCGCTGTCACCAACACCGGCGAGGCCATTCCGGATGAGGCTCTGCCGCGCCTGTGGGAGGCGTATTATCAGGCCGATCCGTCGCGCAGCAAAAAAGGCGACGGACTGGGACTGTCCATCGCGAAAACCGTGTTCGATCTGCACGGGTATGACTGCGGTGTCGAAAACACCGGGATAGGGCCGAGGTTCTGGTTCCGATTTGCCGATAAATAACAAAAAACCGCTCGAAAGAGCGGTTTTTAGGCTGTCGCGAAACTACAGTTTCGCCGACAAGCAGGAACGGACCGTAGGCCGTTCCAAAGTCGTCCAAAAGTTCCCATACGGAAACTTTTTCCCTCTTAAGGTATAAAAACCGAGATACACGCTCCCGGTTTTTATGAATTTGCAAAGCAAATTCTATTTAACGCGCGCTGACGCGCGATATAATAAAATTGGTTCAATACCGACTTTTTTGACAAACAAAAAACCGCTCGAAAGAGCGGTTTTTCGTGTCAGATAGTATCCAGCTTGACCGTGCCGTCTGCGGCAGACAGGTGCGCGCCCATCAGCGGCTTGTCGCCGGTGACGATGGCGTTTGCCAGCGGATTTTCGATCTCCTTTTCGATCAGGCGGCGCAGATTGCGGGCACCGTACTTGACCGAGTACGATTTCTCGGTGAGCAGATCGAGCAGGCTGTCATCCCAGGTCAGGCGGATCTCCTTGTCGGCCAGCGTGGTACGAAGCTCGCCCAGCATGATCTCCGCGATGCGGCGGAAGTTGTCCTCGGTGAGCTGGTTGAACGCGATGATCTCGTCAATGCGGTTGAGGAACTCGGGGCGCATGATCTCCTCGAGGGCTTTCATCACGCGGTCCTTGCTCATCTGGGACACAGTGCGGCCGAAGCCTGCCGGCGTGCTGCTCGACTGCGAACCGGCGTTCGAGGTCATCACGATGACCGTGTTCTCGAAGCTGACAACGCGGCCCTGTGCATCGGTCAGGCGGCCGTCGTCGAGGATCTGCAGCAGTGCGTTGAGCACATCCGGGTGCGCCTTTTCGATCTCGTCGAACAGTACGACCGAGTACGGGCGGCGGCGGATCTTTTCGGTGAGCTGACCGGCTTCATCGTAGCCGACATAGCCCGGAGGCGAACCGATGAGGCGGGAAACCGTGTGCTTCTCCATATATTCGGACATATCGAGGCGCACGAGCGCATCCGGCGAGTCGAACAGGTCGAGCGCGAGCTGCTTTACCAGCTCGGTCTTGCCGACACCGGTCGGGCCGACGAACAGGAACGAAGCAGGCTTGCGCTTGGGGCTGATGCCCGCACGGCTGCGGCGGATGGACGCGCAGACCGCATCCACGGCCTCGTCCTGACCGATAACGTGCGATTTGAGGCGGGCTTCCATATCGCGCAGGCGGGCGGATTCCTGTGCGGCCACCTTGGAGGCCGGGATGCCCGTCCAGATCTCGATGACTTCCGCGAGGAGCTGTTCATCGACAGCGGGCGCGGGCTTGGTCAGCAGCTCGTGCAGCTGCGACTCCACCTGCAGGATGCGGCTGCGGCAGGTGGCGATCTTCGCGTAGGTTTCCTCCTCCTCGGAGCGGGCCGAGGACTGCGTGAGATCGTCCAGCTGCGCCTGCAGACGCTCGAGCTCGGTCTGGAGCTGCGGGATCTCGGACAGCTGCGGAGAGTCCAGATTGAGGTGCGAGCACGCCTCGTCAATGAGGTCGATGGCCTTATCCGGCAGGAAACGGTCGGTGATATAGCGTTCGCTCATTTCGGCGGCGCGGCGGCACATTTCGTCCGACACGGTAACGCCGTGGAAGGTTTCGTAGTAGCTGCGGATGCCCTGCAAAATCTCGGTGGTTTCCGCAACGGACGGCTCACCGATGTACACCGGCTGGAAGCGGCGCTCGAGCGCGGCATCCTTTTCGATATACTTGCGGTACTCCTTGAGCGTGGTCGCGCCGATGACCTGAATATCACCGCGCGCGAGGGCGGGCTTGAGGATGTTCGCCGCGTTCATCGAGCCCTCGGAGTCACCCGCGCCGACGATGTTGTGAACCTCATCGATGACAAGAATGATGTTGCCGATGCGCTTTACCTCGTCGATAAGGCCTTTCATGCGGCTCTCGAACTGGCCGCGGAACTGCGTGCCCGCAACGAGCGCGGTCAGGTCGAGCAGATGCACTTCCTTGTTCCGCATCTTGAACGGGATGCGGCCCTCGTTGATACGCACGGCCAGACCCTCCGCGACAGCCGTTTTGCCGACACCGGGCTCACCGATGAGGCACGGGTTGTTCTTCTGGCGGCGGTTGAGGATCTGGATAACGCGGTCGGTTTCGCGGTCGCGGCCGACAATGTGGTCGATGCGGCCCTCAGCGGCCTTTTTAGTCAGGTTTTCGCAGTAATTGTTCAGATACTTGCGCTTTTTCTCGTCCTTGCGGGAGGAAGCGGTGCGTGTATTCTCACGGGTATTGCCGGCGGGCTGGCCCGGCAGATTCTCAGCCGCGACCGGGTCGGTTTCGTGCGGCGCATCATCGTCGGTGCCGTCCGAACCGGCGGGAACGAGGTCGTTCAGGTCGGACAGGGAGCCGATCTCGCCGGAGAGCGCCTCAAGGTCGTCCTCCGTGATGCCCATTTGCTCCATGATGTTGTCGAGCGGCTTTACGCCGAGCTCACGGGCGCATTTCAGGCACAGACCCTCCTGTGTGGTCTGGTCGGGCCCGTCGATTTTGGTGATGAACACCACCGCGATGTTTTTCTTGCATCGCGAGCACATTGGCATATTCATAGGTTAAACTCCTTATTGGAATGGAAAATGGGAAATTGAGAATTGCTTTTTCTCAATCAGATTGCGATAGGCAGAGCATCCACGAGCTGACGGAGCAGCAGCGTGTTCTTTACGCGCTCGGGCGAAAGATAGCCGAGCGGCGTATAGGTGATGGGGAACAGCCACTGGAGCACGATCAGCAGGATGCACACGAATGCGAGGCCGGTGACAAGGCCGATAGCCGCGCCGCCCGCAGAGTCGAGTGCGCTCAGCGGCGTGCGGCGCACGATGAGCTTGAGGCTGCGGCCGAATATCCAGATAAGCCGTCCGAACAGCACGCTGAACAGCACCACCAGCATGGAGAACGCGATGCTCTCGGACATACCGACGGCGGCTTCTGTCACTGTCTGCCGCAGACCGTTCAGCACGCCTTCGGCGGTTTTGAGTGCGGCCTGCTTTTCAAACAGCTGTCCGACCGCCGGAACGACCACCCACTGTGCCACATAGGGCGCGGTGTACTTCGCGGCGGCCACCGATGCGGCGATCATGCCGATGCGGCCGAGTACGCCGTACAGCGCACCGACCAGTCCGCGCCGTGCGCCCAGCCAGATGTTGGCAAGCAGCACCGCGATCAGGATAAGATCGGGTGCATTGAGCAGCTGCGCGGCGATGGAAAGAATATCATTGATATTACTGATATTGCTCATCTGGATAAAGCTCCTCGGATTGCGTGGAATGTGCGGTGAAAATGCGTGCGTTCTTGTTGTACAGCAGAAAGACCGTGCCGTCATCCGTCATCAGCACGCGGTGTGCGCCGACGGCATCCGTGTTGTGCCACTGCGGCTGTCCGGCGGTGCTGTACACCGAAACGCCCGCCGCCGACAGTACCGCCGTGCCGGCGTTCGAGATAGCCAGCGTGGATGGCTCCTCGGCCAGCGCGAACGGGCCGTGCAGCGTGCCGCCGCGCACTGTGTACAGGTCGCAGCGTGCGCCGTTCTGGTACGAGCGGATGGCCAGTGCCATCCTATCCGGCTGCGTGGTGCTGGCAACGAGATCCTGCGCGCTCAGCTCGAGCAGCTGCTCGGTGTCGCCCTTGCGGGTGACGCGGAACAGGCCGTTGTCGCACAGCACGGCGGCAGCGCCGTTCTCCGAATAAGTGAGCGCAACGCCCAGCGAGTCCGAGAGCACAGCATCGGCATACTGCTTGCCGCTCGATACATCAAAGAACAGCACATGGCTCTCCAGCGTGATGCCGTTCTGCCGGAAACCGAGCGCGGCCAGCGTTTTGCAGTCCGGCGAGAGAACGGCAGTTACCATATAGTATTCCGACGAACGGTATTTGAAAACCTCTTTTCCGGCGGTGTCGTACACTGCGGCGGCGGAACGGTAGCCGTGTTCGCCGGTGGTGAGCACGAAATGGCCGTCGCGGCCGATCGAGCCGTTCAGGATGGTGGACTCGAGCTCCAGCTCGGCGGTGGCTGCTGCGGAGTTGACGAGCGCGGCCTTGATGCCGCCGCGGTCGTACACGAGCACATAGCGGTCGCAGCTCTCCACCGCGGGATCGGAGTAGCCGAGCGAGTATTTGAGCGTTGTCATGCTGCCCGCGCGGGACAGGAACAGCGCGTCGCTGTCCGCATAGGCGAGGCCGGACTCGAACAGCGCACCGTCATCGCAGGTTTCGTTCTCGTAGTTGATGGTGGTGATGTCGCCGTCATGCGAACGCGCACCCGCCACGATGTAGTTGGCGATGGTGTGCAGCGAGGTGGGTGTCCATGCGCGGTAGTTGACCAACAGGAATGCGAGCGTGCCCGCGACCAGCGCCCAGCCGCACAGCATACCGAGCAGTGCGGTCGTGCGGATGCGGGGATCGCGGCTTTCGCGCATTCGCTGGCGGCGTTCCTTCTGGGATACCGGAAAGCGGATCACGTTCTGTCCGGGTGAGGGATTGTTCTGGTCGCCCATGATATTCCGCCTCCTTATTGTAGCGTATTTTCGGGGGAAATGTGTGAATAGAACTTGGGTAATACCGCACAATTGAAACTACGGCGCTTTGCGGAAATTTTGTATCCTGACTTCGTTGCAGTTTCACGGTAATACATCAAGTATTACCGCAAAACTGCGCCTTGTCAATATACAAAATTTACTCGCAAATCGTTCTTGTTCAATTATGCGGTATTGCCCTTGAAATCTGTCATTCCGACAGGCTGAAGCGGTCGAGCTCGGGCGTGTGGTCGTACCACAGGCGGTTCATGAACAGCCCGCACGCGGGCAGAGTCGGCCCGGCCTGTTCTCTGTCGCACGCGAGCAGTACATCGCGCACCTCGGCGGGCGCCAGCTTGCCGCCGCCAACGTAGGTCAGCGTGCCCGCGATGGCGCGCACCATGTTGTACAGAAAGCCGTCACCGCACACGCGGATGCGGATGAGATCGTCCACCGGCTCGACCTCGCACCAGAAAATGGTGCGTACCGTGCTCTTGACCGGCGTGCCCTGACTGCGTACAGAGGCAAAATCCTGTTTGCCGACAAAATACTGTGCGCCTTGCTGCATTTTGGCAATATCCAGCGGATAATTGTACCGGTAAGCATACCGTGCGTGGAACGGATCGCGCAGGGTGGACGGGAACAGGTAGTAGGCGTATTCCTTTTTGGTGCAGTCGAACCGCGCATCGAATTTCTCGGGCACCTCGACCGCGCCGGAAACGGCGATGTCTGCGGGCAGGAAGCTGTTGAGCGCATACGGCAGACGATCCATCGGGATGGTGCAGTCCGCGTGGAAATTGGCAACATACCGCCGGGCGTGAACGCCGGAATCCGTGCGGCCCACGCCGGAAACATGAACTTTTTGCTTCAGCAGACGGAAAACCGCATCCTCCATGCTCTCCTCGATGGAGGGACCGTTTTTCTGTATCTGCCAGCCGTTGTAATTTGTGCCGTCATAGGATAAAACTAATGCAATATTTTTCATAGTTATAAAAGTTAGGAGTTAGGAGTTAGGAGGTAGGAAGTAGGAAGTAGGAGTGGACGATGATAAAGGTATTCCGTAAATCGTTACGAAAACTCCTCACTCCTACCTCCTAACTCCTCACTGGTTACAGTCCAAAATGTTTCAGCGCAATCGTAGCCGCGAACAGCACTGCTACCCACAGCAGCGCACAAATATCCACGCGCTGGATCTTGAGCTGGCGCATACGGGTGCGGCCGACATCGCCGCGATACAGACGGCACTCCATCGCGGTGGCGAGCTCGTCCGCGCGGCGGAACGCCGAGATAAACAGCGGCACAAGGATCGGGATCATCGCCTTGGCGCGCTGGATGAGGTTGCCGGAATCGAAGTCTGCGCCGCGGGCCTTCTGCGCCGAGATGATCTTCTCGGTTTCCTCAATAAGGGTCGGGATGAAGCGCAGCGCGATGGACATCATCATGGACAGCTCATGCACCGGCGCGTGCAGCTTTTTGAGCGGCGAGAGCAGGCGCTCGAGGCCGTCGGTCAGCTGGATGGGCGAGGTGGTATAGGTGAGCATGGAAGTGGCGATGATGAGCAGCATCAGGCGCAGCACCATGAAGATGGCAAGCCGGATGCCCTCGATGCTGATGTGCAGGAACTTCCACTGGAAAATGTAGGTGCCCGGTGTATAGAACAGGTTGAGCACCGCCGTGAAAATGACGATGAACAGGATCGGTTTGAGGCCGCGCAGCACCATTTTAGGCGAAATGCGCGAAATACCGATGATAACCGCCAGAAATGCGATGATGAGCGCATACGAAACCGGGCCCTGCGCCAAAAACAGCAGCACGATGAAGGCCATGGTCAGTATAATTTTTATGCGCGGGTCGAGGCGGTGTACGGCACTGTTTCCGGGGAAAAACTGACCGAGTGTAATATCCTTCAGCATCAGTGCGTGCCCTCCTTTCGCTTGCAGGCGCGGAGTGCATCCATCGCCTGTGCAACGGTATAGACCGAGGTGTCAACATCGTGCCCGCGCTTTTTGAGCTCGAGCATGACCTTGGTGATCATGGGAATGTCAAGGCCGGCGGCGATGATCTCGCCAGCGTGCGAGAATACCTCGCGCGGCGTGTCGCAGAACAGCACCTTGGCGTGGTTCATCACGAGCAGGCGGTCGGCAATCTGCGCGATGTCCTCCATCGAGTGGGACACGATGAGGATGGTCGCGCCGGACTGCCTGTGATAATTGCGGACGAGCTCAAAGATCTCGTCACGGCCCGCCGGATCGAGGCCCGCGGTCGGCTCGTCGAGCACGAGCACATCCGGGCGCATCGCGATAACGCCCGCGATGGCAACGCGGCGCTTCTGGCCGCCGGACAGCGCAAACGGGGACTGGTCGGCAAGCTCAGGCGCAAGACCGACTGCCGCCATGGACTCGCGCACGCGCTCGTCGATCTCATCCTGCGGCAGCTTCATGTTGGTCGGACCGTAGGCGATGTCCTTGGCGATGGTTTCCTCGAACAGCTGGTATTCCGGATACTGGAACACCAGTCCAACGCGGAAACGGGTTTCGCGGCTGCACTTGCCCTTGGCATCCCAGATGGATGTGCCGTCGAGCAGCACCTCGCCCGAGGTGGGCTGCAAAAGGCCGTTGAGGTGCTGGATGAGCGTGCTTTTGCCCGAACCGGTGTGACCGATCACGCCCAAAATTTCACCTTTTTCGATCTTGAGGTCAACATGGTCGAGCGCCACGCGCTCAAAGGGGGTGCCTGCGCCGTAAACGTGGGTCAGGCCCCTCGTTTCAAGTATGGTTGACATTGGATTCTCCTTCGGATAATCAATGGAGAGTGAAGAATTGAAAATGGAGAATTGAGAATTAAGGTACGGCGCAAAGCGCCGCATTAAATCGCGCCGTTGGCGCAACATTCATTTTCCATTTTCCATTTTCCATTCTCAATTTAGATATTGTTTTTCCAGAATATCCGCACATTCATCGACAGAAAGTGCGTCGATGGGCAGATTTTCACCGTCCTGCCTGTCGAGATCGTACAGCACCTCGATGGTCTGCGGCACGGTCAGGGAAGCCGCTCTCAGCTTGTCCACCTGCGTGAAGATTTCACGCGGAGCGCCGTCCATCAGCACGTTGCCCTTGTGCATGACAACGACACGCTGCGCCTGCACGGCCTCGTCCATATGGTGCGTGATCAGGATAACGGTGATGCCGAATTTGCGGTTGAGCTCACGGACAACGTTCATGACCTCGCGGCGGCCCTGCGGGTCGAGCATGGCGGTCGGCTCATCGAGCACAACGCAGCGCGGCATCATGGCGATAACGCCCGCGATGGCAATGCGCTGCTTCTGTCCGCCGGACAGACGGTGCGGCGCCTGCGCGCGGTATTCGTACATACCGACGGCATGGAGCGCATCGTCCACGCGCTTGCGGATCTCTGCGGGCGGCACGCCCATGTTCTCCAGCGCAAATGCTACATCCTCCTCGACCACAGTGGCGACCAGCTGGTTGTCCGGGTTCTGGAACACCATCGAAACGGTCTTGCGGACCTCGTAGGTGTTGTTTTCGTCGCGGGTGTCCATCATGTCAACGTAGCACACGCCGCCGGACGGCAGACGGATGGCGTTGAAGCAGCCTGCGAGTGTAGATTTGCCCGAGCCGTTGTGGCCGAGCACTGCGACGAACTCGCCGCGCCTGATGGACAGGTTTACGCCCTTGAGCACCGGCACGGAGAGCTGTCCGTCTTCGGCAGGGTAGGCGTATTGCAGGTTTTCGGTTTTGATGATCTCACTCATGATTTCGTACCTTTCGTTAAGGTAAAGTTGGTGGTGAATTGAGGATTGAAAATGGAGAATGGAAAATTATTCGGTCAGATTTGCGCGGGTGGTCTTGGTGATGGCGGTCAGCAGCCGTTTAAGAGATGCTGCTTCGTGATACAGGGAGATATACTGCTCCGGTGTCAGAAAATCGGTCGCATCCAGCAAATCCAGCCAGTACAGCGTTTCATCGGCTTCTTTCAGGGCAATGCAGATTTTGGCAAGAAAGTCCTTTTTGCTTTGCGCCTGTTGTGCTTCGCGAACGTTTGCACCAATGCTGGTGCCGCATTTCATAAGCTGACGCGAAAGGACAAATTCTTTCTTATTATTTGCAAGCGATGTACATAATTTAACAATTTGCACGGCGAAGGAGAAACTTTGCGTTAGGATGACATTTTCCATTCTCAATTCTCCATTTTCAATTTTGTTTACTCTTCCGCGATAAACCGTGCGCTCGAGCCGCACGGCAGCACGAGCCCGGTGGACTCGACCGGCAGGCCGAGCTCCTGTGCCTCGATCTTGCCTGCGGCGCGCTTGCCGGCGGTGATGCCGAGCAGATAGCTCATCACGGACGGCGCAAGGCCGGTGGAGTAGCTGGAAATGAGCACGAACAGCGGCTTGTCGCTCAGCACGCCCATGGTCAGGTCAACGAAGTCGGCAACGTCCTCCTCGATCTTCCACGTTTCACCGGACGGGCCGCGGCCGTAGCTCGGCGGGTCCATGATGATGGCATCGTACTTGCGGCCGCGGCGGATCTCGCGCTGCACGAATTTTTTGCAGTCATCCACGATCCAGCGGATGGGACGGTCGCTCAAACCGGAGGATGCGGCGTTCTCCTTGGCCCACTGCACCATGCCCTTGGAGGCATCGACATGGCAGACGGACGCGCCCGCGTTCGCCGCCGCGAGCGTTGCGCCGCCGGTGTATGCGAACAGGTTGAGCACGCTGATGGGACGGCCGGCATGGCGGATCATCTTATCGATGAAATCCCAGTTGGCGGCCTGCTCGGGGAACAGTCCGGTGTGCTTGAAGCTCATCGGCTTGAGCTGGAACGTCAGATCGCCGTAGTGGATGGCCCACTGCTCAGGCAGCTTGCGGATCTCCCACTTGCCGCCGCCCGCATTCGAGCGATGGTAGATGGCGTTCGGCTTGTTCCAAACCCTGCACTCCTTGTCGCGCGGCCAGATGGCCTGCGGGTCAGGGCGCTGCAAAATCTGGTCGCCCCAGCGTTCGATTTTTTCACCGCCGCCGCAGTCGAGCACGGCGTAGTCCTTCCAATGATCTGCGATCCACATAAAACATATTCTCCATTTACATTTATATATAAGTAAGGCTTTGCACAATAATTCAGTATCTATTCTAACACCAAATGCACGCTTGTGCAATGAAAAGCAAAGAGAAATACGAGGTGTCAAGACAGCAGATTTTGGCGAATACAGCAAAACGGCTGCACTGGCAAAGTGCAGCCGTTCGAGCGGGAGAAGCGGTCAGAAGCGTTCGCAGAAGCCTTCGCCGCCGTTCGCGAGCGATTTGAGCGCAATGTCGGCGCGTTCGTCGGGCTCATCCGCGATACTTACCGCATCGGTCAGAACCTCGCGGGATTCGCGCGGCAGCTCGAAAAACCGCTCCATCGCGCGGGTGCTGTGGCCCATTTCGTTCAGAAAATCAAAGGGTATCTCGCCGGAAACCTGCTTTTTCTTGTCCTGTTCCATTTTTGCACGCTCCTTTCGATTGCAGTATCTCCGGGAATCGTGCTATAATACACTTATAAAATTAGTAATTAGGAATGAGTAATTAGTAATTATAGAGTGGAGAGTGAAGAGTTGAGAGTGGAGAGCACTTTATCTCTTCACTCTGCAATCTCCGCTCTTCACTCTCATATCAAGGGGTAAGAAATGGATTTACAGAAGAACAAGGTTTATCGTTGTCAGATAACGGACTACACGGCGGACGGCACGGGTTTTGCGAAGATCGAGGGCCGGGCGGTATTTGTGCCGCGCACGGCGGTTGGCGACCAGTGCGATGTACGCATCGTGAAAGTGACGAAAAATGTGGCATTTGGCCGCGTGGAGAAGATTATCGTGCCGTCGGCGCAGCGCATTGCACCGGCGTGTCCGGCGGCGGACAAGTGCGGCGGCTGCTGCTATCAGCACATCACCTACGAGGAGGAGCTGCGCGCGAAAGAGAAAAAGGTGCGTGATGCGCTCACGCGCATCGGCGGGCAGGACGGCGCGAAGCTGCTCGGCATCGTGGGTGCGCCGACGACCGAGCACTACCGCAACAAGGCGCAGTATCCGGTTGGCAGAGATAAGGACGGGAATATTATCACCGGTTTTTACCGTCCGCGCAGCCACGACATCGTTCCGGTGGAGAAGTGCCTCATCCAGTCGGAAACGGCGGACAGGATTGCCGCTGTTGTGCGCGGTTGGATGGACGAATTTGGCGTGCCGCCGTATGATTACGAGAAAAAACGCGGCACGATTCGGCATATTTATGTCCGCGTGGGCGAAAAGAGCGGCGAGAGCCAGCTGACACTCATTTCCGCGACCCGAAAAATGCCGCAGCTGGACACGCTGGTCGAGCGGCTGCGTGCGGCCGCGCCGTCGCTGACGGGTATTCTGCTCAATCACAACCAGCGCGACGACAATGTGATCCTGGGTGACCGGACGGATGTTCTCTGGGGTGAGCCCATGCTGGAGGACCGCCTGTGCGGGCACACGTTCCTGCTGTCGCCCGAGGCGTTTTATCAGGTCAACCACGCGCAGGCCGAGCGCCTGTATGCGTGCGCGGTGGACTATGCGGGTCTGACCGGAGAGGAAACCGTGCTCGACCTGTATTGTGGTGCGGGCACCATCACGCTGGCGCTGGCGGAGCACGCCAAAACGGCCATCGGCGTGGAAATTGTGCCGGAGGCCATCGAGAACGCCAAGCGCAACGCGCTGCGTAACGGCATGGAGAACACGGAGTTCTTCTGCGCGGATGCCGGTCAGGCGGCGCAGCGGCTTGCCAAGCGCGGCATTGATGTGCTGGTGGTCGATCCGCCGCGCAAAGGTCTGGATGCGACCGCGCGCGATGCGATCCTGAAGATGCAGCCGCCCAAGGTCGTGTACGTTTCGTGCGATCCGGCCACGCTCGCCCGCGATGTTGCGGAGCTGTGCGGCGCGGGCTATACGCTCGAAAAGGCGCAGGCGTTCGATCTGTTCCCGCGGACGTTTCATGTGGAATCGGTTGTCCTGCTGTCCAAACGTTAAAGAAAGAAACATATCGAAACTGCATGAAGATGGACGAGCTGGATTTAACAGCAGCAGAGAGCAAGGCAGTGGAGAAATCAAAGCATATATGCGGAAACCTGCCATAAATATGACCATTCCTTTCCGCTACGCGGCAAGGCACCAAAAGAAAATGAAACACAGGTGCCTCTAACGCA
>CAKSVR010000049.1 GCA_934504345.1 uncultured Agathobaculum sp. | reverse complement strand
GCATAGTAGCGCAGGATCACGCGCTCCGTACCGGTCAGTCCCTTTGCCCGGTCGATCAGCTCGGACACAAGGCTTTCTACCTGCCACGGCAGGGCATCCTCGGACGATCTCTCCCGCAGACGGCTGTGAAAATAGGCCGTCAGCTCGTCGATCTCCCGAATGCCCGTAGGCTGCCAGTCCTGCTCCTGACTTCTGGCTGCGGCAAAGCCCTGCGCGATCGGCGTGGAAAAGCGGCGGGAAAGCGCGGCGGCCAGCGCCAGCATCCCCACAAGAAAGCCGAGGGAACCCAGCACCCAGCCGATGCGGGCACTCTGCGCCCGGTTGCGGTAGCCGCTCTCCGGCACCAGTGTTACTGCCGCCAGTGGATAGCCGTCCGCCAGCCGTCCGGGGATGATCTGATACTTGCCGAGATAGGCCGTATCGTTCCATATAAAGGTATCGTAGTCCCGGCCACCGCAAATCTTCATCTCGCCCGAGGCCGACAGATCCGTTCCCTCCGTGCTGCCCAGCATGGCCTTGTCCAGAAGCAGGGCATCCCCGTTCATGGGCGCCAGCAGCATCACAAAGCTGCCGTAAGGACCGGAAACCGTGCTGTGCGACAATCCAAAGTAGAGCTCGCTCAGCTCCATGCCGCAGACACCGCGCACCGTTCCGCTCCCGTCCCTTACGGGAACGCACAGCAGCGTCACATTCTCCCAGGTATCCAGCAGCGGCACCCGCGCTGTCCAGAGACAGCCCCCGGAAAGCCGGTCGCCCTCCCACGTCATGACCTGCCGGTAGCCGGGGATCAGGGATGTGTCAAGCTCCGGATTCCAGCGGTTGTGCAGCTGCAGGCCGTTTGCCCGCGCAGCATCCACCGTTCCTCGGAAATAGGCTGTGATGCCGCTGGGATGGGCGGAGCGCAGACCGGAATAGCGGAGATACACCCCCATGCGGGAGGTCTTAGACTGCGGCAGCGATGTATTGGCCGTGGCATCCAGACAGAAATATACGCCGCTGCAGGTGCTGCCCGCCATGGTGGTTTCCAGCGAGGGGATCAGCGCGGTTTCCAGCTCTGCGATAAGGGCCGGATCGTCATTCAGCGCATCAAAGGAGAGACTGCGGCGGGCAAGAAAGCGCTCCAGCTCTCCGCTGACCGTTTCGGAAAGCTCGATGCCTTGTGCGGAGAGCGCATCCATCTGCGCGGTGAAAAGAGCGGCGGTATTGTTCTGCTGTAATGCCGCCGTTTCTCCAAACTGACGCGCTGTGCGGGAGAGAACACCCGTCACGTTCAGCAGGAGCAGCGCAGCAGCCAGCATCGCCAGCACCATGCAGAGCCAGTAAAGCACCAGACTTCTGCCGATGCTGCGGTTGCCCGCCGGAATATCCGTTTTGGCCAGACGCCTGCTCTGCAGCAGCACAGCAATCCCTCCTTTCACGTTTTTGTTACTTGTCATAGCTTTTCCGCAGCTCCTCCAGCGTGGTTTCCAGCAGTGTATCCATCGCATCTGCGCCCTGCTCCAGATACTGCGCCCGTCCGGCCGCCAGACGAAGACGCGCCGTTTTTTCAAAGCGAGTTTCCAGCGACAGATAGTCCTCCCGCTGGGGCGGCACATAGAACGTGTAATCCTGCCTTGTTTTCAGAAAGGCTTCATATAGCGAAGCATACATAGGATCGGTCAGCGTTTGGATGGCGGCAGGCAGGTCGCGGTCAAAGCCCTCCTTTGTCACCGGCATATAGCCAAGCTCCGTAACAAAATCCACATTCCGCTTGGGCTCGGTCAGCCACTTGAGGAAGGTCATGCAGGCTTTTTCGCGCTCCGGTGTGGATTTTACAGTACAGATTCCCGTTCCGCGCTGCATGACCAGCTTTTCTCCGCCCTCAAAGATAGGGCAGGGCAGCGAAATGATCTCGACCTTTTCGGTCCGGTTGTTCTCATCGGTCACTACGTCGGAATAGTACAGCACACTGGCAGACGAGGCAACGGATGCGATCGCGTCGCCGGTGCGCAGCGGTTCGGTGGCGTAGCCGCTGCCCAGCCACAGTCCGCCGGTCAGTGCGGCTCTGGCGTAGGGCTTCCACGCGCGGGTAAACGCAGGACCGAAGACGATGCCGTCCTTGTCAAAAAAGTTCTCTCCCAGCGATTCTACGCCCACCTGAAAGTAGTTGAAGTGGTAGTCGTGGACGAAAAAGCTCTTGCCGCCCGACCATTCCGCATATCGCTCCGCCATCGCGTACAGTCCCTCCCAGGTGGACAGCTCGTTCAGAGCTGCACCGGTTTCGGCGGAAAAGCGGTCAAAAGCCGTCTTGTTCACAAAGAGGACCTCCGTGGATTTTGCCAGCGGCAGAATGACCAGACGGTCATGGACCATCCCTTCCTCAATAAATTCCGGAAGGTAGGCATCCAGTTCTTCGTCTGTGAAATAGTCGTGATAGTCCGCCAGAATGTTCTCATCCGGCAGGGCCAGCACGGTCTTGGGGTAGGATACGAACAGATCCGGCAGCTCGGGTGCGCCGGGATCCTTATAGGCGGCCGCCAGCACGTTTTCATGGATCACGCCGCTGTTGCTGACACTGTCCACACGCACACGAATGCCTTGCTCCTGCCCGACAGTACGGTTAAACTCATCCACCAGCGTATTCATGGGCGAGTTTACCTCGCCGCCGTAAACGTGCCAGAGGGTAATGGTAATCGGTTCTCTGTTGTTTTCTCCGCAAGCGGCGAGGCACAGCACAAGACCGGCAGCCAGCGCCGCCAGCATAAAAATTCGTTTTTTCATGGTTATGCCTCCTCGCACATGGGGAAAATTTCATTCTTTACGCCTGTTTTGTTCACAGGCGGCTGCTCTCAAAGAGAAAAGGGCGCGGCGGCGATGCCGCCGCGCCTCATTCTGCTGATAAACTGCTGCGCTTGTGTTTACTTCATCGTGCGATACAGGAACGTTACGATCTGTGCACGGGTGCAGGTATTGTCGGAGCCGAACAGGCCGCCGCCGATACCGCCGGTGACACCGTTCTTCTCTGCCCATGCAACCGCTGCTGCGTAGTATGCATCAGCCGCTACGTCGCTGAAGGCGGAATTGCCGCTGACAGCAGATGCGCCGGATGCGCGATAGAGGAAGGTGACTGCCTGTGCACGAGTGCAGGTTGCATCGGGGCTGAATCTGCCTTCGCCGGTGCCGGCGGTGATGCCGTTTTCAATCGCCCACGCAACCGCCTTGGCGTAGTACGCATCTGCGCTGACATCGTCAAAGCCCCGCATGGTCTTGGGCTCGGGCGAGCCGGCCGCGCGCCACAGGAAGGTGACGATCTGGGCGCGGGTGCAGGCCGCATCCGGGGCAAACAGGTTGTTGCCGATGCCGCCGGTGATGTTCTTGTCCGCCGCCCACTTGACTGCTTCGTAGTAGTAGGCGGTTACCGGCACATCGTCAAAGATCTGAACCGGGGTTTCGGCCTGCTTGACAAAGCTGCCGCTGATGGTGATCTTGGAGGCCGGCATGGTAAAGGTGTACTTGCCGTTCTTCTCGGTCAGCTTGAGCTTGCCGCCGTCCTTATCCAGCGCCTTGAGCGCGTCCAGTTCATAGCCCTTATCCGGCTTTACGGTGATGGTGACGGTGCTGCCCTTGGAGGCAGACTTGGGGGATACGGTAATGGAGCCGTTCTCGGTTTTATCCACATTGATGGCATAGGTCGGCGTGTAGGAGCCGCCACCGCCGCCGGAGCTGGATACTGTATAGGGCTTGAGCGAGCCGGTCAGCTTTTTGTAGTTGGCCGCATCCGCCGCCGCCGGGGTGTAGGTCCAGCCGTAAGCGGTGTTCGCCGCAACGGTCTGGCTGTCGCCGTCATCCCAAACGAGCGTGCCGCCCGCAGGCTTGATGGTGCCGATGGCAAGCGCCGCATCGGCGAGCTTCTTGCCGCTGGTGTTGATTTTGGTGTAGGTGGGCGCGCCGGTCGGGAGCGCCTTCATGATTTTGAAGGTGTAGGTCTTATCGGCCGTGGTGTCGTCCGTCCACGCAGTGTTGACCTTATCGGTCAGCGCCACCGTAACGGTGTAGCCGGTTTCGTTGGCGTTCTTCTGGGTGTTGCCGCTGACGGTGTATGCCGGCATCGACGGGATATTATAGGTCTGGTCGGCGCCGTTGTAGGTGTAGGTCTTGGTATCCGGCTTCGGAATATCAACCGACTGGGGCTTGATGGTCAGCGTGGCAGACTTCGTGCCGTAGTTGTTGTCATCCTCGTAAACGGCGGTCACGGTGTAGGTGCCTGCGGTCTTGGGCTTGCCGCTGTCCAGAGTGGCGGTGGCATCGGCTGCCGCGTAGGTGTAGGTCCACTTGGGGTTCGCACCTGCGGTGATACCGCCGATGCTGGCCTTCTCGTAGGTCTGAGCGCTGCCGTTGTAGGTCAGCTTGCCGTCAGAGAAGGCGATCTTGCCGCTGACATCGGTCTTGGCCTGGACGGTGATCGTGAAGCTGCCGGTCTTGGCACCGAGGTAGTTAGCAGAGGTCGGATCAAAGTGGTAGGTCAGGGGGAGGGATGCGCCCGCTGCCATCGTCTTTAGCTTCTCCACAACCTTAGCCTTGTTCGGGTAGTGGTCGGTGCCACCGACATCATAGGTGATCGTGCCTTCCAGCACTTCGCCCTTCACGCCATAGACAATCGGCTCAACGAAATCGCCCACGCCAAAGAGCGTAAACTGATCGAGGGCCTTGGCTGTCAGCTCAGGCGCTTTCTTTTGGTCAATGGTAAACGGCTGATCGACAGTAAAGCTATAGTTGCCGCCGGCCTTGGCCTTGATCTTGAGGTAAGCGGTACCGGCGTCGGTGTTGTTCGTCAGCTCTGCCTCATACTGGTCTGTGGGCAGCGCCGTGCCGGAGGTAATCTCCACCGTATAGGTCGGCGTGATGGGGTCGCCGTTGTAGGTGTAGGTGCCGGTGACAGTCACCGCCGGCGTGATGGTCTTGGGGGAAACGGTCAGCGTGTAGCTTGCCTGACCCTCGGCGTGGGTGGGGGTCGCGGCAGCGGTGGCTGTGATGATCGCCGTGCCCGCGCCCTTAATGGTGACCTCACCGGTGGAGGCGTTCACCGTGGCCACGGCGGGCTTGTCGCTGGCGTAGGTGATCGTGCTGCTGCTGTCTGTGCTTGTTGCAGCGTTGGTGAAGGACGAATCACCGAAGGTCTTGGTGATGGAGCTTGTCGCAAAGGTCACCGTCTGCGCGGGGAGCGCGGAGATGACAAAGGTGACCTTGCCGGTCTTCGGTGCGGTGTCATAGTTCGGATCGGCCGGAGCGAATTTCCAGTACAGATCTTCGGTGCCGACGGTG
Source organism: uncultured Agathobaculum sp. (assembly GCA_934504345.1). Classification (GTDB taxonomy): domain Bacteria; phylum Bacillota; class Clostridia; order Oscillospirales; family Butyricicoccaceae; genus Agathobaculum. The sequence goes on along the minus strand of CAKSVR010000049.1, from coordinate 9,828 downwards.
CCGAAATTGCCGCTGGCAGGAGACGTGCAGCCGGAATCGGTGTACCAGCTCAGCGTACCGGAGACGGATTCGCTGCCGACACCGGTCGCGGTTGCAGGTGCGCTTGTCGGTCTGGGCTGATTGATTGTTGCCGCAGTTGAGCCGGTGTAGCTGTAGTTGTAATCTGCACGCGCGATGGTGAACTTCTTGGCCGCAGAGGTTGCGGAGCCGTAGCTGCCGTCCGCCGCGACGGTGGCCTTGACCCAGTAATCACCGGCGTTCTTGGGAGCCGCGCCGTTGGAGGCCGCGCCGCTGTTTGCCGCGTTGGTTTCGGTCGTGCATTCCGCATCGGTGTAGTAGGTAAAGGTTACCGTACCGGTGCTGCCCGTCGTGTTCACCACAGGCGCGCTCACCGCAGAGCCATCATAGGTTTTGCCGGGGGCGCTGGTGATGGAGATGGAGCTGGTTCCGGCTTTGATGGTGAAGTTATAGCTGCCGCCAGTAAAGTCATAATTGCCGTTGGGCAGCGGCGCGATAAAGATCTTACCATGGCCGACATTGGTGTTGTTCTCGTACTTCGTGATCTCGTAATCCTGATTCAGCACGAGTTCGTCACTGTACATGTCGCTTACTCTGATACTCGGTTTCGGCTCAATAGCAGAGCCGGTATAGGTTTCTTCGATGGGGATCATAATGGGAGAACCGGAGCTGAGAACGACCTTTGTCGCATTCACGGTGACATCAATGTTCTCTACCGTCTGGTAGGCCGAGGTGTCGTTGGGGACAAACTTGGCCTTATAGGTGTGGGGATTATCCTTCACATTGCCAACCTTCTGCGTATCGTTCATCCAATACCACTTGCCGTCGGTATTGCCGGTGGGGTTGGTCAGCGTAATGGTGCTGAGCGCAGACCCGAAGGCGGCGATTACACCGGTGGGAGCCGCGCAGGTGGGGAGGGGCTTCGCCGGCTCGGACGGGGTGATGTCGTTCCACACGACCTCAGGGGTGATGGTCAGGGTACCTGCGCTGCCGTCCCTCAAAAATGCCTGCTGCATACCGCCCTTGCCGTTCGTAATCTCGATAGCAGAACTCTGATGCAGCAGTGTACACTCCGCTGCGTTGATAAAGCGAATGGAATTCTTGGTCAGGTCACTGACAGACTTACCAGACTTGAAGCCGAGATACACTGTGGCAATATCTGTGGCATCGGCAACCGAATAATCGACATAGTCTTGCGATGCAAGCATCTGCATATAACCCAATTTTCCATCAGAATTTTTTGCACAGTACACTCCAATAGCCCAACTCTGAGCCGGTTTTTTCTTTATTTCTTTACCATCTGCAACGGCATCACTGTTCAAAACAAGATTTCCCACAGATGGCTCATACCGCTCAGCATTACCGTCACTATCATACTGTATAAAATCCAAAATATCCAAATCAACAGCAAGAACCATCGATGCTGCTTTTCTTACTGTTAAATCATCTGACTGCACGCCAAAACCCAAAGCCAAAACCTTTTGACCATTGTAGGTATAGGCATCAGATTCAGATACATTGAGCTTCACCGCCCATGTTCCTGTCGCACCTGCCGCAAACGCTGTTGTCGGCAGCATACCGATCAGCATTATCAGGCACAGCAGCAATGAGAGTGTGCGTTTTTTCATGTCTATTCCTCCTTAAAACTGCGCGGTGCAATTGTCTGCACCCTTGTTGAAGTTGGCCGCGTCCCAAACGATGTTCAAATCGCTCACATTTACGCTGCCGTCGCCGTTGAGGTCGGTCAGCTTGTTTTTCGCCTCTCCGACCGTCCGGTTGAAGTTCGCCGCATCCCAAACGATGTTCAGGTCGCTGACATTGATCTGCCTGTCGCCGTCCAGATCGCCCGCAGGCAGCGTGATGGTGCTGATTGCGGAGTTGCTGTGGGTCGTCAGGTCGATGTCGGTGGTTCCCACCCTGATGCCCGTCACCTTATAGGGCAGATGACCCGGCTTTGCAGCCACCAGATCATATACGCCCGCCGGTACGGCCGGGATGCTGAAGATTTGCTCTGTCTGTCCGCTGGTGCTGTCTCCGGGAACCGTCAGCGAAGCTGCCGCACCTGTTTCACTCCCCGCCGGATAGAGCGTAACGGTAAGGCTGCTGCCGCTGTTGCAGCCTGCCACTTTGCCTGTTACGGTCACTCCGTCTGTGTGCGCCAGCACAAAGGGCGAGCAGCTTTCCGTAGTGAAGGTAACGGTTCCCTGTGCGGTATCCACCGCATCAAATGCTTTTTGTTCTGCCTTGTCCTCCTTTCCGTAGATGATTCTGCCGTTTTCGGTGATGTGGATCAGCACCATTTTTCCTTCGTCGATCAGCTGGGCGTTCGCCGCGCCGATCGTCAGGGTGATGGTCGCGCTCTCGTCCCCGTTCAGGGTGTATTTTCTGCCATCCTGATCCTCCAGAGAGATATCATAGATCGCGTCCACCTCGTAGCCCTCCGCAGCCTGCAATACATAGCTGACATAGGGGTTGCTCTTGCTGCCCTCCGTATCCTTCACTTCGAGCACGACCGCAGTGAGCGCGCCGGGCGTTCCGTTGTTGAAGAGAAGGGGCGTATTGACCGGCGGCTTTGTTTCCAGCGGCTGCGCCGTCTCGCAGGTGCAGCGCGCCAGCTCGCACGAGGCGTCCGCAGCCTCCAGCGTACAGCCGCCGCAGGTGGTGCAGGCGTGTACGCAGTGCTGCTTCAGCACGCCGGTGATGCGGATATTCGCGGGCAGGCCGCCTTCGGTGGGCTTGCCGCCCTTGCCGTCGGATTTTCCATCATACTTGCCGCCGCTGTCCGCGCCGGGGATATAAAAGTAATTGCCGGATTCCTGATACGCCTGCTGTGCAAGCACTGTGCCGTCACCGTCCGCGTCGGTCAGCTCCCAGCGCTCCACTTCGCGGCGGAGCGAGGGATCGCGCACCGCAAATACGCGGCTGTCTTCCTCCACGCGCAGTGCGGAAACCGCAACGCCGTCGTATTCCGCGCGGCCAAAGCCGTTTACGATGGTGACATCATGCGTTGCCGGCGGCTGCGGAACGGGCAGCGGGTCGTTGGTGGCGCGCCATACCGCGGTGATCTGCCGGCTCTGCCAGTCCTCTGTGACCGCAGCGGTGTAAACCGGGTCGGTGGAAACGACGGTGTAGTACTTTCCATCGCCCTTGCCGCTGCCGTAGCGGATGCGGCACCAGCCCATGAAACAGGGGTAGCCCTCACTGCCCTCGGTGGTCAGCGTGAGGACGGTGCCAAGGGGGAACGACCCGCCGGAGAACGCCTCGCCGTCCTTCTTCACCACGCCGTTTTCGGCGTTGGCTTCAAAGTATTCGGTTTGGGTCTGATACTGGATGGTGTATTCGTTATCCGCCTGGATTTTCTGCGTGAAGCTGCTCAGGCGCTCATCCGCGGCATCTGTGATGCCGGCGTACTCCTGTCCCGCGGGGATGGTGCCGGGGTCGTAGCCGATCCGTATCTCCGTACCGTATTTGACATCGCCTTCGGTGTATTTTTCCTTGCTCCACTCGTTCCAGCCGGTGGAAACCTGATAGTACCCGTTGTTCACCTTAATATGGTAGGTAATATCCTTGTATACGGCGCGCAGCGTGGTCACATCGGTGACCGAGGGTGTCCAGATGGCCTGATCGCCCCAGTACGTCCACTGCCATGTCCGCGGATCGTACTTTTCCCAATGGCTGAACACCTTGCCTGTGGCGGCAACGCGCGGCTGAACGCGGCGCTGATCGTCGCTCCAATCCTTGGATGCCATGCCGAAGTAGTAGTCATCATAGACATCGCCGTAACTGCCGTCCATGACATAATAGCTGAACCATGTGATGGTATCTCGGTCTGGCTTGGAGAAGGGGAAGGTATCGCAGGTGTCGTAGGTGAACCAGACCCGCTCGGTGCCGTCCCACTGGCGGACGCAGGCGTTGTCCTGATTCACGAAGTACTCACATTGTCTGCCGCCGTAGGTGCGGACATAGTACTTTACCGGCTCGTTCCATGTCGGTACCGTATAGCTTTCGTTCTTTAAGGTGAATTGCGACGGGTTTTCGTTCCACAGCTCTTCAAAGGTGCGGTAGCCGTCAACGGTATTATAGAGGTAAGAGGTGCTGCGGCCGTTGTCGTAGGTGTAGATCCCGCTCCAGTGGGAGATAAGCTCGACAAACTCCTCCCTGCTGTCCACATAGCACAGGATGCCGTAATAGTTGGATTCCGGCGTGCCGTAGGCCTCGGTGGCGGAGAAACCGCCGTCGCTGTTTTTGGTGACGCTCTTGATGTACACGGGGCTGTTTTCACCCTCGTCGAACCACAGGAGCATGAAGCCTCTGCTGCTGGCGACCCGCTTGACCGCATAATAGTATGCGTTGTCGGTGAAGTAATGCTCTTCGATGCGCCCGCGGTTTAAGCCGCTGCTTGAATTGTAGCCGGATTCAAGGGTGAGCTTATAGTGCTGAACGCCGGATTCGTTGGGGAGTGTGGCAACGATGTACTCCCGCTCCGTTCCCGGCTGACCGCACACGCTGCACTTGAGCGCCCGCGTGCCGGGTGCGCTGCCGACGGCGGGTTTGAGAATCACATAATCGGAATCCTTCGGACTGTACGGATAGGAGTGGGAGGTTTTCCTTTCGATCCCTTCGGTCCGCGTCGCGCCGCATGAGGTACAGGTGTAGGTTTTTTCGCCCTCGGCGGCGCAGGTGGCCTCGGTGGTGACCACGCCGTCATCCCAGTTATGACTTCTTACCTCGCTGTACGCACAACTGATGCATTGCATCGTATGGCTGTCCTCATCCAGCGGGGTATAGGTATAGCGCATATGGTCTCCATGGGAAAAGCGGTACTCCTTCAGCCCTGTGGCGTTGTCCTCGCGGACATAGAGTACGCCGTCGGTGCAGAGTGCGCCCCGTTCCAGCTCCCGCCACTCACCGAAGCTGCCGGTCAGGTCGGAAAACACCGGATAGAAGGCCGTAAGCCGGTCCACCAGCAGGCGGAAGGATTTCTGCGGCACCTGTGTGCCGTCGCCGCCCGCCCAGTACGCAAACTGTCGGCCGGGGAAGCTGCCTTCATCCAGCGTGACCGTCAGCACGGTACCGGCGGGAAGGCTGGTGCCCGAACGCACCGCCGTTCCGTCCCTTGTCATCGTGCCGCCATGCACATAGACCGCATAGGATGCGGTGCCGCCGGGCGCCGCCGACGCTTGCGTCGGCAGCAGCCCGATCAGCAGGCAAAAGCTGAGGACAAGAGAGAGGATTTTTCGTTTTTTCATGCATAATCCTCCTGTTAAAAGTTAAAGGTGCAGTCTGTCAGGCCCTTGTTGAAGTTCGATGCATCCCACAGGATGTTCAGGTCGCTGACATTCACATTGCCGTCGCCGTTGAGATCGCTCAGTGGCTTGGCCGCCGCATCGGTATTCTTGTTGAAGCTCGCGGCATCCCACAGCACATTCAGGTCGCTGACATTGATGCTGCCGTCGCCGTCCAGATCGCCCACGATCATCGAGATCGTGCGGTACGGCTTGCCGCTCTGCGCGGTCAGGTCAAGGCTGCTGCTCCCGACCACGAGGTTTTTCACAGTGTACTTGAGGTGCGCGGGCTTGGTGATGACCAGATCGTAGGTTCCCGGCGCTACGCCGGCGATGGTGAAGTCCTGCGTCACCTGATCGCTCGCATTGTTCCCCGTAACGGTAACGCTCTTTACCGCACTCGTCGTACCGGCGGCATAGAGGGTAACGGTGCAGTCCTTCTTGCCGTTGTAGCTTGCAATCCTGCCGCTTACCGCCACGCCCGCGCCCGCCTCGGCTGCGGGGAAGGTGAAGGTGTAATCGACCTGCGCCTGGCTGCCGTCGGTATTGCAGCTTCCCTCGGCCTTTTGCCCGTTGACCCAGAAGGTTCTTGTTTTCTCGGTCGCCTTGGCAAATTGGTGTCCCTCCTTCGGGTGAACGAATACCGTCAGCCGGTAGGTGCCGCCGTCGCTTCGCGCCACAGCGCCCGGGTTCAGCTGTTTGGGTTCACCCTCCGTTGTGTCGAACCAGACGGCATCGTATGGCTTCCCTTCGTAGGAGTAGGAGTCCGCCATGTACGCCTCCGGCTCGCCGAGGTTCTGTACATGGAAGTTCAGCGGCTGACCCGCCACCGGCTCCTCGACCTCGATGTACACCGTCTGAATGTCGCCGGAGATGGGAGTTCTATATGTTCTCACCGAACCCCACTCGCAGTTGGCTTTGTCCGCATCCAGGTCTTGCCATACCACATTGTAAGTCGCGCAGTTCACGCCGTTGATATAGACTGTCATGTAGTCCGGGTCCTCCGCCCACACGCCGTTGGGGTCCGCCTTGGGAACGGTGAGATGCAGCTCCAGCATATACTCCTTCCCTTCCTGGAACTCTGTGTCCTTTTCCATATACCACATAAATCTGGTCATCTGCACATCGGCGGGCAGACCGCCCACCTTGTAGCTGGAATCCGTATTGGGGTTCTCGCCCGCCACCGGCTCCTTGATGGTGAGGTACAGGGTACGGGTGGTCCGCTCATACTCCGGGTACATACCATTGCTGCCATCCACCAATCTGCCTATGCTCCAGCTATAGCCGTAGGAATAGTCATAACCACTGCTCGACATCCAGTCGCCGTATTCCGCCTTCTGTTTGTAGTCGGAGCTTTTTGTGCCGTCCGCCCAATATCCGCCGGGGATGACGATGTTCACCGTTGTCCGTCCGGGGCGCACCGCATAGCCGCTCGGCGGCACGATGTAGAAGTAGTACTCGTAGTATTCGTCCACATCGTCGATCGGCTCCCACTCATTGGTGGCTACTCCCAGACAGGCGTATTCAAATATCTCGAAGGTGCAGCCGGCGGGGGAATCGGCGGTGATGTAGGCATCGCCCATCTGCCTGCCCATATAGAAGTCGTTCAGCCTGCCGCGCACTTCGGTCAGCAGCGTACACTCCTGCGCCTTTATGCCAACCGCGCAGGTTTTGCCGCCGTCGCTGGAGTAGAGGTATGTTGCTGTGACCGAGCCGGCGTTCTTCACAACGAACCTGGTGGCGTTCGTGAAGCGGAAGCCCGCTCTCGCCTCCAGCGTCACCGTTTTGCTGCGGTAGTTGCCGTTGTCCGCCCAGTTGTTCTGACTGACCACCTTTTCGCACCTCACATCCATCGCGTTCTTTCGGATGGGGTTCGCGGTGGCGGGATCGGACGGCAGCAGGTCGCCGTTTACCATGTCCAGCAGCACAGTTTCGATGGGGATGGAGGTATCCTTCACCACCTGATAGCGCAGGAGGTACTGGTTTGCGTAAGCGGTACTGGTGGATGCTGTGGCGTGCCGCAGGTTGATCTTGAAGGCCATCTGACCCGCATCGATGTTGGCAGGCGTCTTCGGCAGCCGGTAGCGCCACTCGCATACGCCGTTCGTGGTGGTGATGCTGTCGGGGTCGCAGATATTGACGAGTCCCGGCCCGCGCCCGCATTCGATCTCATAGTACCAGCCCGCGTCACGGAGCTCCTTCGCAAGGTCATACCAGCGGTAGACAAGCTCGTGCGTACCGAGCGTGCTCACCGTGTAGATCGGCACGCTGCCGGAAACCGTGAAGCGCGCCCCGTCGCGGATGTTGGGCACTTTAATGGGGCTGCCGTCCAGCAGGACCTCCTTCAGGTCCCACGCCTTGCCGATGACCTCGATGGGGCCCTTCAGGTTGAGATTCAGATAGTAAGACCCACCGTAAGGATTGTCGTCAAATGTCACGCGCGAGCCGATGTTCTCGGAGGTATAGATATTCCCGTTCAGCTTTATCGCGCTGTTCGGGAAGAACTTCATAACGCGCTCTATCACCTGCTGTTTGACCTGCGAACTGTACCCACGCTCTCTGGTGACACTGAAAATATCGAGCTTGAGATTCTGTCCGGACGCGTTGAATACGCCGCTTTTGATCAGCATCGCCGGGTCGTTCCCCTCGTAAAGTTTTTCCTTTTTTCTTCCGTCAACATAAAGGCCATCGTTGAAGCGCGCCCCGTCTATGACCAACTGCGTCACATTTTCCAGCAGGCTGGTCACCGCAAACGGGAAGTTGAATACGCCGCCGTTGAGGAGAACGCGCGGCTTCGCATCTCCCTCTCTCCATGACAGCCCATCTGTCCAGACTATGCCGTTGAAGGTGCCGCCGTTGACCGTGAGCTGCGAATAGCGCAGCAGCAGCGCCGTCGGCATATACTCAACCTGCCTCATACTGGTATTGCTTCTGTTCCAATCGTATGCGCAGTTGATCGTGCCGCCGTTGATCGTGATCTGCGGGCGCTCACCGCCCTCGAACGGAACAAAATAGTTGTCGCTGATACAGCCGTTGTTTCCATAGACATCCGAATCTATTGGATTCACCCTTGTCAGCGTGCCGCCGTTCATTGTGAATTTGGCAGGCGCGCCATCACTGTCAGGGCTTATCATGATGATGCTGTGCCCCTTGGAGTCCATCGCAAATTCAACCTCGATCGCGCCGCCGCCCCGGCTGTCGTACAGCGTGAATTCGCCGGAGCGAATTGTGATCAGGTTGTAAAACTGCGCCCGCTTGCTTGCGTCGATCCTGATCTTATGGCCGTTCAGGTCCAGTTTTTGGCTTTTCTTTATAAGGATCGCATCATCATCATAGCCCATCGTATAATCGATGTCATTTTCCAGTGTGAGATCTCTTGAAATGGGCGCTTCGAGATAGCTTTTAAACCAGCCCCAGTTCTTGATGTTGCCGTATCCGTAAGTATCGTCCGCGGCGCCCGCCGTCACGCCCATGGCGGGCACGAGGGAGAGCAGCATGATCAGCGTTAGAAGCAGACTGGTAATTCGTTTTCTCATGTTTTTCTTCCTCCTGCATTCAGATTTACAGCGGGCGGGCCACTGCCTTCATTACTTCCTTTGTTTCGTCGAGCCATGCGCGCATCTGCTGCGCGGAAAGGTCGCCGATGCAGTAGCCGTCGATGAGCTTCAGTTCCGCCGCCTTTTCCAGCGCGGCCAGCTTCTCCGGGTGTCCGTCCTCGCAGAGGAGATAGACCCGGCAATTCGGCAGCTTCCGCCGCACCTCGATGGCGATGTCGCAGCGGGCGGAAACGTCCTTGTCCTCCACGCCCTCGGTGAAGTCGGTCTCCAGCAGCAGGAGGTCCGCCTGTTCGGCATCACACTGCCAGGCCACGTCGCCGCAGTCATCAGAGAGGACGCCTATTGGCCGACAGCTGCCCAGATTTCTCAGCCAGTCCGCCGCGCGGCGCGTTCTGAGTGGCGAACTGAAGCACACCGCCGCTTTCGGCAGGGGCGGCTCCCGCCTTCGAAAGAGGCTCATACCGCCGCCTCCCGTTTCGCCGCACCCTTGGGCAGCCGCGCCCCGCACTCGGGGCAGTACCGCGCCACGTCGGTGACGGCCACGCCGCAGCCGGGGCAGCAGCGGTGGCGGGAACGGTAGAAGTCGTAGAGGGTCATCTCCGGCAGACACGCACCGCAGTCGGTGCAGTCCGTCCGGTCGGCGCTGTTCGCCTTGCCGCAGTTGGGGCAGATCTTGCGCCGCCGCAGCGTTTCCGGCCCGCAGCCATACTCCAGCAGCGTCACCCGGTACAGGGCCCGCCGGGTCTTCAGGTCATAGTCTGTCATTTGGATTCCTCCTTTCCGTCTGTGCCGCCCACCTGAAGCTTCGCCCCGCAGATGGGGCAGAAGCAGGCATCCGGTTCCCGGAGCCGCGCACCGCAATGATGACAGAACGAGGGATACTCGTCCTCCCACGGCGCGCAGTCCAGACACAGTCCCGCGTTGACATTGAACATAGCGGAGGATACATACTTCCCGCATTTGGGGCA
>CAKSVR010000048.1 GCA_934504345.1 uncultured Agathobaculum sp. | reverse complement strand
CATTGTAGCTTAAGTGTGAGTCCAAGAAAAGCATGACTGGCTGACACGCTTTATCCGGCCTGTTGACATTGTAGCAACAAAAGTCAATAGCTGAAACGAAAAAAGTCCCGCAAAATTTGCGAGCCTGAAAAAGGGTATAGCAAAGCAGACTGGAGCAAAATCACCAGCCGAGGGTAAAATGCAGATTAACTTAGTCCTGAACTGTGTTCTGTGTATCGAATGCCTCAAGACACTCCTTCACGCGTGCATAATAGATGCGCAGAAACTTGTTTTGTGCCGCCGTCATATAAACAAAATACGGTTTGCCTTCGCTGCGTTTCTTATCGAGGAATTGGTATACCGGCTCATCTTCCGGCGCTTTTCTCAGATAGGTGCAGACGATCTGGTACAGCGTTTTTCTCAGATGAGGCGAGCCGCGTTTGGTCGTAGCAGTGCTTTGTACCTCGTGCTTGCCGGACTGGGCAACAGCCGGATCAACACCGGCAAATGCCACGATCGAGCTGCGGCGAGGAAAACGGCGCACATCACCAATCTCGGCCATAAGCTGAGAGGCAGTCGTTTCGCCAACGCCGTACATGGCACGCACAGTATCATACTCTGGCAGCTGCTGCGCAAGGCGCGTCATCTCTACACGCAGAGCAGCTAACGTCATTTTACCTGCCAGCAGCTGCTGAGCAGCAGTGGCAATGAGCAGTTTCGTGTTGTCGTCCTTCGGCAGCGTGACAAACATTTCACAGCTCCGGGCGTAAATCTCAGCGGCTTTTTCCGCTCTAAAATGATAACCCTTGCGCTTGCACCATTTCTCGTACCGAGCGGTAAATGCGTTCTCGCTGATGCGGCAAACACAGTCACGATGCCAGAAAGTCATGACAAAATCAATCCATTTATGGTGTCCATCTGCACGAGCCGGACTGGAAAACAGCTCATTTACGCCGGGAAATGTTTTATCGGTCAGTGAGATGAGATTGTTTTGCAGCGATACCACGGTTTTCATGTAAATGTTGTACTGGCGGCTGCACAGCTTCAGTTGTTGTCTAATTGTATCCATAGGAGTATGTTCTCGCAGATCGACCCAGTTGTCAAGACCATACTTGGCGATTTTCAAGGAATCCGCTTTGTCAGTTTTGACCTTGCGGATCGAACCGGCACCGCTCTGCTTGATATACAGCGGATTTAAAACACAGACGTGAATACCATGTGCACTCAGCGCCGCTGCAACGGGTTCGTGATAACGTCCGGTTGCCTCCATAACAACGCGGGTATCTTCGCCTAATGCGAGGATGGCATGTGCCATCTGGTCTAAGCCGGGTGCGGTATGAAGAAATTCCTGTGGCAGTAATGCTACTTCACCCATTGGCCGCAGGGCTGCCACCATGCTCTTTCCTTTGGAAACATCAATTCCTACTGCGTTCATTTTGCTCCTCCTGTGTGATTGGATATGGCGTTCCGCCGTTTACTCATTGCCTGTTCAATCTCCTGGGTGACACGAGCGCACGATACGGTGGCTCTACCTGCGTAAATCGAATGCTGCGAATAAGAGAGGCGGCTGACGGACTCCATTACAGGCGTGCTGGCCCAAGGTGGAACGGGTCAGACCATTACTCTCTTATTCTAACAGCTTCGGCTTTGAGATGGAAAAAGACACGGCTGGCGGCCGCGCCTTAAACCTTAATTATTATTGTAGGAGGTGGGACCGAAAAAAGAACGGGTATCGGCTCACGTTTGCCGCGTCGCTGCGGCGTGGTCGCGGCAGATTGCACGGTTTCTGCGTTGTTAACTGCAAGTGCAGTGAAAACTCCTACCTCCTCACTCCTATCTCCTATCTCCTACCTCCTCACTCCTACCTCTAACTCCTAACTATTGAACCTCTTCACTCCGGATATACCGCACAAAAATCCCCCAATCCTGACGGATTGAGGGATTTTCTTTATTTTCCGGAGATGCGGATACGGTTGGTCGCTTTTTTCAGCTTGACCTGTGCAATATCCATTTCACGGTCGCTTTCCTTGCGCTGCAAAACGGCTTTCGCACGCTCCGCCGCTTCACGGGCACGGGCAACGTCAATCTCGTCAGCCCACTCGCAGGTACGCGCCAGCACGACCGTCTGGTCGGCCGAAACGTCCACGAAGCCGCCCGAAACCGCTGCTACACGGCGCTCACCATTCTGCACGATGGTCAGGCTGCCGATGCCCAGCGCCGCAACATACGGCACATGGTTCGGCAGGATGCCCACATCGCCCTGTGTGGTACGCACCACGATGCGGTCAACGTCACCGTTGAAAAACTCCTTATCGACCGTGAGCACTTTCAGATGAAAGGCAGCCATATTATGCCCCCTTCTTAGCCTTCTCCACTACCTCGTCGATCGTGCCGGCAAACAGGAACGCCGACTCAGGCAGATCGTCGTGCTTGCCGTCGAGGATCTCGCGGAAGCCGCGGATGGTTTCAGCGACCGGCACATACTTGCCCGCCATACCGGTGAACTGCTCTGCAACATGGAACGGCTGCGAGAGGAAGTTCTGGATCTTACGGGCACGGGCAACAGTCAGCTTGTCCTCGTCGGACAGCTCATCCATGCCGAGGATGGCGATGATGTCCTGCAGGTCCTTGTACTTCTGAAGGATAGACTGCACCGCACGGGCAACCTCGTAGTGCTCCTTGCCGACAACGTCCGCCGACAGGATACGAGAGGACGAATCCAGCGGGTCAACCGCCGGGTAAATGCCCATCGAGGCAATGTCACGCGACAGTACGACCTTTGCATCCAGATGCGAGAACGTGGTGGCCGGAGCCGGGTCGGTCAGGTCATCGGCAGGCACATAAACGGCCTGTACCGAGGTGATCGAGCCCTTCTTGGTCGAGGTGATTCGCTCCTGCAGCGCGCCCATCTCGGTCGCCAGCGTCGGCTGATAGCCTACGGCAGACGGCATACGGCCGAGCAGCGCGGAAACCTCCGAACCGGCCTGCGTGAAGCGGAAAATGTTGTCGATGAACAACAGTACGTCCTGACCCTCGACATCGCGGAAATACTCCGCCATGGTCAGGCCGGACAGCGCAACGCGCATACGCGCTCCGGGCGGCTCGTTCATCTGGCCGTAAACCAGCGCGGTCTTGTTGATAACGCCGGATTCCTGCATCTCGTTGTACAGGTCGTTGCCCTCACGGGTACGCTCGCCTACACCGGTGAATACCGAGATACCGCCATGCTGCTTTGCGATGTTGTTGATCAGCTCCATGATGATAACGGTCTTGCCGACGCCTGCGCCGCCGAACAGACCGATCTTGCCGCCCTTTGCGAACGGTGCGATCAGGTCAACGACCTTGATGCCGGTTTCGAGGATCTCGGTCGTGGACTGCTGCTCCTCGTAGGACGGCGCAGGACGATGGATCGGCCAGCGCTCTTCGCCCTCGACCGCCGGCTTGTTGTCCACCGGCTGACCGAGCAGGTTGAAGATACGTCCGAGGTTCTTGTCGCCTACCGGCACCGTGATCGGGCTGCCGGTATCGACTGCCTTCATGCCGCGCACCAAGCCGTCGGTGGATTCCATTGCGATGCAGCGCACGGTGTCCTGACCGATGTGCTGGGCAACCTCGACCGTGATGATCTGACCGTGGTTGTCGATCGTAATAGCATTCAGCAGCTTCGGAAGCGCGTCAGCGGCAAATTTAATGTCAAGCACCGGTCCGGTGATCTGGACAACGGTGCCAATATTCTGCTCACTCATTGGCAAAACTCCCTTTTGTGAAAAGAGTGAAGAGTGCAGAGTTCAGAGTGAAGAGATGAGAGTGCTCTCCACTCTCCACTCTTCTATCTCCACTCTCGATTAGGCTCCTACCTCGCCCGAGCCGGCTACGATCTCCGTGATCTCCTGTGTGATCGCTGCCTGACGCGCACGGTTGTAGGACAGATTCAGATTTTCGATCATCTCGCCTGCGTTATCAGATGCGGCCTCCATCGCCATGCGGCGCGCCGACTGCTCGGAGCAGTAGCTTTCGACTACCGCGCCGTACAGCACACCGTACAGGTACTCCGGGATGACTGCATCGAACACGCTCTCCGGCGAGGGATCGTATTCGGTCAGAACATGAGCGCCCTTGGGCTGATCCTCCGCCGCATCGAAGTGCGCGGGCAGCAGCTTGAGGCACTTGGGCTCCTGCTGCAAGGGAGAAATGAACTCCGTATAGCACAGGAAAACCTCGTCCACCCTGCCCTCGCGGAACAGCTTCAGCATATCCTCCACGATGGGATGCGTATCGCTGATCCGCATGGTTTCTGCAATGCCGGGATAGTCCGCCGCCACCGTTACCGGGCGCTTGGCGTAATGCTCCTGCGCCTTTTTGCCGATGGTGATGACCTGCGCCTGCTTGCCCTGCATCTCGGCAGCGGCCAGCTTGAACAGGTTGGCATTGTAGCCGCCTGCCAGTCCGCGGTCGCCCGCGATGACGATGTACAGGCTGTTCTTGACCTCGCGCGGCTTGGTGTAGATCGACTCGCTGCCGCGGGTCGCGCCCGCAAGGCGGGCGATGGTCTGATACAGCGCGTTAAAGTACGGACGGGCCCCGAGGGCACGCTCCTTTGCGCGGCGCATCTTGGAGGACGCGACCAGCTCCATCGCCTTGGTGATCTGCATGGTGGACTGCACCGATTTGATACGGCGCTTAATGTCCTTCATATTTCCGGAAGCCATTTTCAGTCCCTCCCTTTCGCGTTAGTGCTCGGAAAGGAACTTACTCTTGCATTCCTCGATTGCCTTTGTCAGCTTGTCCTTAACGTCGTCCTCCAGCTTGCCGGTGGTGCGGATGGACTCCGGAATGTCACCGTAAACGCTGTCAACGAACGAGAACAGCTCCTTTTCAAATTCACCGATCTGGTTTGCCGGAATATCGAGCAGCGCGCCCGAAACAACGGCATAGATGATGATAACCTGCTTTTCGACCGGGATCGGGCTGTTCTGCGGCTGCTTGAGCACCTCTACGATGCGTGCGCCCTGTTCCAGTCGCTTCTTGGTGTCCGCGTCAAGGTCGGAGCCGAACTGCGAGAACGCCTGCAGCTCGCGGAACTGCGAGTACGCCAGCTTGAGCGTACCGGCTACCTTTTTCATTGCCTTGATCTGTGCGTTGCCGCCGACGCGGGATACCGAAATACCCGGGTTTACGGCCGGACGGATACCGGAGTTGAACAGCTCGGTTTCGAGGAAGATCTGACCGTCGGTAATGGAGATGACGTTGGTCGGGATATAAGCCGAAACGTCGCCTGCCTGCGTCTCGATGATCGGGAGTGCGGTCAGGCTGCCGCCGTTCTGGATGTTCGCTGCACGCTCGAGCAGACGGGAGTGCAGATAGAATACGTCACCCGGATAAGCCTCACGTCCTGGCGGACGGTGAAGCAGCAGAGAAAGTGCACGGTAAGCTACCGCGTGCTTGGACAGATCATCGTAAATGACCAGAACGTCCTTGCCCTTGTGCATGAAGAATTCGCCGATCGAGCAGCCCGCATACGGTGCAATATACTGGAGCGGTGCAGACTCGGATGCGGTCGCGGCGACGATGCAGGTATAATCCATCGCGCCGTTGGCTGCCAGCGTTTCGGCAACCTGTGCAACAGTCGAGCGCTTCTGGCCGATGGCTACATAGATACAGATAACACCGGTGCCCTTTTGATTGATGATGGTGTCCAGACAGATCGCGGTCTTGCCGGTCTGACGGTCGCCGATAATAAGCTCACGCTGGCCGCGGCCGATCGGGATCATGGAGTCGATCGCCTTGATACCGGTCTGGAGCGGCACATTAACGGGAGCACGCTCGATGATGCCCGGTGCGGGCATTTCGATCGGACGGCTCTCCTTAGTTTCGATAGCGCCCTTGCCGTCGATAGGCTTGCCGAGTGCGTCAACAACGCGGCCCAGCATCGCTTCACCGACCGGGACCTCCACGATGCGCTTGGTGCGCTTTACCGTGTCGCCCTCGCGGATGTTCTGGTCCGAGCCGAGGATAACGGCGCCGACCAGCTCTTCCTCGAGGTTCTGTGCCATGCCCTGCACGCCGCCCGGAAATTCGAGCAACTCGCCTGCCATGCAGTTTTCAAGGCCATGGATATGCGCGATACCGTCACCGACGGTAACAACAGTGCCCACGTCGGTCAGCTTGATCTGGCTCTGATAATGCGTGATCTGCTCCTTGATAATGCTGCTGATCTCTTCGGAGCGCAATTCCATAAAAATCACCTGCTTTCCTGTGTACCGGTCAACCGTGCTGCAAGCTCTTCCAGACGGGTACGCAGGCTGGTATCGAACTGCTCGTTGTTGACTTTCACAACGATGCCGCCCATGATGCTCGGATCGACCGAGCATTTCAGCTCTACCTTTTTACCCGTTACCTGTTCCATCTTGCCGCGCAGCTTGTCGGTCAGCGCCGCACTCATCGGCACCGCCGTGACCGCCAGCACCTCTACGATGCCGTTTTCAAAGTAATACTGCTCCTTATACGCCTGACACATCTCGTGGATGAGGCCGATGCGGCTCTTATCCGTTACAAGCATCAGGAAATTGAGCAGAAAAGGCTCGATACGTCCCTCGAACACGGCTTTCAGGACATTCCGTTTGTCCTCTGCCGCGATAGAGGGCGTTGTGAGCATTTTGAGGAAATCCGGTTCGCTGTCAAACGCCGCGCACACCTCGGTCAGCTGATCGAGATACAGCTTCTCCTGTTTCTGATCCTGCGCGACCTCGTAAAGGCTCAGTGCGTAGCGCTCGC
This sequence comes from uncultured Agathobaculum sp., assembly GCA_934504345.1. Classification (GTDB taxonomy): domain Bacteria; phylum Bacillota; class Clostridia; order Oscillospirales; family Butyricicoccaceae; genus Agathobaculum. The sequence continues at coordinate 9,059 of CAKSVR010000048.1, read as the reverse complement.
TTACCATATCCGCCATGTTTGCTCACCCCACCTTGTCAATAAAGTCTTCGATAAAGCGTTCGTGATCCTCCGGCTTTACATCGCGCTCCACGATCTTGGAGGCGATCATAACGGACAGATCCGCAACCTCATCCTTGAGCTCCTTGTGCGCCTTGATGCGCTCCTGCTCGATCACGCGCTCGGCCTTTTTGACCATGGCAGAGGCCTGCTGAGAGGACTCGCGCAGGATCTCGTCGCTGCGCTCTGCGGCGCGGCGGGTAGCGGTGCCGACGATCTCGGCCGCCTCCTCCTTTGCCTTGGACAGACGCTCGGTGTACTCGCTCCGCATCTGCTCGGCCTCGCTCTGCGCCTTTTCGGCGGTGGAGTACATGGACTCGACCTCCTCGGTGCGGGCAGCGAGCATTTTGCGGACCGGACCATACAGGAACTTCTTGATGATCAGGAACGTGATGAGCGTGTTGCACATCGTCACGAGGATCTCCCACCAGCCGATGCTGACGAACGCTTCATATAATGCTTCTGTCACTGGTTTACCTCCTTCCCAAACGGAAGAATCCGTTTCGTCTTTTTACACGGCCTTAACGGTCGTGACAGGTCAATCCTAATCCTTAGAACTGGCCTACGAACGGATTGGCAAACAGCAGGATCAGCGCGATAACCAGCGCATAGATACCGGTGGACTCGGCCATTGCGATACCAAGGATCATGGTACGGGTGATGTCGCCCTGTGCCTCGGGCTGACGGCCGATAGCGGAGCACGCCTGACCGGCTGCATAACCCTCGCCGATACCAGGGCCAAGGCCGGCGATCATCGCCATACCTGCACCAAGAGCGGACATACCTGCTACGAATGCTTTGGGATCCATACTTTTCTTCCTCCTGATTCAAATGACTAAAAAAGTTGAATTGTGAATTGCGGCTGCTGCTCAGCTGTTTCGAGCATCACCTACATAAGCCATTGTCAGCATACTGAAGATGAACGCCTGCATACAGGCCGTGAAGCAGTCAAAATACAGCGACAGCACACCGGGCAGACCGATCTGCAGCAGCGGTACGGGCAAAAAGCCCAGAATCGCGCCGGACAGCACCTTGAGTGCGCCCATGATCAGCGTGGTGATAACCAGGCCGCCTGCCATGTTGCCGAAGTGACGGAACGACATGGAAACCGGCGTTGCGATCTCGCTGAGCACGTTGAGCGGCGCCATAACGAAGATCGGCTCGAGGAAACCCTTGAGGTAGCCCTTGATGCCGCCGTACTTGATCTTATTGAACGTGATCAGTGCGAACGTGATGAGCGCCCAGCCGAGCGTGGTGTTCAGGTCTGCCGTGGTGGAACGCATCCAGAACAGGCTGGCCAGCGAACCGAACAGCGAGCTCATCATCAGCGTCATAATGTACGGCGAGAAAGCCTGACAGCCCTCACCCATCGTGCTCTCGACCAGACTGTCGATCATCAGCACGGCCTTTTCGGCCAGCGCCTGCTTGCCCTTTGGGATCTTCTGCATACGGTGTGTTAAAAAGATACACAGGAACAGGATAAACGCCATAATGATCCATGAATTACGCATGGTTTCCGTGATCGGCAGATTGGTGTTGCCGAACAAATACCCCAGTATTTTAGGACCGTTTATTTCAACGTTCAACCGTTTAACCTCCTTTCCGCTGAACTGCGTGGTGCCAGAGCAGCAGCACCTTTGTGAAAAACAGCGGGATGACCGCCGCGGCTGCATTCAACATCGGCAGCTTGATAGCCGCGATGACGAACACCGCCGTGAGCAGATAACGGATCACATAGCCGCGCCGCGTGATGCGGATGCCCTGTGCCGGCGGAAAGGCTGTCGCCCGTACCGTGCTCCTGCCGATCAGGTAGAACAGCAGCAGCGCGAACGCCGTGCCCAGTGCAACGCTGACCGCCGTGCGGGCCGGTGCCTGTCCCATCAGCGTGAACACGCCGAAGGTCACCAGCGCCAACGGGATCATGCCGCGCAGCAGGCGCCTCGTTTCTTCGTAAACGATGTGCATTCCGTTACAGCTCCTTTTCCTTTTCTGCGCTCTCTCTGGCTTTGCGCTCGGTAAACCGCAGGAAATCCCGCAGGCCGCAGGCCGCGACTGCAATACCGAGCAAAATCCCGGCGATCACCACACCGTTGCCCCAGTTAAACCGATTCCGGAGCCACAAGGCACCGAAACAGCAGAGCACCGGCGGCGTGATCACTGTGAAACCTACCTGAGAAAAATAGATCAGGTAGCGCAGCACACTAAATCCCTGTTTGCCTCTCTGCAATCGCATTCCCCCTCTGGTTACTGTAACATTCCCTACAAAAGCAAAGTGCCCCGTATTGCACGTTACTTTCTCTATTATAACCAACTTACCCAAAAAGTAAAATACTTTTGCTCAAAAAAGCCAAATAATTTTTTAGTGTTTCATGGTGTAATATGCAAAATGCACAAAGACATCTTGTTATCTCTATGGAATATGTCGATTTGTTATTTTTATGTCATTTTATCAAAAAGAAAAAAAGCAACAGCTTTTGCTGTTGCTTTTTCTTATTCGCGGATATGTATTTCCTTACAGGAATTACAGGAAACGCTTCATAGCCTCGGTAGCAGACTCCGGCTCCTCGCTGAGCGAAACGGTGAAGTTTACGCTGTGCTTGGAAGAGAATGCATCCAGCGCGGTGAGGAACTCCTCCGCCTTGGCTGCATCCTTGCCACCGATGATCTTGTACAGGCCGTCGATGAAGACACGGGTGATGTCGTAGTTGCCAGCGTGCAGACCGCCGACAAAGCCCAGCAGGCTTGCGGAATCGCCAACCGGATAATCCGCTGCGTCGATCAGACGAGCATCATGCGAAATATCGAAAGTCAGCTTGTTGCCGCGGGAAATGCAAACGACACTGCCCTTTTCTTCTTTTACTGCAGCGTTGACCTGATCGATAAGCTCCTTGGTCTTACCGGAACCGGTACCGCCAATAATAAGTTTTACCATAGTTTATTATCCTCCCAACCTTTGAGGTTGCTTTTAGTGTACCATAGTTTACCCAAAATCACAAGCCCGATTTGCAAACTTTCCGTCATTTTGTATGGTAAATTTCTTGAGCCGTCCATTTCCCGCTTTTTTCGCGGCAAAGAGCGGGATTTTGGCGTTATTCCGGCACTTTCTGCGCCTCTCCCGCAAGTCCGCGCACGAATGTGAGGAAAATATCCGGCAGACCGAGGGCTTCTGCGCCGTTTGCCGCCACGATGGGCACCGTCAGCAGCGTTTCGCCGCCCGCTGTCACGGTCATCTCGCCCAGCCGCTGCCCGGCCTCCACCGGCGCGGACAACGTTTCCGGCAGGTCAACCGCAGTTTGCAGCTCCCCGGCCTTGGCCTTTTCGATGACGAACGCCTCGCCTCCCTCGAGCACCGGCTGCACGGTGTCTGTTTTGCCAAGCGTGACCGGAATGGGCGCCAGTTCGTCAGCCGACGGTGTGTATGCCATGAAATTCGCGAAGCCGTAATTGAGCAGCACGGTCGCATCCGCCATGCGGTTCTCCTTGGTCGGCGCAGCCATCACGACCGCCACAAGGCTCAGCCCGTCCCGCTCAGCGCTGGCCGAAATACAGAAGCCCGCCTCGCGGATGTAGCCCGTTTTGAGTCCGGTCAGGCCCGGGTAGCTTTTGAGCATCTTGTTCGTGTTCGCCAGCCCGAATTTACCGCCGCGCACCGTGTCCATCCAGATGCCGGTATACTCCAGTATCTTCGGGTGGCGCAGCAGCTCACACGAAATGAGTGCAAGGTCGCGGGCCGAGGTCAGCGTTTTCTGTCCGGCGGCATCCAGCCCGTTGGCGTTGATGAACGTCGTGTTCGTGCAGCCGAGCTCCCGCGCGCGGGCGTTCATCCGCTCAACAAAGGCCGCCTCCGTGCCCGCCAGATGCTCCGCCACCGCCACCGCACAGTCATTCGCCGAGCCGACCGCGATGGCTTTGAGCATCTCGTCCAGCGAGAGCTGCTCGCCCGGCTCGAGCCATATCTGCGTGCCGCCCATCGAACAGGCATACTCGCTGCCGGTTATCATGGTGTCGAGCGTGACTTCGCCGCGCTCGAGCGCCTCCATCGTCAGCAGCATCGTCATGATCTTGGTCACAGATGCGGGCTGTAACTGCTCATCGGCGTTGTAGGTGTACAATTCCTGCCCGTTTGCCGCATACAGCGCCGCCGATTTGGCATACAGAGCGCCCATTTCGGGCAGCGCCGCCGCCTGCACCGCAAGGAAACCGCTCAAGATCACGGCACAAATTGCTTTCTTCACAGCATTCACCCCTTTAAAGCAAGGGTATGTTTCGATTGCTGCGATTATACCGCATATAACATTTACCGTAGGGCGGGGTGACCCCACCCCGCCGTTTCTAACAATCTGCTCCCATGTATGTGCGGTGGGATGTCAAGTGGGCGATCGACATCCGTGCTGGCTTTATCTGCTCCCATGTATGTGCGGCGGGATGAGGTCATCCCGCCCTACAACTTACGTCACAGTAAGGAGCGAGAAAATGAAAAAATGGAGAATGGTAAACCATCAGGTACATTCTCCATTCTCCATTTTCAATTTTCCATTCTGCTCCACGGCGCGATAACGCCGAACGTGCGGAAGTTCCACTGGGCCTCGGTGAGCGACAGCCCATGATTCTGGTCGCTGGGCTTATCCGGCTCGCCTTCGACATCGTAATCAATCTCCCAGCCGCACATGGGACAGATATAGCCCCAGGATGGGTTCTCGGGAAGCTCCGCGCCGCAGCACGGACACGGCTCGGTCGGTGTTTCCGGCATCCAGTCAAGGCCGTCCGGCTCATCCTCCCCGGATACGGCATCCGGCCGGAAGTACGGGTCGAGCGCCTGCTCGTCCTCCTGCTCCTGCACGCCGCCGAAAAACGCCTCCGGCAGAAAGGCATACTCGTCCTTATTCAATTTCGATCAGCACCGGACAATGATCCGAACCGAACACATCGGTCAGGATACGCGCATCCTTCACGCGGTCGATAAACCGGTCGGACACGAGGAAATAGTCGATACGCCAGCCTGCGTTCTTCTCGCGGGCATGGAAACGATAGCTCCACCACGAATACACGCCCTCGAGCGTGGGATTGAAATGGCGGAACGTATCCGTGAAGCCCGCACCCAGCAGCTCGGTCATTTTGCCGCGCTCTTCGTCGGTAAAACCGGCGTTTTTGCGATTGGTCTTGGGATTTTTCAGGTCGATCTCCTGATGGGCTACGTTCATATCGCCGCACACGATGACCGGCTTTTCCTTATCCAGTCTGCACAGATAGTCGCGGAACGCATCCTCCCAGACCATGCGGTAATCGAGGCGCTTGAGCTCGTTCTGCGAGTTGGGCGTGTACACGGTGACGAGGTAAAACTCGCCGTAGTCCGCCGTGATAACGCGGCCCTCGTGATCGTGCTCGTCGATGCCGAGGCCGTAGGTGACGTTCTGCGGCGCGGTCTTGGTGAACAGCGCAACGCCGGAATAGCCCTTCTTCTCCGCCGAGTTCCAGTATTCATGATAGCCGCCTTCGAGCGGCACATCGGCCTGTCCCTGCTGCATCTTGGTTTCCTGCAGGCACAGCATATCCGGCTGCTCGGCGGCCACGAAGTCAAGGAATCCCTTGCCCATGCACGCCCGCAGACCGTTTACATTCCATGAGATCAGCTTCATCTGCGCTCTCCTTTACGCCACGATGCGGACGGTATTGCCGTCCGGGTCGAGCACCAGACTGCCGTAGCAGCCATCCTCGCCAACGGCAGGGCCGTCCGTGATCTCGTAGCCGTCCGAGCGCATCTGCTCGGTCAGCGCGTCCACGTTTTCGCGCGTGCCCGCCTTGAACGCCGTGTTCGCCCAGCCCGTCCACAGGCGCGAATGCTCCGCATCCTCGAATGCGGGCCGCGTTACGATCTCCAGCCTCGCGCCGTCTGCGAACGAGATAAAGCACGCCTGCGTGCTGCTCTCCTCGTTCTGATACAGCTTGCCCGCCGTACCGTCAAAATATTTGGTGTAAAACGCACATAAACGCTCTAAATCGCGCGTGTACAGTGCAATATGGTCGATCTGCATATCAGAGAATCACTCCTTTACAATACCGCTCTCGTCGATGCGGCGCACCGCCTCTGCCATGCGCTCGGGCGGAACGACCAGTGCCATGCGGACATAGCCCTCGCCCTGTGCGCCGAACGCGCTGCCCGGAACGACAATCACGCCGGTCTTTTCCATCAGCTCAATGGTGAAGTCCACAGAGGACTTGAAACGCTCCGGAATCTTCGCCCAGACGAACATCGTGCCCTGTGCATCCGGCACGTTCCAGCCGATCGAGCGCAGACCGCCGCACAGCGCATCACGGCGTGCCATATAGCCGGTGCGGTTGCTCTCTACAACGTCCTGCGGGCCGTTCAGCGCGGCTGCCGCGCCCGCCATGATCGGGTAGAACATACCGTAGTCGATCTGCGAACGGAACGCGCGGAAGCGGCTGATGACGTCGCGGTTGCCAAGCGCGAACGACACGCGCATACCGGTCAGATTGTAGGTCTTGGAGAGCGAGTTGAACTCGATGCCGACCTCCTTTGCGCCCGGGATGGACAGGAACGACAGCCCTTTTTCACCGTTGAGCATAATATCAGAGTATGCGTTATCGTGCAGCACGATGACATTGTGCTCCCGCGCCCAAACGACCAGCTTTTCGTAGAACGAACGGTCGGCAACAGCGGTGGTCGGGTTGTTCGGATAGGAAACGACAATCGCCTTGGCACGCTCTGCAATGTCCTCCGGGATGTCGTTAAAGTCGAGCTGCCAGTTCTTCTCAGCATACAGCGGGTACAGGCCGACGGTCGCGCCGGTCATCATCGGGCCGAACGAGAAGATCGGGTAGCCCGGGTCCGGTGCAAGGATAAGGTCGTTCGGGCCGGCGAAGGCAAAGCCAACGTGCGCGATGCCCTCCTGCGAGCCGCAAACCGCCATGATCTCGTCATCGGCGAGCTCCACATCGTAGCGGCGCTTGTACCAGTCCTCGACTGCATCGAGCAGTTCGCGGGTCTCATTCAGCGAATACTTGTACATATCCGGGTCGAGTGCGGCGCGGCTGACGGTTTCCATAACGTGCTTATCCGGCTGGAAATCCGGCGTGCCGATGGACAGGTTGATAACGTCCATGCCGCTCTGCACCAGCGCCTTTTTGCGCTCGTCGAGCTTGTTGAAAATATTGCTGTCTGCGGTTTCTCCCGCCTTGATGAATTTCATAATGCTTATCTCCCAAGTAAAAATTCAATGACCGTCCGGTTGAACCGTGACGGCTGTTTTGCTGCAACAAAGTGGTCGCCATCGCGAAAAACCTCCACCTGACAGTGAGGAATGTGCGAGGCCATCTCCTTTGTCTGCTTGTCGCGTATCATGTCGTGCTCACCGACGATGATAAGGGTCGGCATGGTCAGCCGCTCCAGATCGTTCATCGTCACACCGTATGGATGGACCATCAGGCCGAGCACATCTCGTCGGCGGGCGGCCTTTTTGCTGAAACGGCTCATCACAGCCGCCAGTCCGTAGCCTGCCATAATGGGCAGCTGCACCTGCGGCTTGACACCGCCGAACATCTCCACATTTGCGCCGTTAAGGATGAGTTTATCTACATATTCCGGGTAAGTGAGTGCGAATTTTATCGCCAGATTGCCGCCGTCCGAGAAGCCGAGGAAGTGCGCTTTTCGCACACCGCGTGCATCGAGCACGGTCTTGAGGTCGCTGGCCATCTGCTCGAACGACAGGCCATGCCCGCCGCTCTCGGAGGCGCCGTGTCCGCGGCTGTCCACCGCGATAACGCGATAAAAACGGGTCAGCTCGGGGATCTGGGCGTTCCAGTAGGAGCTGTCCTCGCCGTTGCCGTGCAGCAGCACGAGCGGCTTGCCGCGGCCCACATCATAGCAGGCAATGCGGGCATCTCCGCAATCGACAAATTCCGGTTGATAACCGAACATATCTATTTCAAGCCCTTTCTGCATCGTTCCACAAAATCAGTCGGGTGATGGATGAGCTGCGCGGTTTCCTCCACAGAATGTCCCTCGTCCAGCAGACGAAGCGCGATGCGCTCCATGGATTCGCCGACCTCGATCATGTGCCAGTCCGGGTCGTACAGGCGCACTACCCGCTGCTGCCATGCGTGCGTCATCGGCGGATGGACGAGCTCCACATCCAGATGGCGGTGCAGCTTTTCGGTGAACGCATCGAAATCGTCCACCTCAAAGTAAAGCTCCATGTTGTGCGACTGGTGCAGGATTGTGGATCCGGGCACGCCGGTCAGTTTGTCGAAATCCTGCTGGATTGCAAAACCGCCGGAAAATGTCACATTTTCGCCCAGATCGAGTGTTACCGTCTGGTCGAACAGCTCCTGATAGAACTTTTTTGAGATCTCCACATCACGCACCGCCAGCAGCGGCATTCTGAACTTTATCATAGCGCAGCCTCCATCAAACAAAACCAACACAGCATTGCTGTCTGGTATATTTTCTGATTACTGCTTATTTTATCACATTTCGGCGAATCGGTAAAGTAGGGCGCAAAAAAAGAGCCGAAGCAATCGCTCCGGCTCTCCTGTTTTGTCATGCAAGTGCAGCGAGCACGGCCTTTGCCTGCTCGAGCTGTTCACGCTTGACATAGATCTTGTACTGATACCGCGCAGCACTGTCCATGCCGAATGTCCCCGATGAGCGGCGGTTCTCGAACAGTCCGCCCGAGAAATTATCCTGCGTTTTGGTGTATGCCGTGATGCCGGCCTGCTCGAGCGCCCGAACGATCGCCTCGCGGCGTTCCATCGTGGCGGCGGTGGTGAGCTCTGCTTTGAATAACATCGTATCCCCTCCCGGTGTTTTCCGTTTTTTGTCTATCCTTCTTTGAGGACAGTATAGCCGTTCCGGTCGGGAATGTCAACGGGTAAAATAAAAAGCAGCAGTTTTCACTGCTGCTTTGGTGTAGGCGTTGAGTTATCTTCCCGGGCCGTCACCAGCCAAGTATTGTCACCGTAAACGAGCTTAACTACTGTGTTCG
>CAKSVR010000047.1 GCA_934504345.1 uncultured Agathobaculum sp. | reverse complement strand
AAAGGACTGTCCCAGCAGGAGCTTGCAAACACCCTGAAAATATCCCGCAGTGCGATCGGTATGTATGAAACCGGCAAGCGCGAGCCAGATCTGGAAACCCTTGAAGTCTTTGCCGACTTCTATAATGTAGACATGAACACGCTGACTGGCAAAGCACCTGTCAAGGAACAGACAAACAAACTTCCGGACAATGCTATCCTTGTTGATTTCTCTCACTTAAAGCGTATCCCCATCCTCGGCCGTATCGCGGCTGGTGCGCCGATCTACGCCGAGGAGAACATCGAGGGCTACACTTTTACCGACCTTAACGGCGGCGCAGAATACTTCGCTCTGCGCGTGCGCGGCGACAGCATGAATGCCGCTCGTATCTTTGACGGCGACATCGTTATTATCCGCCGACAGGATATTGTTGAAAATGGCGAGATCGCGGCCGTTCTTATCGACGATCAGGACGCAACCCTCAAACGCTTTTCTCGCAGTGGTAACATAGTAACCCTCATGCCGCAGTCCACCAATCCCAAACACAAGCCGTTTGTTTACGATTTGAAAGAGACTAATGTTCAAATTCTGGGTCTGGTCGTCAAGGTTGAATTTCGACCGAGCTAAAGAAAAAAATCCCCATTCATCGGTGGAACCGTGAACAGGGATAGGATATTTATGCTGCTGCACTGTACCGCAGCGTGTACTTCTTGCCCCGGTACTCAAAACTTTCCGGGTAATCATGGCGTTCCAGCCACAGGCTGACTTTAGCAACGACCGACTTCGTGTACTGCACGTTCGTTCCGGCGTGGCCGCTGACGGCGCTCTGGAACGGCGCAAGCTCTTTTTCCTCGGGCAGTACGTCCACCTGCGCGATGATCGCGGAGATTGCGTGCGCGTGCGGTCTGCCGGAGCGGGACAGCACACCGAGTTGCTTAGCGATTGCGGTCGCATCGAACAGCTGCTTGTTCAGCGTTACGCCCTCAAGCGGGATTTCTACACCGACCGGCGCATACAGGCTCTTCATGGCAACGGCAACAAACTGCGGCGCCATACCTGCCTCCTTGAGCGTCTGACGAATAATACGCGCCGCGCTGTTGACCTCACCGAGCCGCTTCTGTGATACCTTAGGCACAGCGTACTCACCGTGCTTGCGGATTGCAGGCAGCACCTCGGACGTTACCCAGCGCTTGAACGCTCTGGCCGTCGGCAGCTTGCTCGACAGGATCAGGCTGTACAGACCGGACTCATTGATAAGAACAGGCGTCTGGTCTCTACCGATGGAGTCACGAATCGTTACCCCATCTGTCTTATCTTCAGCATCTACATGATCGGCGATTGCCTTGCGAGAGTTAGCGTAGCCTAAAATCTCTGCTACGTCCTTGCCGACAAACCACGGCTCGCCGTCTTTGGTCAGCGTGCGAACCTCGCCGAACTGGTCATTTGCGAAAATCTGAATTTCATTGCTCATTGCATTGTCCTTTCGTCCATAGGTGGAAAGGAGCGGCGGGAACATACCCCGCTATGCGTTACTCCAATGCTGTCCCCCATTTCGGGGTGAGCGCGCTCAGTTGTAATTACAGGTGGTATCTTACCGCAAGACCGCAATTCTGTAAATTGACAAAATGACGGTGAAGATACTTCACATTCGCGTTTTCTGAACTTTTTGATATGTTTTATCATTCACCTAACCGGCACCAGCGGTTCACAGCGTTCTGCGGAGCTTTCTGGCATCTTTGACGTTACTATAAATATTCAACAAAATAATTTTCAAAAAAAAATCCCGCTCTGGTGTTGGTAGCACCAGAGCGGGACATGAGGTACTGACAAATCGCGAAACCTATCAGTACCTCTATTTTATCACACCTTCATGCGATAAGAAAGGGGTTATTTTTTATGAACGGAAGTTTCCGCAAAAAGCCGAACGGCAGTGTGGAACTGCGCGTCTGGCTCGACCTGCCGGACGGCAGCCATGTGCAGAAGTCGTTCTGCAGGCGTACTCGTGCGCTCGCCAAAGCAGCCTACGAGGAATTTCTCGAGCGCGGCAAGGAAGCGCAGGCGCACCGGCAGACCGTCGCAGGCTGGGGACAGGAATGGCTCGAGCGCAAAGAGAAGTCAGTCCGGTACCGCACCTACGACAATTACGAGCTGTATTTCAACCACTATATTCTGCCCGTGCTCGGCAAAATGCAGCTCAGCAAGCTGCATCAGTCGGACATCGAACGTATGATGGGCAATGCCGCCCACCTCAGCAAGAGCGCCCGACACCACATCTTCATCACCATTGACCAGATCATGAAAAGCGCAGTCATCAACGGCCTGTGCAGCCGAAATCCGTGTGACGGCATCAAGATCAAGCCGGATACGACGTTCAAGCACATCGAGGTGTATTCGCCCGACGAGATCGCGTGCATTATCGCTCACCTCGATCAGCCGTTTGGCACAGCAATTGCTATTCTGCTGTACACCGGTATCCGCAGCGAGGAGATCATGGGTCTGCGCTGGAACGATATCGACCAGAAGAACCGCACCATCACGATCCGGCGTGTTGTAACCCGTGTCGCAAAAGGCGAATTTGCGCCCGTGGAAACGACCAAGAGCGACCGTATCCGTGTTATCACCTACGGTAATCAGCTTGCCGCGCATCTGCGTGCCGCGCCCAGGACGAGCATCTATGTCGTGCCGGCCGTGCGCGGCGGCTACATGACGCCCGGTTCATTCCGCAGGCAGTACGATAACTTCTTCAAGGGATTGACCGTGCGCCGCCTGTCGCCGCATAAGCTGCGCCATACTTATGCCACCTATCTGATCAAGGGCGGCGCCGAGCTGCGTGCCGTGCAGACTTTGCTCGGACATTCGTCCGTCAAGGTCACCGAGATCTATACGCACGTCAATACCGACGACCAGCGCAGGGCTTCGCAGAAGTTGGCGTACTGAATTTGTAATTCCTCCGAAAAAAATCGGAGGAATTTTTTCTTAGTTGACCATTTGTGGTCAATTTATACGGTATATCAGCCATATATTGAAGGGTATTCTTAAATCATAAAAAAGGAGCTTGTAGATATGTGGATGGCATTTAGAAAGAATATTGCTTTTTCTGATAATTATGTTACAATAAATTTGAAAGGAGGGGAATGTATGCAACGAGAATACCCTGTGCTATCGCTGTCAAACTATATTTGTTCAACGACAGCTGATGATGGTAGAACGGTTACGAACTTGCAGCTACAGAAAATTTTATACTATATTCAAGGATATTTTATGAGGTGCTTAGATTCCCTTGCTTTTGATGAGGATATATACAACTGGCAATATGGTCCGGTTGTTCCTGAAGCTTATTTTGAGTATAATGTAAACCTAAGCAATCCTATCAATAACATCAATGTTACTGCTGCCAATGAATTTGGGAATTCTTTGCGGATTGATAGTAAAGCATTTAATTTGTTGCATAAGGTTCTAAACAAATGCTTACTGTATTCTGCAAGACAATTAGTAAGTATGACACACAAAGAGGATCCATGGAAAAATACTGCTTCACGACAGATGATAAGCAAAAATGCAATTAAACGATTCTTTGCATGTAATGATCCTCTTGGATTGGACCCTTAATCTGATATGGAATATTCTGAGAAACTAAGTGAACTCATTGAGAGCATGACACATTATATTGAGCCATCTGATGAGGAAGCCGACGAGTTACTCAATGATTTTCAAGAAATCTATAACGATGGTACTTTTCGGCATTCATATTATGAAATTTCCCAACAATTAGAGGGTTTTCAGAGTGATGTGCGCGATAATGTCTGTGCTGTTCTTGAACGAGTAATGTCGAGAATATCAGACGATCATTCTAACCTTAGTAAGGGTATGACAAAGTTATATGATCATATTAAGTTAGAAGCATTACGTTTGGCTAGAATGGAGAAAGTGGCATTTTTAAGTGCTAAAGCGGATGAAGCATTAAAACAAGCTCAACAGTTGAATAACGAAAGCAACAAAAATGTAACTGATCTACTTGACCGTGTCAATGGATTCCATGGTCAATCTATTGCAATTTTAGGTATTTTTTCTGGTATAGTATTGGGTTTCTCAACCGAGATCAAGTTACTGGCAGAAACTTTCTCGAACATAAATAATATGAATGTGAAGAATATGCTTCTATATTTATTGATAGTTGGATTTATTGCATTTAACACATTATTTATGTTAATGTACGCAGTATCTAAGATTGCGAATCAAAGCATTGCAGCATCTTGCAAAGGAAGAGAATGTGAGTCCTGCCCAGAAAATCATCGAGCTTGGGGACGGTTACGCCGAAAATATCCTTATGTTCTGTACTTTAACATCATGATATTGATAAGTGCAGTGGTTGTATTGGCTGTTTTTAGGCGATAGTAAAAATTTTCATAACTGTTCAAATATAATACATCATCATATACCATTCCTACTCCGCAAGTAAAGCTGTTGCTGAATAGAGCATCGACTTCGAAGTGATATTTATCTAAAGAACAAGGGAACAATAAGGGAATAACCCCGAAATCCTTAGGTATTCTGCGGGGTTGCTCCAGACTGTAAATCTGTCGTCTATGACTTCGGTGGTTCGAATCCACCACCTTCCACCAAAATAAAGGATATTCCATTCGGAATATCCTTTATTTTTTGTGTCAGGTGGTGCGATTCGAAAGCCGGCTCTTAGAAACAGCCCGGTGGGCTGTTTCAACCGGCGTGGCTTCCGTCGCAACGGAAGCGAATCCACCACCGGATGGGGCGGCAGGCGCGTAGCAGAAACGCTGCGGGCGGCACCAGAACGAAACGGCGGGCACACGCTCCATTCGGAGAGCCGCAACAGCAGGCGCACACCTTATAAGGAGGGATTGCAGCGCCAAATCGCCCTTTCAATCCACCTGCAAAACGTAACAGCGAACCGCAGGGCGGACTGCCCTCAGTCCGCCGCCGTAAACGATCTGCACACCTAACAAAAACGCCCCGGCTTCATCGCTTGACAAAACCGGAGCATATGCTATAATGATAGATACAAAGAGGCGCTGTTACAAGCAGTCAGACCCTCTGCATTGTCAATAACTTAAAGTCATTGACCGCTTCGGAGCCTACCCGAGCGGTCAATGCGCATTTATGCAAAAAATGTACAGCAAAACGACTGCACAAACAAAAAGCTGAAATGCTTTTTTCTGCACTTGCGCCACCTCCCTCCTGCCGCAGACTGCGGGAAAGGAAAGAAGGTCTGACCGCCATATGCAACAGCGCCCATCTGTATTATAACAGCCCTGTCGAACCCTGTCAATCATCGCCGATACCGGCGATTTTTTCATTTTTGCGAACAATTTTCCAGCAACACCAAAACAGGCACACCTCCCGGTGTGCCTGTTTCCGTATATCACTCTCTATCCATTTCGACCTGCCGGCTCCTACCAAAGCACCGGCAGATCGGATATTGTGCTCGCCGCGATGACGGCCAGCCAGCACGCGAGCGGAAACGCCCACTGTGCTCTCCCCTCGCCTGTCGGCGCGAGCCTGGGGAACGCCTTGAGCAGCAGCTTTGCCGCCGCGAAGCCCAGTGCGCCGCCGAGCATATTCAGCAGCAGATCATCCGCCGAGGTGACACCGCCCGCGACCAGCTGTATCAGCTCGATGCTGAGCGAGGTGCCGAAGCACCACCCGAGGGTGCGGCCCGCCCGCTCGAACCACCGCCAGAACAGCAGCAGGAACAGCCCGAGCGGAAACAGCAGCGTAATGTTGCCGAAAATGTTCACGAACGAGCCCAGACCGGGCGCTGCGCTGTCCGTCACGACCGAAATGATGTCCGCGAACGGAACGAGCTCCAGCCTTGGCTGCGGCGTTTCATCCGACCGCCTCCGAAGTGTAGCTGATATCATGGCTTTGCGTGCTGACAACGCCGCCGCCGTTCGCCAGCTCGAGCGCCTTGGCGCGGTACTTCTCGATGATGGCCGTCGGATACTGCGACCGGAGATAGCCGACACTCGCCGTCCAGACCTCGCCGTTGGCATCGTTCTTGTAGTTCACATAAATATCTGCGGTATCCCAGTTGTTGAGCACGCCGTAGGCCGTCATATTGCTGCCGTACAGGTTCATCGCATCGATATTCACGGCGTTCTTCATCAGCGCATCAATGTCCGCCTTGTCGGTCACGTCCACGCCCTGCCAGCAGCCCTTTTCCGGCAGATAAATGCTCAGCATCGCGCTCTGCACCTCTTTCGAGGAGAGCGGATTGGGCTCCACGCCCGCGTACTGCTTGATGAGCGCCAGTGTCTTAACGTCCTTTTCGGTCACGCAGGCACCGCCCTCACCATAACAATAGTCCGCATTATAATAGTCCGCATTATAATAGTCCGCATTCATCTGTGCAAATTCGATATGCAGCACCGGCATCGCATCGGCGGTGTGGCTCAGCGCCTCGCTTTGCAGCGTTTCGATGATCTCATTCACCTGCGCCTCGTTCTCCAGCGTGCCCGCGCAGTCGTTGCCGCCGCCGTTGGTGTAGAATGCCAGCGTGCGGTGACAGCCCTCCTGCACCTCGCCCAGATTGAACAGCGTCCAGCTTACCTTCTTGTACTCGGCCGACTGGTACACCTTGTTTTCCAGCTGCGAAACCTCTTCCGAGTACGGCAGACTGTATCCGCGGCTCTTGATCTTGCCGTTCTTCATTCGGAACGCCGTTACCAGATAGCCGTTGTTATCGTCCGTATCGTCCTTGTGCTCCACGCCGATGGCTGCGAGCTGGCGCACCGCCGCGATGTTCTCCGGCTCGCTGAGGAACCGGCTGTTTTCGTAGCCCATGTTGTAATCGACAGACACCGCCTCGATGCTGCCCTCATCCGGCAGCCACTCATCATAGCCGAACACATCCGCCTGCATGGTCAGCATACCGCCGACCAGCACCGCAAGGATAACGGCAAGGTGGATGGGCTTGCGGAAGATGGCGCGGAAGTCGAATGCATAGATGATCTCGACAACGCAGTGGAAGATGACCGTGCCGAGCACCAGACCGACCCAGAACCACAGCTTGGAGCTGTCAACGATGAGGTAGAACAGCTCGGCAAGCGCCACGCCCATCACGGCACTGATGATGACCTTGACCGGCAGCTTTGCGGGCTTGAACGCCAGCGCCGTGCCCGCGCGTTCGCTCTTTCGGATGCGGAACAGGAACAGCGCCAGCGCGGTGACAGCGACCGCCGCAATGGCGTAGCCGACCAGCGTGCCGACGGCACTCGGTACCATATCGCCGTAGGGCGTGCCGGTGTAGGCATAGACCGAAAATCCGCCCGTCATGTACCGCGTGCCATTCACGCCGAAGTAATGCACCATCGGGCACAGCTTGTTGCCAACGACCCAGTTGGCAAGCGACTCACCCGAATAGTAGGTGGTGAAGAAAATGCCCAGCAGGCCGTTCCACAGCACCTTTACGAGCACCGGCCCGAAGTACACCCACAGACCGAGCAGCAGCGTGATGATGGTGTTGCCGCAGAAGATGGTCGTAGCAGCCGCCAGCGCATACAGCAGGAAGAAGAAGATGACATTCGCCGCCATCACGCCGACGAGCGAAGCGCTGACCGCCTCACCGAAGCCCATCGCGCACGCGCAGACGATGCTCAGCAGGTGCAGCACGAGATACGGCACCAGCGCACACAGCGCACCGGTCGCGTAATCCACCGCGAACAGGCGGCTGCGCGAAATGGGCAGACTGTGGTAGAAATCCACCTTGCGGCGGTTGTGCAGATACGCGAACATACTGATGCCGCAGGTGACTGCCAGAATGATGACTGCCAGCTTGGTGAACGGATTCTGTCCGCTCAGCATCCGACCGACGATCTCCACATAGCTTTGCCAGCAGGCGGCGGCATCCGCCGCGCTCATGTTTACGAGATCCTGCTTATGTGCCGCCATGCCGCGCTGGGCTGTCATGAGCACCGGCAGCAGCTGCGCCATAAAGAATCCCACCGTGGACAGCACGATGGCCCACAGATTCCGCTTCATGCTGTCACGCACGAGGCCCTTAGAACAGGAGTTTCTTGACATCATAGCCTGCCACCTCCGTTTCGTTAATGAAAATCTCCTCCAGTGTCAGCGGGAGCATCTCGCAGAAAGAGGGATTGAGTGCGTTGATCTTCGCCATCAGCTCCTCGCGGGTGCCGCGCGCCGTGATGGTGTACAGCGAGCCGCGCTGCTCCTTTCGAAGAATGTCGAAGCCGTCCCACGCGGAATCCGGCAGCGGGCTTGTAAAAATGCACTGCACCTTGTACATCCCGAGCTTCATCTCGTCCAGATCGCGCGAGAACAGGATACCGCCGCGGTGCAGCAGACCCACATGGTCGCAGATGTCCTCAAGCTCGCGCAGATTGTGCGAGGCGATGATGGGCGTGAGCCCTCTGTCGGCCACATCCTCGGCAAACAGGCTCTTCACCGTCTGCCGGATGACCGGGTCGAGGCCGTCGAACGTTTCATCGCAGAATAAGTAGTCTGTGCCGCTGCATACGCCGCAGATGACCGAAACCTGCTTTTTCATGCCCTTGGAGAACGTCCGCAGCTTGCGGTTTTCGTCCAGACCGAAGCCGTCCATCAGCCTGTGATAGCGTTTTTCATCGAATCTGCTGTAAAAGCGCTTGTAGTAGTTCTTCATTTCCTTCGGCGTGCTGTTCGGGAAAAAGAACTGTTCATCCGAGATAAAGAAAAACCGTTCCTTCATCGCGATGTTCTCGAAAATGTCCTCTCCGTCCAGCTGCACCGTGCCCTCGTCCGGCTGTAAGATGCCGGCCAGCATCCGCAGGAACGTGGACTTGCCCGCGCCGTTCGAGCCGATGAGCCCGTAGACCGAACCGTCCCTTACCTCGGCGCAGATGTGATCGACCGCCGTGATGTCCTCAAACCGCTTGGTCGCGTTGTGAGCCGTAATCATGTTCTGCTCTCTCCTTTCCTATCCACCCAGCCGTGCAGCTGCTCCTCAGTCGCGCCGAGCGCGCGGGCCTGCCCGGCCAGTGCGGTTATCTGTTCTCCCAGCTCGTTCAGCCGCTGAGAACACAGCGCCGCAACATTGTCTGACACAAAATTTCCCCGTCCTTTGGCGGCGTATATCACACCGCGCCGCTCCAGCTCTCCGTAAGCGCGCTGGATCGTGTTCGGGTTGATGGATAGCTCCATCGCGAGTTGCCGCACGCTGGGCAGCTGGGTGTCCGCCGGCAGTGCCCCACGCAGAGCCAGCTCCTCAATGCCGTCCACCACCTGTTCATAGATGGGCCGGGCATCCCGATAATCGATTTTTATCACCTGACGCGCCTCCTTTCCTTTCATTGTTTTCGGAGTGTGTGAACTGTACTGTGTGTTTTAGTACAGTTAGAATATAACATGAGCTGAACGATATGTCAAGTGTTAATTAGTAATTAGGAATTAGTAGTTAGTAATTATTGTGGTGATTTGCGTTTTATCATTTCTCTGTTTACGTTAATCATACCTATCCGTTTCCCGTAGGGCGGGGTGACCTCACCCCGCCGCTCCCCTCCGAATGTCACAATGTTTATCGGATTACGTTGGGTTATGATTTACGCAATACGCATTGTCGTTAATATAGTGTCTACCGTTATAGGCGGCAGGGTGGGGTCAGGAGGTGAATTGCGGCAAAGCCGCAAGAGATACCACTCTGGAGTGCCCCGCCCTACAATTTACGTTCATAAAGAAAACAGCGCTCCATCAAACGACAGAACGCTGTAAAATCTTTTTCATTAAATCTGAGAGGTAAACACCTTATACCCGTCCTTGGTGAGGGTATCGATGAGGCGCTTGGCGTGGTCAACGCCGCCGACCTCACAAACCACGTTGATGATGGCCTCGCCGATCTCGAGGTCAGCCTGCACGCGGTCGTGCTGGAACAGGATGATGTTCGCATTCTGCTGGGCAACGATGTGCGAGAAGTGCTCGAGCGCGCCCGGCGCATCCGGCATGAGCACGGAGAACTTCAGCTGACGGCAGCGGGTGATCAGGCCCTTTTCGACGATCTTGTGGATGAACGAAACGTCGATATTGCCGCCGGACAGCACGCATACGACCTTTTTGCCCTTGACGTCCACCTTATTGTTGAGGACAGCCGCGAGCGGCGCCGCGCCGGAGGTTTCGACCACCTGCTTGCAGCGCTCGAGCAGCATGAGGACTGCGGAGGCGATCTCGTCGTCGGAAACCGTGACAACACGGTCAACATACTTCTGGATGTACTCAAAGGTCTTTTCGCCCGGGGTCTTTACGGCGATACCGTCTGCGATGGTGTGGACGGTTTCGGACGGCGTGCGCTCGCCGGTGCGGAACGAATTTGCGATAGCCGGTGCGCCCTCGGCCTGTACGCCGATGATCTGGATGCGCGGATTGATCTGCTTTGCACACGCTGCAACGCCGGAGATGAGTCCGCCGCCGCCCGCCGGAACAAAGATCATGTCAACACCCGGCAGGTCGCGCAGGATCTCGAGCGCGATGGTGCCCTGACCGGCCATAACGTCCTCATCGTCGAACGGGTGGATGAACTCCGCGCCGGTTTCCTCGCAGATCTCGCAGGCCTTTGCGTAAGCCTCGTCGTAAATGCTGCCCGCGAGCACCACCTCAGCGCCGTAGCCCTGCGTTGCGGATACCTTTGCGATCGGCGCGGAACGCGGCATAACGATGGTGGACTTTACGCCGACAGCGGTCGCCGCGAACGCAACGCCCTGTGCATGGTTGCCCGCAGAGGAGGCAACGACAGCGTGCAGGCCGCCCTCCGCGTAGCGCTTCATGATCTTGTTGTACGCACCGCGCACCTTGAACGAGCCGGTCTTCTGCTGGTTTTCGTACTTCAAATAAACCTCTGCGCCCGTCAGAGCGGAGAAGGTGCAGGACGTAGACAGCGGAATGTTGTGGATGACGTTTTTCAGTCGGTCCGCAGCTGCCTCGAAATCTTTTAATTCTAACATTGAGCATCTTCCTCGTTTTTGCAAGATACAACTATGATAGCACCTTTCTGACGTAAATGCAATATTTTCGGTTAATTAGGAATTAGAAAGTTAATCGTAGGGCGGGGCACTCCAGAGTGGTATCTCTTGCGGCTTTGCCGCAATTCACCTCCTGCCCTCACCCCGCCGCACATAACGGCCGACACTGTATTAACGGCAATGCATATTGCGTAAATCGTAACCCAACGCAACCCGATAGACATTGTGATCTTCGGAAAGGAACGGCGGGATGAGGTCATCCCGCCCTACAAGGAACGTATATTTCAATTATCAACAGGCGAACACGCTGCCCGCCACTATAATTCCTAATTCCTAATTATTTTAATTTGCCATTTCCGCCCGGATTTGCTATACTGATAAGAGATTATTGTGGGAGGAACTGCAATGGGCGAGCAAAACCAAGGGTTCCGCAGCGCGATATTCGGCGGCTTTAACCGCGAGGATGTGCTGCATTACATAGAACAAACCGACACGAAATACTATACCGAAACGGCCGAGCTGCGCCGTCAGCTGACCGAAGCGCAGGCCGCGATGGAGGAGCTGCGCGCGCAGAACGAAAAGCTGACCGCCAAGAACGCCGAGCTGCTCGAGCGGCTGGGCGAGATGACACTGGACACGGACAAGATACGCGCCCAGATGGACCAGATCGAGAGCGGCTTTTCGCTTCAGGCGACCGAGATCGAGGCGCAGAACGCCCGCGCCGAACAGCTCGCGGCGGAAAACGACCGGCTGACCTCGGAGAACGCCAAGCTATCGGCCAAGTGCGGCGAATATGATGCGACCAAGGAGAAGATCGCCGAAATGGAGCTCTCCGCGTACCGCCGCGCCAAGCAGATAGAGGAGGACGCCAAGATAGAGCTGCAAAAGCTGCGCCGCAAGTCGCTGGAAACCATCGAGCAGGTGCGCCGTCAGCTGGACACCACCAAGGAGAACTACCGCACCGTGCTGGCGCGCAACCAGCAGGAATCCGCCGAAATGGCGCGGAAAGCGGGCGAAGTGCTCGGCGAGATCGACAAGATCAGCGCCGCACTGGGCAAAAAGGATGCAGAACCGGTCAAAACCGAACCGGACAAGAGCAAAAACGGGCTGCGCGAAGTGCTGAACAATCTGCGCCCGAAAACGGAGGAATAACCATGGCACATTATGATCTGAAAACCGAAGAGCTCAAGGAAATGGCGCCCAAGCTGCGCGCCGGCGACACCGTAACGCTGACCGGCACGGTCTACACCGCGCGTGATGCGGCGCACAAGAAGATCGTAGCCGCGATGGATGCCGGCGAAACGCTGCCGTTCGACCTCGACGGCGCGGCCATCTACTACGCGGGCCCGACACCCGCAAAGCCGGGTCAGGTCATCGGCTCGGTCGGCCCGACCACCTCCGGCCGCATGGACCCGTTCGCACCGCGCCTGCTCGATGCAGGTCTTGCCTGCATGATCGGCAAGGGCGTGCGAAATCAGGGCGTGCAGGATGCGATGGAGCGCAACGGCGCGGTCTATATGGTAGCCATCGGCGGCGCCGGTGCGGCCAAGGCGGCTTCCATCAAGAACGTGGAGGTCATCGCGTATGACGAGCTCGGCTGCGAGTCGGTCAAGCGGCTGACGGTCGAGAATTTCTCCGCCATCGTGTCGCAGGATTCGGTCGGCGGCAACCTCTATACTGAGGGCGTGGCAAAATATAAGAAAGACTGATGCACAAAGGCGGACGGTTGTCCGCCTTTTTTCTTTACCGCTTGCAAGATAGGAGATAGGAGGTAGGAGTTGTTCTTGTGATTTACCTATGCCGTAGGGCGGGGCACTCCAGAGTGGCCTCTCTTGCGGCTTTGCCGCAATTCACCTCCTGACCCCATCCCGCCGTTGTAATCCGGTGCTCTTACTTAGGAGCGGCGCGCCGAGGTCGTCGCGCCCTACGGAAAACGTTCATCATCACCCACTCCTACCTCCTAACTCCTACCTCCTCCCTATTTCGGTCTGTATCTGACCAAAATATAGTCCTCTCCCAAGGTTTCGATGCATCCCCACGGGATAACGCATTCATTCCTCGAGAACAGCCCGGCAAAGCCGGACTGTGCGGGCACGACCAGCGCGGTTATCTGCCCGCACACCGGATCGAACAGCAGGTCGCTGACCTCGCCCATGCGGGCGCCATCGCACAGGTTGATGACCTCGCGGCAGTGCAGGTCGGAAAAACGCATGGTGTTGTCCATTCAGTCCTCCCCTAACGCACGGCGCAGAAAGCTGTCCGTGCTCTCGCCCGCCGCACGGTTGAACCGCCCCATCTCGTACAGGCTCTCCGGGTCGCGGGTGACGGTCGTGATGCGCTCCTCGCAGCCGAGCGTGCAGAGGAAGCCCATCTCGCGCAGCAGCTTTTCGCTCTCCTCCGAGCACGCGCCGAACGGATAGGTATAGCAGGTCGGCGCGGGCAGCCCGGCCTCGGTGAGGAGCGCCTGTGTCTGCTCGGTGTCCTCGCGCAGCAGTGCTTCATAGCGCGTTTCGTCCTCGCCGCGCCGCCGCAGACAGCCGCGCCGCTCGCCGTACTCGTGCAGATTCCACGAGTGGTTCTGCACCTCGAACACATCCTGCATCTCGCGCAGCCGGTCGAGCCGCAGATGCGACCAGTAGGCGTTTTCCTGTCCGTTGTCGGTGAAAAGCGCGGTCTGGCTGCCGATGATGGACACCACCGCCCGCATCCCGCGCTGTTTAAGCAGCGGATAGGCGTAAATATAGTTGTTGTAGTAGCCGTCGTCAAAGGTTATCATGACGGGCTTCTCGGGCAGCGCCGCGCCGTCCTGCACATAGGCCAGCAGGTCGCTGACGGTAATGGCCGTGTATCCGCGCTGCTGCAAACCGTCCAGATCCGCCGCCAGCACGGTCGGAGAAATGACGTATTTTCCCTGCCGCGCCGGGTCTTTCAGAACGCTGTGGTACATGAGGATCGGCACGCGCACGCCGTCCTCCGCGCCGAATACCGGCTGCACGCTGTCCGCACGATGCAGCAGACCGATCGCGAAGCATAACACCAGAACCGTGCATACCGCCTGAAACGCGGTGTGACGAAAACCGAGTCGCAAATGAATCACCCCTTGGGATAGTGTATGCATCTGCGGTTCATTTCAGCACCAGTTATTCCGTAGGGCGGGGTGCCCTCACCCCGCCGTTCGTAACGGTGTGCAGATGATATACGCGGCGGGCTGAGGGCAGCCCGCCCTACGGTATAGGTAAATCACAAGAACACCTCCTACCTCCTATCTCCTATCTCTTTACATTCCCCCTTCGTTATGTTACTCTATGTGGAGCAAAGGGGAATGAAAATGACAAAAGACAAGAAAACGGGCTACCTGCTCACGATATTCGGCGCGATATGCTGGGCGTTTTCCGGCGCGTGCGGACAATACCTGTTCCAGCACCGCGGCATGACGGCCAATACGCTCGTCACCATCCGCCTGACTGCCGCCGGACTGCTCACCGTACTGTACGCGCTGTTCCGTCAGAAAAAGGATGCGGTCCGCATCTTCCGGAACAAACGGCATCTCGGTTCGCTGGTGATATTCGCCGTTATCGGCATGGCGCTGTGCCAGTACGCCTATTTTTACGGCATCGAGCTGTCCAACGCCGCCACCGCCACAACGCTGGAATACACCGGCCCGGCGCTCATCCTGATCTGGCTGGCGCTGCGCGACCGCCGTATGCCGCGCAGGCTCGAAATCCTCGCGGTGCTGCTGGCGATGGGCGGCGCGTACCTGCTTGCCACCCACGGCGACCCGTCCCAGCTGGCGCTCTCGCCCAAGGCGCTGTTCTGGTGCCTCGCGAGTGCGTTCGCGTGCGCCGTATATAATGTGCAGCCGCGCGGCATCATCGCAGAATACGGCACCATGCCTGTCACCGGCTTCGGTATGCTCATCGGCGGCGTGCTGATGTGCGCGGCGTTCCGTCCGTGGCGGCTCTCCGCCGAGTGGGACTGGGCAACGGTGTGCGGGCTGGCGTTCATCGTGCTGTTCGGCACCATTTTCGCGTTCGGCTGCTATCTGGAGGGCGTGCGCCGCATCGGCCCTGCCAAAGCAAGCATCATCGCCGCTGTGGAGCCGGTCACGAGCGCTGTGCTCAGCGTTTTCTGGCTGGGCGTGCCGCTGGCCGGCATGGATATTGCCGGAATCGCCCTCATCATCGTCGCCATGACGCTGCTCGCCGGGGACGACAGCGGAAAGTGAGGTTCGCATGAGAACGATGACCATGTGGTGTTTGTGCTGACGAGAAGCTGCATCAATTCTTTTTCTGTGAAAACGGGCTCCGCCGTTCCTCCAGTAATTCCTAATTACTAATTCCTAATTACTAATTAACAACTGCTGATTCCTAATTACTAATTCTGCGTAATTATTTTTCACTTTTCTCTTGACACGCTCTTTCCGTTGGTGTAAACTATCATAGCATGAATTCACACATCCCGTGATGAAAGCGGTCGGTGACGGTGCATTTGCCCTGTTGCCGCTGTCAGATGATCAGGGGTGGAGGAAAAACCAAGGAGGAAATTTAAAATGGCAGTAATCTCTATGAAGCAGCTGCTGGAGGCCGGCGTACACTTCGGCCATCAGACCCGCCGCTGGAACCCGAAAATGGCTACCTACATCTTCACCGAGCGCAATGGTATCTACATCATTGACCTCCAGAAGACTGTAAAGAAGCTCGAGGAGGCTTACTTCTTCGTTCGCGATATGGCAGCTTCCGGCAAGTCCATCCTGTTCGTCGGCACCAAGAAGCAGGCGCAGGATGCGATCAAGGAAGAGGCTGAGCGCTGCGGCCAGTTCTACGTTAACGCACGCTGGCTGGGCGGTATGCTGACCAACTTCAAGACCATGCGTACCCGTATCGCTCGTCTGAACCAGCTGCAGAAGATGCAGGCTGACGGCACCTTCGATCTGCTCCCGAAGAAGGAAGTTATCAAGCTTCAGCTCGAGATCGCTAAGCTCGAGAAGTACCTCGGCGGCGTTAAGGACATGAAGGAGCTGCCGGGCGCTCTGTTCGTAGTTGACTCCCGCAAGGAGAAGAACGCGATCGCAGAGGCTCGCAAGCTGGGTATCCCGATCGTAGCTATCGTTGATACCAACTGCGATCCGGACGAGATCGACTACGTTATCCCGGGCAACGACGACGCTATCCGCGCTATCAAGCTGATCTCCCAGACCATGGCTAACGCTGTTCTGGAAGGCAAGCAGGGCGAGCAGCTCGAGGTCGAGGCTAAGGCTGACGA
>CAKSVR010000046.1 GCA_934504345.1 uncultured Agathobaculum sp. | reverse complement strand
TCCAAGGAGCACGGCTTCCGCAAGCGTATGTCCACGTCCAACGGCCGCAAGGTACTTGCACGCCGTCGCGCTAAGGGCCGCGCTAAGCTGTCTGCCTAATGTGCAGATATAGGGAAGTATTCAGACTTCTCACAATTTTCGCGCCAGCGGCGCAAAAGAGTTCGTAACGAGCCGCATGATTGCGGCTCGTTTTTTTCGTTTATCGGGGCAGCGGCACGCAGGCCATCGCTGGCGCGCTGCGGCTCTTATAACAAAGAATATCGGTAAAACAGTCCGGATCCCGCTGACCGAAACGGACAGAACAGCGGGATCAGCTTTGCAAACCATCAGATGCAAAGAAAAAAACACGTTTTTTTCGTGGGCATCGGGAAAAAACGGGAGCATCAGAAGATGAAAAAGACAGTATCCTTAAAGGAAAACCATGAATTCCGGCGTTTATATCACCGCGGCGTGTCCACGGCGGGACGGCATCTTGTGCTGTACTGCCGCAGGAACAAGCTCGGCTATAACCGTCTGGGACTCACCGTCAGCGCCAAGCTGGCCGGTGCGGTGCAGAGAAACCGCATCAAACGTCTGTTCCGTGAGGCTTACCGCCTTAACGAGGACAAATTTGCCGACGGCATCGACCTTGTGCTGGTCGCACGGGCCCGGGCCGTGGGCGCAACCTATCAGGAAATCGAAAAATCGCTGCTGCGCGCCCTGAAAGACAACAGGAACGCGGCAGCTCAGCAATGAAGCGGCTGCTGCTGGCGATGATCCGGTGTTATCGCCGGTGTATCTCGCCCTGCAAGCCGCCCTGCTGCCGCTACATCCCGACCTGCTCGCAATACGCGATCGAGGCCATCGAGAAGTACGGCGCGCTCAAGGGCGGCTGGCTGGCGGTAAAGCGCATCTGCCGCTGTCATCCTTTTTCCAAGAGAGGCCCTTACGACCCTGTGCCGTAGGGAGCGGGTTCCGGCGCCGCCGGAATCCGAAAACAGGGAAGTGAATTTTCGGTTTTCAAAAACCGAAAAAATTTTCCTGCTCAGAAGAAGCGGAACAAAGTGTCCGCGATACAAGGACACTCCGCTTTGTTTTCGAGGGAAAGACAAGCCTTGTTTTTTGCTTGAGATTTCCCTGTGTCGTTTCACAATTTAACATGGAGGTTTTTATGACCCTTGATCAACTTTCCAATCTGGTCAAAGATCCGAAGCTGTTCGGCATTTTGATCGTAAGACCGTTCGGCCTGCTGCTGCAGTGGCTGTACAGCATCGTGCAGAACTACGGTATCGCCGTTATCCTGTTCGCGCTGCTGGTAAAGCTGGTCTGCATCCCGCTGACCATCAAGAGCAAGAAGAGTATGCTCGCCATGAGCGCGATGAACGCCGAGCTCCAGCAGCTGCAGAAGAAGTACGCGAACAACCGTGTCAAGCTCAACGAGGAGATGCAGAAGCTGTATGAGAAGCACGGCGTCAGCCCGATGAGCGGCTGTCTGCCCAACCTCATCCCGCTGCCGATCATGATGGGCCTGTACTACGCGGTTCAGCAGCCGCTGCAGTACATCGTCGGCCTGAGCCGCGAAACCGTTATCGCTCTCGCACAGCTGATCGGTCTGGATCAGCTCGCAGGCGCGAACTACACGGTTCAGATTCTGATCGCAGAGAAGCTGAACGCATTCGTTGATGCAGCCGGTAATTTCTCTTCCGACGTAATGAACTGCCTGCAGAGCGGCGAAACCATCTTCCCGCTGGACTTCAGCTTCTTCGGCCTCAATCTGGCTGATACGCCGTCCATCTCGCATCCGAGCATCATCTGGATCATCCCGATCCTGTCCGGTCTGACTGCGTTCCTGTCCAGCCACATCATGCAGAAGATGCAGGGCACGGCCAACACCAACGCCGCCGCTGCCGGTCAGATGAAGATGCTCAACCTGATGATGCCGCTGATGTCGCTGTACTTCGCGTTCATCCTTCCGGGCGCGATCGGCATTTACTGGATCTTTAACAACGTATTCACCTGCGTGCAGGAGATCGTACTGACCAAGTTCCTGCGCGGCAAGCAGGAGGCCAAGCAGGCCGCTGAAACCGCCCGCATCGCCGCTGAGAAGCAGGCAAAGCGCGAGGCCAACAAGGCTGCACAGAAGCAGCAGTCCCAGAACGCAAAGAACAAAAAGGGGGACAAGTAAACCATGCAGAAGTTTTTAGAGGCTACCGGTGAGAACCGCGATGCAGCCGTTGCAAATGCACTCAAGCAGCTCGGTCTGGAGCGCGATGACGTATCGGTAGAGGTACTTGAGATCGGCAAAAAGGGCTTTCTGGGCATCGGTGCAACGCCGGCGCGTGTCCGCGTGACCTACGAAGCGCCCGACCTTCCGGAGGCAAAGCCGGAGGTAAAGCACGAGGAGCGCAAGCCCGCTCCCAAGGCAGAGCCCAAGCAGGCAAAGCCCGCGCCCAAGGCGGAAAAGCCCGCTGAGAAGCCGCAGAAGCTGTCCATCACCACGGACGACACCACGCCGCGTCTGGTAAAGGCCGCTCCGGCGGACTTCGTTCCGGAAAAGCTGGAGTTCGAGCGCCCGCCGCGCCGTGAGCGCAGCGACCGTCCGCGCCGCGAGCGCAGCGACCGCAGCGACCGCAATGGCCGCGACCGCCGCCCGCGCCGTCCGCGCGAGGAGCGTCCGATCACCCCGTCCGTACCCAAGGAGCGCGAGCTCATCCCGGTTTCCGAGGCCGGTATGCAGCAGGCGGAAAAGCTGGCTGTCGATTTCATCGTCGGCCTGCTGGCAAAGATGGGCGTGGAGGGTCAGGTCAAGACCCTGCCGCAGACCGAGTGCGATCAGCTCCGTCTGGAGATCTTCGGCCCGGATATGGGCCCGATCATCGGCCGCCGCGGCGATACGCTGGATGCCATCCAGTACCTCGGCTCGCTGGTGCTGAACAACGCCCTTGAGGAGCACGTTCGCCTGTCTGTCGATACCGAGAACTATCGCGAGAAGCGCGCCGAGAGCCTCGAGCGCCTGGCACGCAAGATGGCAATGAAGGTCGTCAAGGCGCATCGCTCGATGACGCTTGAGCCGATGAACCCGTATGAGCGCCGCATCATCCATGCCGCTCTGCAGGATTTCAACGGTGTTACCACCTATTCGACCGGCACCGAGCCGGGTCGCCGTGTTGTTATCGCGCCGGATAACAGCTATCGCAGCCGCGAGCGCGGTTAATACGGGGCATTCGTTATGAACGATACGATTGCCGCAATTTCCTCTGCCGGCGGACCCATCGGTTTGATCCGCGTGTCGGGTGAACGCGCAATCGAGGCGGTAAATGCCGTTTTTCAGGCGAGAAACGGCAGACCGCTGACCGAAGCACCCTCGCAGAAGCTGATCTACGGCACGCTGACGGACAAGTCCGGCAAGGTGATAGACTGCTGCTACGCCGTGGCGCTGCACGCGCCGTACACCTATACCGGCGAAACCATGGCCGAGCTTCAGTGCCACGGTTCGACGGCGGTATTGCAGGCCGGTCTGGATGCGCTGTTCGCGCAGGGCGTGCGGCAGGCCGAGGCCGGTGAATTTACCCGCCGGGCGTTCCTGAACGGCAAGATGGGCCTCTCTGAGGCCGAGGCCGTGCATGACTTGATCACCGCCCGCACCGCCGAGGCGGCGCAGAACGCAGCGGCACAGGTGATGGGCGCAGTCGGCTCTCCCGTGCACGAGATGCGCGAGGAGCTGCTCGGCATGGTGGCGCATTTCCACGCGGTCGTGGATTTCCCGGATGAGGACATCGATCCCGTACTGTTCGACGATGCAGCGGCGCTGCTGCATCGCATCACGGACAAGCTGTACCACATGGCCGAGAGCTACGAGCGCGGCCGTATCCTGCGGGAAGGCGTGCCGTGTGTCATTCTCGGACGGCCGAATGCGGGCAAGTCCACACTGCTCAACACGCTGCTCGGGCGCGAGCGCGCTATCGTCACCGACATTCCGGGCACGACCCGCGACCTCATCGAGGAGAACGTCAAGGTGGGTCAGCTGCTGCTCCGCGTGACGGACACCGCCGGTCTGCGTAACACGACCGACCCGGTCGAGCAGGCGGGCATCGACCGCGCGATGGCGGAGGCTTCGGCCTCGTCGCTCATCCTCGCGGTGTTCGACGGCTCCAAGCCCATCAGCGATGAGGATATGCTCGTGCTGGCGCGCTCGGCGGGTCATCGGGCCATCGCCGTGGTGAACAAGATGGACCTGCCGCAGCAGATCGACGAAAAGCTGCTGAAAAAGCATTTCCTGCATATCGTGCCGCTCTCGGCCAAGACCGGGGACGGACTGGAGGGACTGCTCTCGCTCATCCCGCGCACGGTGGGTCTGGGCGACGGCGCATTTGACGGCGCACTCATCACCAACGCACGGCAGGCAACGGCGCTGGCTCGTGCGGCAGAACGGTGTGAGGCGGCGCTGTATGCGGCGCAATCCGGCATGACACCGGACGCGGTCGTGATGGATGCCGAGGGCGCGATCTCCGCGCTGGGCGAGATCACCGGCGAAACCGTGACCGAAGCCGTGGTATCCCGCATTTTCAGCGATTTCTGCGTAGGAAAATAGGAGGCATCACCGTGCAATCCGCCTGCGGCACTTTGCGAAAATTTTCCGCCCTGATGTCGTTGTGCTCCCTTGCAATACACAAAGTATTGCTGCGGAACCACGCCTAATCAGAACGCAAAATTTTTACGCAAATTGCTCTTGCCGAATTACACGGTGATACCTCAAAGATACAGGAAATTGCACTTAAAAAAGAAAGAGGACGTTTGCAATCTGTGCAAACGTCCTCTCAGTTTGTCGAAAAAGTCGGTATTGAACCAATTTCCATCATATCGCGCGGGAGCGCGTATTCAATAGAATTTGCATCGCAAATTCATAAAAACCGGGGGCGTGTACCTCGGTTTTTATACTTTAAGAGGGAGAAAGTTTCTGTATAGGAACTTTCGGACGACTTTGGAACGGCCCACGGTCCGTTCCTCTTGTCGGCGAAACTGTAGTTTCGCGACAGGTCAGAACGTTTGCAATCTGTGCAAACGTCCTCTTTTATTTTGCCTTAAAATCGTGTATCATATATATTTGGCGAATATCGCGTTTGCGGTATGAAATAGATAATATGTTGACGATATACGTAGGGCGGGGTGCCCTCACCCCGCCGTTGTAAATTTTTGCACTGGATTTGATGGAGTATGGGAACAGGGATAGAACAGGCATCAATGACGTTATCCCCAAACCGTAGGGGCGAACAGTGTTCGCCCGCCACCATATACGGTATACCCTGTCGAAAATTGACCGTAGAATTCAACTGAAAGTTATAATCATAAGGAATTATAACGTAATGTATTGAAATCGCGGTCAATTATCCGCAAGTTATCAACAGTATCCACAGAGTTATCAACAGATATTCACAGCCTTATACACAGAACAAACAGGAGCTCCGAACGAAAGGGGAGGGAACGCCAATGACGGTTTTTCCGGCGGAAGCCTTTGATATAGCGGTGATCGGCGCCGGTCATGCCGGCATCGAGGCGGCACTGGCCGCAGCCCGTCTGGGTACGAAAACCGCGTGTTTTTCCATCAATCTGGATGCTGTCGGCAATATGCCGTGCAATCCGGCTATCGGCGGTACGGCCAAGGGACACCTTGTGCGCGAGATTGACGCGCTGGGCGGCGAGATGGCGCGGGCAGCCGATGCGGCCTGCATCCAGTACCGAATGCTCAACCGCGGCAAGGGACCGGCGGTGCATTCGCTGCGCGCACAGGCCGACCGCGTTAAATACAGAGAGTATATGAAGCACACGCTCGAGCAGCAGGACAACCTGTATCTCATGCAGGACGAGATCGTGTCTATCGAGGTGGAGAACGGCGCGGTCGCTGCCGTTGTGACGGCCATCGGTGCACGCCATCCGGTCAAGGCGGCCGTTATCGCCTCGGGTACGTTCCTCGGCGGCCGTGTCATCATCGGTGAGTATGCCCGCGAATCCGGCCCGGACGGCATGGCGGCGGCAAAGCCGCTCACCGAGTCGCTGCGCGGGCTGGGACTGCGTTTGCAGCGCTTCAAGACCGGCACGCCGCCGCGCATCAACCGCCGCTCGATCGACTTCAGCGGCCTTGCCGTGCAGGCGGGCGAGGACGAGATCATTCCGTTCTCGTTCGAAACCGACCATCCGCCGGACAACCGCGCCGTGTGCCACCTGACCTATACGACCGCGAGAACGCACGAGATCATCCGCGCGAACCTCAGCCGTTCACCGCTGTACGGCGGCCAGATCGAGGGCGTAGGCCCGCGTTACTGCCCGTCTATCGAGGATAAGGTGGTGCGATTCGCAGATAAGCCGCGCCACCAGCTGTTCCTCGAGCCGATGGGCATGAACACCGAGGAGATCTATGTGCAGGGCTTCTCGTCGTCCATGCCGTTCGATGTACAGCGCGAAATGCTGCGCTCGGTCAAGGGTCTGGAGCACGCGGAGATCATGCGTCCGGCGTATGCCATCGAGTACGACTGCATCGATCCGCTGGAGCTGATGCCCACGCTGGAAACCAAAAAGGTGCCCGGTCTGTATGGTGCGGGGCAGTTCTGCGGCTCGTCCGGCTATGAGGAGGCCGCTGCACAGGGTCTTGTCGCGGGCATCAATGCCGCACGCAAGATCAAGGGCGAGGAACCGCTCGTGCTCGACCGTGCGGACGGTTATATCGGCACGCTGATCGACGATTTGGTAACGCGCGGCACGAGCGAACCCTATCGCATGATGACTTCGCGCTCGGAGTACCGCCTGCTGCTGCGGCAGGATAACGCAGACGAACGTCTGGTGCCGATCGGTGTCCGCGTGGGCTTGAATCCGCCCGAACGCGGCGAAAAGGTACGCAAAAAATATCAGGCTGTGCAGGCGGAGATCGACCGTGTGGCCTCGGTCGGCGTTGCGCCGAGCGACACGCTGACGGCGTTCCTCGAGAGCCATCATTCCACGCCGCTCAAGGCAGGATGCAAGCTCATCGACCTGCTGCGCCGCCCGGAGCTCAGCTATGCCGACCTCGCGCTGCTCGATCCGGAACGCCCGGAGCTGCCCGCCGTTATCCGTGAGCAGGTGGAGATCCGCGTGAAATACGCGGGCTACATCGAGCGCCAGATGCGCGATGTGGAGCAGTACCGCAAGCTGCAGAGCCGCCCGCTGCCGCTCGATCTGGATTACAGCGAGGTGGACTCGCTGCGCCTCGAAGCACGGCAAAAGCTGAACGATGTCAAGCCGCTGAATTTCGGTCAGGCGGCCCGTATTTCGGGCGTGTCGCCGGCGGATATTACGGCGCTGATGATCTATATTGAAACCCGCAAAAAGGAGGGAAAGGCATGACTGAAAAAGAGCTGCTGCGCGCCGGTCTGGACGAGTTGAAGCTCGCAAGCTGTCCGCGTGACACGGACACTACGATTGAGAGATTATTGCAGTATTCTGAAATTTTACTTGAAAAAAATAAAGTCATGAACCTGACTGCGATAACCGATCCGGCGGAGGTCGTGACCCGTCATTTCCTCGATTGCGCGGCGCTGGCGCAGTATATGCCGAAAGGCGGGCGCGTGATCGATGTCGGCACAGGTGCCGGTTTCCCCGGAATGCCGCTGGCCATCCTGTGCCCGGAAACCGAATTTGTGCTGCTCGATGCACTGCGTAAGCGCATTGATTTTCTGAACGAAGTCATCGAGGCGCTGGGTCTGCAAAACGTCACAGCGGTTCACGCCCGCGCGGAGGATTTCGCCAAGGAGCACCGCGGCACGTTTGACCTCGCGGTGTCGCGTGCCGTGGCTGAGCTGCGGGTGCTGAGTGAAATGGCGGTTCCGATGGTCAAGGTCGGCGGTGCGTTCCTCGCGATGAAAGCCGAGGACTGCACCGAGGAGGTCGAGGCAGCGGCGAATGCCATGGCGGTGCTCGGCACGCCCGAGGCCGAGCTGCTGCACTACACCGTGCCGTTCGACGGCGTTTCCCGGGTAATCGTGCGCCTGCAAAAACAGCAGGAAACCCCGGAAAAATATCCGCGCCGGTTCAAGAAGATCCAGACAAACCCACTGTAATATTATCTGGAAAATATACAAAACGTATATCCTCTGTATTTTTCGTACAGAGGATATTTTTTGTCCGAACAGCAGGGAATGGACCGGATTTTATCCGGTGATGTCAGATAGCAGTCGGATAGTAGAGTTTTTGCGGTCGATTTTGCTTGCTAAACTGTAATTATATGGTAATCTATTACCATAAGCTACCGATTTAACAGAAAAACCACTCTAAAGGAGGAGCACATATGATGTCCGTTTTAACCTTAGTATCCGGCAAAGAGGAACGCACGCTGCGGCGCATCCGTGTGAGCGAGATTTCCCGCAATCCCAATCAGCCGCGCAAATATTTTGATCCGGAGGCGATCGCACAGCTGGCGGAGAGCATCCGGCAGTATGGCGTACTCAATCCGCTGACCGTGCGCCGCGCACCGGGCGGCGGCTACGAGCTCGTGGCAGGGGAGCGGCGGCTGCGGGCCGCGCGTGTCGCGGGCCTGAACGACGTACCGTGTCTGCTGATCTCGGCGGATAATCAGGATTCCTCGGCGATTGCGCTGGTCGAGAACCTCCAGCGGCGCGACCTGGACTTTTTCGAGGAAGCCTACGGTTTCCGGCGGCTGATCGACCAGTACGGTCTGACCCAGGAGGAGGCCGCCCGCAAGGTCGGGAAAACGCAGTCCGCTGTGGCGAATAAGCTGCGCCTGCTGCGGTTGTCCGCGCAGAACATGGAGCTCATCCGCAGCGCAAACCTCACCGAGCGGCACGCACGGTGTCTGCTGCGCCTGAGCGAAGAAGAGGATCGTATCAACGCCACGCATTACATCATCGAGCACGAGCTGAACGTCAGCCGCTCGGAGCAGTACATCGAGGAGCTGCTGACACATAAGGACGAGCCGGAGGCGGCCGAGCTGCCCGCACCGGCCGAACCGACCGAGCCCTCGCATAAGGTCGTGCGGCTCATTAAGGATGTGCGGTTCTTCCTGAACACGCTCAACCGTGCGGTCGGCGTGATGGTGGATGCCGGCATCGGCGCTACCGTTGAGCAGCAGGAGAGCGAGGACGGTCTTACGCTGACGATCAGCATTCCGCACGCGCGAAATTGAGGAGGTTCCGAATGTTTCACGTGAAACACGTTTGTTCCACAAATCGGGCAATTTTGTTTCACGTGAAACACTGCGGTTTGTTTAACGGCAAGGCGCCGTGTCCATCTGAAAAAACGCCTATATATAATAAGGTAAGAGCCCTATGCGGCTCTTTTTCTGTTTCACGTGAAACATTGCTGTGAAACACAGCCGCTTCTGTAAGAAACAAGCAAATCTACCGTTGTTTCACGTGAAACACGCGAAAAATACCCTGATAGCTTTGCAATTAAAAGGGCAATGTGTTATAATGAAATCCGTAGAAAAAACCATGGACGAGAGGAAATGACTATGGGTAAAATTATCGCGTTTGCCAATCAAAAGGGCGGCGTGGGAAAAACTACAACCGCAATCAATCTCGCGGCGGCGCTGTCCGAGCGCGAAAAGCGCGTTCTCCTGTGCGACTTCGATCCGCAGGGCAATGCGACCTCGGGCTTTGGCGTTGATCCGCGTTCGCTGGAAACCTCGATCTACGACCTGATCGTTGCCGAACAGCCGGATGTCAAGAGCGCCATCGTTCCGACCAAGTGGGTCGATATTCTGGGCGCGAACGTCAATCTGGCGGGCGCGGAGCTCGATCTCATCGGAATGTCCGACCGCGAGTACCGTCTGAAGAATGTGCTCGATCAGGTGAAGGACGATTACGACTATGTGTTCATCGACTGCCCGCCGTCCCTCGGCCTGCTGACCTTGAACTGCCTGTGCGCGGCGGACAGCTTTCTTGTGCCGCTCCAGTGCGAGTATTATGCGCTCGAGGGTCTCAGCCAGCTGATGACGACCGTGCGTATGGTGAAGAAAGCGCTCAACCGCAAGCTGGTGCTCGAGGGTGTGCTGCTGACCATGTTCGATGGCCGCACCAACCTGTCCATTCAGGTGGTCGAGGAAGTGAAAAAGCACTTCCCGGGCGAGGTGTTCTCGGCAGTCGTGCCGCGCAACGTGCGCCTGAGTGAAGCACCCAGCCACGGCAAGCCTATCACGGCATACGACAGAATGTGCCGCGGCGCGGAGGCATATCTATCCCTCGCGGATGAGATACTGGAAAAGAACGACCGAAAGGGGAGAGGCTGATGGCAGGCGCAAAAATGGGTCTGGGCGGCGGCCTGTCCAACCTGTTCGGCAGCGACACCAGCGACCTGATGGAAGAGAGCGTGGACAACGGCACGAAGAACCTGCCTCTGGCA
Organism: uncultured Agathobaculum sp.; assembly: GCA_934504345.1. GTDB lineage: Bacteria > Bacillota > Clostridia > Oscillospirales > Butyricicoccaceae > Agathobaculum. The sequence continues at coordinate 6,191 of CAKSVR010000046.1, read as the reverse complement.
AAGATCGAGCCGAATCCCGACCAGCCGAGGAAAGTATTCGAGCAAAGCTCACTGGACGAGCTCGCGGAGAGCATCCGCCAGCACGGCGTTATCACGCCGATCACGGTGCGCCGTGCCGACAAGGACGGCTATTATCAGATCATCGCCGGTGAGCGCCGCTGGCGTGCGGCCCGTCAGGCGGGTCTGGAGGACATCCCTGCGATGATCCTCGAGGCCAGTGAGAGCGAGGTCATGGAGCTGGCGCTGATCGAGAACCTGCAGCGGCAGGACCTGAATCCCATCGAAGAAGCCGAGGGCTATGAGCGGCTGATGAAGCAGTTCGGTCTGACACAGGAGCAGGTCGCACAGCGCGTTGTCAAGTCGCGCTCGGCCGTGGCGAATGCACTCCGCCTGCTGGCGCTGCCGGATGCGGTACGCAGCATGGTCAGCGAGGGTGAGCTCTCCGGCGGCCATGCCCGCGCGGTGCTGGCCGTGGCCGAGGAAGGCAGGCGTGTGGATGCTGCAAAGCAGATGGTCGGTCTGTCCGTCCGTCAGGCGGAGGCGCTGGCGAAAAAGCTCAACAAGCCGGAGGTTCAAACGCCGCCGCAGCCGCTGGAAGTTCCTGTGGACTACGTTGCCGAGCTGGAGAAAGATCTGGAGAGTGCGCTTGGGCGCAAGATCAGCATCCAGCAGGGCAAGCACAGCGGCCAGCTGACACTGGAATACTATGGCGCAGACGATCTGGAGCGGCTGACCGAAGCCCTCCGCAATCTGCGTGTATAAAGGAGGCAAGCAATGGACGAGCAGAATAAGCAGCCGGAACAGAACAAGCCGGAGAAAAAGCTCAGCCGCACCACGCTGACCTTTTATATCGTCGGCCTGTTTTCAGTGGCCATCGCACTCATTCTCATCAGCTATGTGGCACAGTCCCGTGCGGACAAGCAGGTGGAGAACCTGAGTTCGCAGCTCACGCAGCAGCAGACGGTGGCACAGGGCGCAACCCAGAAGATGGAAGACCTGCAGAAGCAGTATGACGAGCAGCAGCAGGCGATCGAGGGTGTGCGGACCGCATTGAGCGCGGACAAAACGCTCACTGCGGATGAGCAGAAAGACATCGCGGCAGGTGTCAGCAAGCTGACCGCCCGCACTTCGGCGCTGTCCAAGCTGGCGGCGGTGCAGAATGCGCTGCTGGCTGAAAATTACGAGCAGGCAAATGCGCTCTACAAGGAACTGGTGGACACGTTCACCGAGCCCGTGCTGACCCGTACCGGCGGCGATGAAACGCTGTGGGTGCTGACGGCTGACGAAGCCGAGCAGTTCAAGCAGGTCAAGCAGAAAATTGAAGCAGTCAATAATAAAGCAGAGGAGTAAAATACAATGCTGGATATTAAATTTGTCCGCACCAATCCGGATGCGGTAAAGGAAAACATCAAGAAGAAGTTTCAGGACGAAAAGCTCCCGATGGTAGACGAGGTCATCGAGTTTGATGCGAAGTACCGCGCTGCCAAGACCCGCTGCGACGAGCTGCGCGCACAGCGCAACAAGAAGTCCAAGGAGATCGGCGGCCTGATGGCAAAGGGTCAGAAGGACGAGGCCGAGAAGATCAAGGCCGAGGTAAAGGCTATGGCCGACGAGATGGCAAAGCTCGAGGAGGACGAAAAGACCTACGCTGAGGAAGTCAAGAGCCGCATGATGGTCATTCCTAACATCATTGACCCGTCCGTTCCGATCGGCAAGGACGACTCCGAGAACGTCGAGATCGAGAAGTTCGGCGATCCGGCTGTTCCGGATTTCGAGGTTCCGTACCACGTTGACATCATGGAGTCCTTCGACGGCATCGACCTCGATGCAGCCCGCAACACCTCCGGCAACGGCTTCTACTACCTCAAGGGCGATATTGCACGCCTGCATTCCTCCATCCTGTCCTATGCGCGCGACTTTATGATCGACCGCGGCTTCACCTACTACATCCCGCCGTTCATGATCCACGGTGATGTAGTAAAGGGTGTTATGTCCTTCAAGGAAATGGAGAACATGATGTACAAGATCGAGGGCGAGGACCTGTACCTGATCGGCACCTCCGAGCACTCCATGATCGGCAAGTTCATCAACACCATCAACGACGAGGAAACCCTCCCGCAGACCCTGACGAGCTACTCTCCGTGCTTCCGTAAGGAAGTCGGCGCACACGGCATCGAGGAGCGCGGTGTATACCGTATCCACCAGTTCGAGAAGCAGGAGATGGTCGTAGTCTGCAAGCCGGAAGAGAGCAAGATGTGGTACGACAAACTGTGGCAGAACACGGTTGATTTCTTCCGCACGCTGGATATTCCGGTACGCACCCTCGAGTGCTGCTCGGGCGATCTGGCTGACCTCAAGGTCAAGTCCTGCGACGTAGAGGCATGGTCGCCGCGCCAGAAGAAGTATTTCGAGGTCGGCTCCTGCTCGAACCTCGGTGATGCACAGGCACGCCGTCTGGGCATCCGTGTCCGCAGCAAGGAAAATCCGAAGGAGCTGTACTTTGCACACACGCTGAACAATACCGTTGTTGCACCTCCGCGTATGCTGATCGCGTTCCTCGAGAACAACCTGCGTGAGGACGGCTCGGTTGCAATCCCGAAGCCGCTGCAGCCGTACATGGGCGGCATGACCGAGATCCGCAAGAAGTAATCTTTGGAATCAAGCTAAAGATAGGAGCAAAGCTATGAATACCGGTATTAAGGGCGAGAAGAAGTTTACTGTCACCAAGGAGCAGCTGGCCTGCAACGTCGGCAGCGGTCTGGTATCCGTTTTTGCGACCCCGATGATGGTCGCAGCCATCGAGAACACCGCCGCAGGCAGCGTTGCACCGGAGCTGGAAGAGGGCAAGACCACGGTCGGTACGCTCATCAGCGTAAGCCATGTTGCCGCTACGCCGGAGGGCATGGAGGTCCGCGTGGAAACCGAGCTGACCGAGATTTCTCCGAACGGCAAGATGCTGACCTTTAAGGTTGCGGCTTATGACGAGGCCGGCCTGATCGGTGAGGGCACGCACCAGCGCGCTATCGTTGCCAAGGAGCGCTTCGAGCAGAAGGCACAGGCAAAGCTCGCCAAGTAAAAAGAGGCAGAAAAAACCCGCTGTGAATGCTCACAGCGGGTTTTGTTTTGCGGTTAGCGCAGGCACTTAAAGTACAGGCCGGACTGCTGCTGGTCGATAACGTATTTCTCGGGGAAGGCGCTCAGCAGCTTTGCCATGGTCTTGAAGCCGTATTTGCGGGAGTCAAAATCCGGCTCGACACGGCGGATATACGAGCCCACACAGGCGGCGTTGATGAAGCCGTTGCTTTTGCGGCCCGCGAGGTAGGCCTGCAGGATCAGCTCGTGCAGAATATCGATGCTGTAAGCCGGAGCGTTGTCCGTGGGCTTGGCCGGTTCCGGATTCACCGGCTCGACAGGCGGCTTGGGCTTTTCGGTCTGCGCGGGCTTGGTCGGTTCGGCGGGCTGTGCGGCAGGGAAGAGGCTGTTCAGGAACAGAAACTCGTCACAGGCATTGCGGAACGATTCCGGCGTTGCCGCCTCGCCCACGCCGAAAACATAAGCGCCGTATTCGCGCAGCTTGATGGCAAGCGGCGTGTAGTCGCTGTCGCTCGAAACGATAGCGAACGCATCAAAGCGGCCGGTGTGCAGCAGCTCCATCGCATCGATGGCAAGCGCGATGTCGGTCGCGTTTTTGCCGGCAACATAGTCAAACTGCTGTTCGGCACGGATGGCCAGCTGCCTGATGGGCTCGACCCAGCTTTTGAGAGGGTCCTTGCGCCAGTTGCCGTAGGCGCGCTTGACAACGATACGGCCACGCAGAGAGAGCGTGTGCAGCACATCGGCGATACGGGCCGCCGGTGCGTTGTCGGCATCGATCATAACAGCGATGGTATGCAGTTGGTTCATGGGATACCTCCCTTGCTTGACAGGGAAAAGAAATGGTGCGGGTAACAGGACTTGAACCTGCACGTCAAAGACACCAGAACCTAAATCTGGCGCGTCTGCCATTCCGCCATACCCGCAGGTGAGATTAGTATACCTGTTTTGCGGGGATTTGTCAAATCGGAATGCGGCACGCGCGGCACTTCATGCAACAGAAAATGCAAATGTTCTTGCATGATTTCCCTGTAAGGAGTATCATAATAAGGAAAGAAAAACTCTACCGGAAAGGAAGTATTTCCATGGAAACCAAGAAGATACCGGCCCGCGCGGATGTCCCCGAAAAGGACAAGTGGGCCATTCACGATCTGTTCGCCAGCGACGATGACTGGCGTGCTGCGCTCGCTAAGGCAAAGGAATTTCTCCCGCGCATCACGGCGTACCGCGGCAGACTGGCTGAGAGCGGCGAAACGCTGCTGTCGTTCTTCCGTCTGGATGACGAGATCAGCCTTGCGTTTGATGCGCTCGTACACTACGCCCAGCGCCGCAGCGATGAGGACACCCGCGCAGCGGCGTATCAGGAGATGGTCAGCCAGGTGACACGCTTCGCGGTCGAGATCCAGTCCGCCGCCGCATTTGAAACGCCTGAGCTGCTCGCCATCAGCGATGCAGAGATGGATCGTCTGTACGCCGAAGCGCCTGCGCTCGAGCTGTACCGCCTGAACATCGACCGCATCCGCCGCCGCCGTGAGCACGTTCTCTCGGACAAGGAGGAGGCGATTCTCGCGGCAGCAGGGGAAATGGCGGCCAGCCCGGATGACATTTACTCGATGCTCAACGATGCCGACCTCAAATTCCCGGATGCGGTGGACAAGGACGGCAGCGCGCATCCTGTCACGCACGGTACGTTCATCCCACTGATGCAGTCCTACGACCGTGTGCTGCGAAAGTCCGCATTTGACTCGCTGTATTCGGTTTACGGTCAGTTCCGCAACACCTCGGCGGCAACGCTGTCCGCGCAGCTCAAGCAGCTGCTGTTTTTCGCGAACGTGAGAAAATATCCCTCGACACTGGATGCCGCGCTCGACGGCAACGAGGTGCCGACCGAGATTTACCGCAATCTGATCGATGCGGTGCACCGTTCGTTCGCGCCCATGTACCGCTATGTTGCACTGCGTAAAAAGCTGCTCGGCGTGGATGAGCTGCATATGTACGACCTGTACGTTCCGGTCGTGGACGGCGTGGAGATGAAGTTCACGTTCGAGGAGGCCAAGGAGATCGCGCTCAAGGCGCTTGCGCCGCTCGGCGAGGACTACCTGAACCTGCTCCGCGAGGGCTTCGATAACGGCTGGATCGATGTTTACGAGAACGAGGGCAAGCGCTCGGGCGCATACTCGGCAGGCGCGCGCGTGCATCCGTATGTGCTGCTCAACTTCCACGGCACGCTCGACGATGTGTTCACGCTCGTGCATGAGATGGGTCACTCCATCCACTCGTACCTGTCCAACAAGACCCAGCCGACCGCATATCAGGACTATGTTATCTTTGTTGCCGAGGTCGCTTCGACCTGCAACGAAGCCCTGCTGATGGAGTACCTGCTGTCCGTCACGACCGACAAAAAGGAACGTGCGTACCTTATCAACCATTTCCTCGAGCAGTTCCGCGGCACGCTGTACCGTCAGACCATGTTCGCGGAGTTCGAGCTGGCCGCCAACGAAATGACCCAGCGCGGCGAGGGTACGACCGCCGAGGCGCTCTGCGCGATGTACAAAAAGCTGAACGAGCAGTATTTCGGCCCGGAAATGAACGTGGACGAGGAAATCTCGCTCGAGTGGGCGCGCATCCCGCACTTCTACTACGACTATTACGTTTACCAGTACGCGACCGGCTATGCCGCCGCGATCGCACTATCGCGCCGTATTCTGCGCGAGGGCGAACCCGCCGTCAAGGACTACCTCGGCTTCCTGTCTGGCGGCTGCTCCGCCGATCCGATCACGCTGCTGCGCGGCGCGGGCGTGGATATGGCAAGCCCGAAGCCGGTCGAGGATGCGACAAAGCTGTTTGATGAGATGATCTCCGAGATGGAGAAAACTATGCTGAGTGTGAAGAGTGGAGAGTGAAGAGTGGAGAGAGTGTAACCGTTTTTCATTCTTTCATTGCTCGAAAATCTGCACAGATAAGAAAAGGCACAGCCGGTGGCTGTGCCTTTTTATGCTTTGTGAACGGTCTTACAAACTGGAATTTGACTTAATATCCATGGTCAACATGCTGCCACTTTCCGCCATCTGTTCTAACTAAAATCCACTTCCAATCAC
>CAKSVR010000045.1 GCA_934504345.1 uncultured Agathobaculum sp. | reverse complement strand
GCGGCTCTTAGAAACGTGCCGGTGGCACGTTTCAACCGCCGTGGCGCTTCCGCAGAAGCGGAATCCCACCGCCCAAATCATAGCGCCCGCCCTCCGCGGAGGCGGGAGCCGAAAATGGAAAATGAACGGTACGATTTGCGTTTCATCATATTCATTGTAACATTGAGCCATTCGGAGGGGAACGGCGGGGTGGGGCCACCCCGCCCTGCACGTTATGTTTGTGGTATATATCGTGCAATGAAACATAATAAATGTATAATGAAAAAAGAGTGAGAAGCTCTCCGCTCCTCACTCTCGATAAAATAATTCCTAACTACTAATTCCTAATTAAACGAATTACCAGTTCTTGCGGATCGTATTGATCAGCTGCTGCGCCTGCGGCACGCCGCGTTTCCCGGCCTGCTCGGCCCAGTAGAGCGCCTCGCGCGGATTGCGCGGTGTGCCCTCGCCACGCGCACAGCAGATGGCTGTGTTCATCATGCAGACGGCGTTGCCCGCCTTGGCGGCTTTGAGAAAATACTGGAACGCGAACACCGGGTCCTTGGGTACGCCGGTGCCGGTGCTGTACATCCATGCCAGACGGCCCATCGCGGGCACGCTGCTGCGGTTCGCCGCGATCTGATACCAGCGGACTGCCTCGTCCATGCTCTTTTCGAGGCCTCGGTCGCCGGTTTCATACAGCGCCGCAAGGAGCGCCGCCGCATCCGCATGGCCGTACTCCGCCGCCTTGCGGTACCAGCTGAGCGCCGCATCGCGGTCCTTATCCACGCCCGTGCCCTTGTCGAGGTAGCAGCCGAGATTGAACATCGCGACCGCATCGTTCTGCTCAGCGGCCTTGCTCGTCCATGCATAGGCGAGGGAAGCATCCTTGTCCACACCCTGTCCGCGCTCGTACAGCGAGCCCAGAACGCGCTGCGCCGGTGCGAAGCCGTCCTCCGCCAGCGCACGCCACTGCTCGGCGGCTGTGCTCAGATTGCCTGCCTTATATTCTGCCAGAGCGGCCTCCATGGCCTGCTCCATGCTGCGATTGGATTCCATCGTTATCCCTCCAAAACCGTACAGCGAAACACCGTACATAGATACTTTATTTTATCATATCGCAGAGCGAAAGTCTACGGAAAACGAAAAGAAAGTCGGCCTTTCTAAAGAAATCGCAGAAAAATCGCGAAAATATGCGGATTGTGCTTGCACTTTGCGGCAAAAGTCCGTAAACTAAAAGTATACTCTGTAAATTACTCCAAATCGAAAAGGAGATACGATCATGGGACTTATCAAAGCAGCAGCAGGAGCCGCAGGCGGCGTTCTGGCCGACCAGTGGAAAGAATATTTCTATTGTGATTCCATCGAGGCCGATGTTCTGGCCGTCAAGGGTCAGAAAAAGACCAGCAAGCGCTCGAGCAACACCAAGGGTGACGAAAATATCATTTCGAGCGGCTCGGTCATCGCGGTGGCGGACGGTCAGGCAATGATGATCGTCGATCAGGGCAAGGTCGTCGAGGCCGCGTTCGAGCCCGGCGAGTTCGTTTACGATTCCTCCACCGAGCCGACCATCTTTGCGGGCTCGTTCGGTGAGAGCGTATCCAAAATGTTCGGCAACATGGCCAAGCGCTTCACGTTCGGCGGCGAAGCACCGCGCACCCAGCGCGTGTACTACTTCAACACCAAGGAGCTGACCGGCAACAAGTACGGTACGGCATCGCCCGTTCCGTTCCGCGTGCTCGATGAGCGTGCGGGCATCGATATGGACATCGGTCTGCGCTGCTTCGGCGAGTACAGCTACAAGATCGTAAACCCGATGCTGTTCTACACCAACGTGTGCGGCAACGTGTCCGAGGAATACCGCCGCGACCAGCTGGACAGTCAGCTCAAGAGCGAGCTGCTCACCGCGCTCCAGCCTGCGTTCGCACAGATCGGCGCGAGCGGCGTGCGCTATTCCATGCTGCCCGCGCATACGATGGAGATCGCGGATGCGCTCAACGAGCAGCTGTCCTCCAAGTGGCGTGAGCTGCGCGGCATCGAGATCGTGTCGTTCGGCGTCAACTCGGTCAAGGCCGATGAGGAGGACGAAAAGACCATCAAGGAGATGCAGCGCGAGGCGGCTTACCGCGACCCGACCCGTGCGGCGGGCACGCTCGTGCGCGCACAGGCCGAGGCGATGAAAGCGGCGGCAGCCAACCCGAACGCAGGCCCGGCGATGGCATTCATGGGCATGGGCATGGCCGGTCAGGCGGGCGGCATGAACGCCCAGAACCTGTACGCCATGGGCGCGCAGCAGCAGCCCGCCCAGCAGGCAGCTCCGGCGGCAGGCTGGACCTGCGCCTGCGGCCAGACGGGCAACACCGGCAAGTTCTGCATGGGCTGCGGCAAGCCTATGCCCGAGCCCGAGCAGGCGGGCAGCTGGAAGTGCATCTGCGGCGCAGTGAACACGGGCAAATTCTGTGCCGAGTGCGGCAAGCCCAAGCCCGCAGACGGCTGGACCTGCTCGTGCGGCGCTGTCAACAAGGGCAAGTTCTGCGCGGAGTGCGGCAAGCCCAAGCCGGCCGGTGTTCCGCAGTACAAGTGCGATAAGTGCGGCTGGGAGCCCGAGGACCCGGCGCATCCGCCCAAGTTCTGCCCGGAGTGCGGCGACCCGTTTGATGATGGGGACATCGTATAAAGAGTGGAGAGTGAGGAGCGGAGAGTGAAGAGATAGTTAGATGAGGCTGAGTGCAGAGAAATCTTCCCAATCTCTCCACTCTTCACTCTCAACTCTCCACTCTGATAGAAGGAAAGCGGTGAAGATATGGCAACAAACGTAACAAACTACCAATGCCCGTCGTGTACGGGCCCGCTGCACTATGTCGGCAGCAGCGGACGGCTGGAGTGCGATTACTGCGGCTCGTCGTTCGACCCGAAAGAGATAGAGCAGCTGTATGCGGCCAAGGAGGCTGAGGCGGCGGAGGCGCAGAAGCAGGAGAAAAAAACCGACACCGGTGAGTGGCAGGCAGCCTCCAGCGAGGACTGGGGCGCCGATGCGGAAAATATGCGGGCGTATAACTGTCCGTCGTGCGGCGCAGAGCTGATCTGCGATGCGAACACGGCGGCTACCTCGTGCCCGTACTGCGGCAACCCGACTGTCATCCCGGGACAGTTCAGCGGCACGCTCAAGCCCGAATACATACTGCCGTTCAAGCTCAGCCGCGAGGATGCGATCGCGGCACTGGAGCGGCACTACAAGGGCAAGCATTTCCTGCCGCGTGCATTTCGCAGCAAAAAGCACATCGAGGAGATACGCGGCGTGTATGTGCCGTTCTGGCTGTTCGACGGCGAGGCCGAGGGCAGTGCGAACTACATGGCGACGACCGTGCGCGTGTTCCGTCGCGGCGACGACGAGATAACCGAAACCAGCTTTTACGAGGTGCAGCGCGCGGGCACGCTGCCGTTCAAGCACGTTCCGGTCGATGCCTCGACCAAGATGCCCGACGATCACATGGATTCTATCGAGCCGTTCGATTACGGTGAGCTCAAGCCGTTCTCGACCTCGTATCTGCCGGGTTTTCTGGCGGATAAGTTCGATGTTTCCATTGAGCAGAGCAAATCCCGTGCGGACGAGCGCTGCCGCAAGTCCATGGCCGAAGCGCTGCGCGAAACCACCCGCAGCAGCTATCCGTACTCCACGGTAACGCCCACGAGTGAGGATATTCACTTAAAGCGCAGCAGTGCACACTACGCGCTCCTGCCCGTGTGGCTGCTGAATACCAAATGGGACGGCAAGGACTTCCTCTTTGCAATGAACGGTCAGACCGGGCGGCTGGTTGGCGACCTGCCGATCGACAGAGGGCTGTTCTGGCTGATGTTCGCCAAGATCGCCGTACCGCTGACAGCAGTGCTCACGGTGCTGCTGCATCTGATGTAAGGGAGGCGGCGAAGATGAAAAACAAGAGAAAACTGAGCCTTGCCGCACTTTTCATGGCGGTTTTAATGTTCATTCCGGCGTTTGCGGTACAGGATGCGGATGTCATGCCCATATCGGAAACCGGCGAAGCCGCGCCGGTGGATTCCGGTACACAGCAGCGCGTGTTCGATCAGGCAGGCTTGCTCGATGAGTACGACTACACTGAGCTCGAGCAGAAAACGCAGGAGATCGCGGACACCTACGGCTGCGGCGCGGCTGTTGTCACGATGGACGACTACACGACGGTCAGCACGGCTTCGGCGTATGATGCGGCAGAGCAGCTGTTCACCGAGCTGAATGTGGGTGCGGGCGAGGAAGGCGGCGGCATCATCCTGCTGCTCAGCATGAGCCAGCGCGATTACGGCCTGTTCGTGCATGGCGCGACGGCGGAGGCCATTTTCAGCGATGCTGTTTTACAGGAGATGGAGGAGAATTTCCTCGATGATTTCTCCTCGGACGACTGGTATAACGGCTTCTCGGACTATCTGCACGACTGTGCGCGCTATCTGCAAAACGCGGCTGATGGCGGGCCCATCGGCGAACCGCTCGGCGCAGAGCCGCTCAGCTGGGGAGAGGCATTCGTGTTCGCACTGCTGGTTTCGTGCGTGATCGCGCTCATTGCGTGCCTGATCATGCGGGCCGGCATGAAGTCGGTGCACAAGCAGACGGCTGCCGCACGTTATGTCACGGATGGTGGCCTCAAGCTGACCCGGAGCCGCGATATTTACCGCTATACCTCGCACAAGCGGCGGCATATCCCGCAGAACACGAGCAGCGGCGGCAGTTCCTCGGGCGGTGTCAGCCATACCAGCAGCGGCGGACACGGCCGCAGCGGCAAGTTCTGATGTTAAGAGAAAAACCACCCTTTACGGGTGGTTTTTTGTTTCGGCAATACTTGTATATAGAGTGGAGAGTGAGGAGTGGAGAGAGCGCAACGAGTTACGCTGCACAAGTGAAATCTTACGTTCTCTTCACTCTCCACTCTCCACTCTGTTAAAAGCTCTGTGAAAAGAATGGCGAGAGCTCTTCAGCTTTGGCGATGCGTTCGGCGGCTTCCGGAAAGTCCCTTTGCAGTCTAGCGGCGCATTTGCGGCAGAAATCCTCATAGAGTGCCGGATTCTCGCGCATTTGCTGCTTAAATCCCCAGATATGCGTGAAATAGCCGTTCTGCGCTCCACCGAAGAGTGCGGGCAGGTCGCTGAGCGCCGCTATGCGGATGCCTTCTTTACGGGCGCACATGGCGAGCAGGCGCTGCTCCGCGAACACCATATAGGTGAGCACATCGTCCGCCTCGGGCGAGCACCGCATGAACCGGATGGCGGTATCCGTGTAGTATCGCCGGAAATCGTCATCGCCGAAGTAGGCGAGCGCGGTGTTGAACGGCTGCACTGTCCAGTCGAACGCCTCGAGAGGGAAGCCGTCCGTGCGGGCAAATGCCGTTTTGGCGGGATAGATGGACGGCAGGATGTCCTCGCGGTGGATAGCGGCCGCATCCAGTCTGGTGAGCAGCCCACTGACAGGCTTCCAGCAGATGAAATCCGTGTCAATCATCACGCACGGTGACGGCATCGCGGCCAGCGCGTACAGCTTTCCCGCCGCCCAGAACGCCTCGGCGTTCACATCCTCCGGCACGGCATCCAGCAGAGGGAACACGCCGTCATCCCATAAAAAACAAAGCCCGAGCGATTCATAGTAACGCCGGGCAGGTGTGTCGCAGATCATGCGGATAGAGCCGTTCTGTTTTCGCCACTCCAGCGCGGAAAGGGCGGTGGTGAGCAGCTCGAACGGCTCAATCTGGTACTGCATATGCGGGTTTCGAACGAAAAACGGCCTTGTCCAGTTGGAGTGGAATGCCTGCATCAGATCAGCTCCAATCCGTAGCCGCCGACAAGACCCGAGCCGAACGCATACGAGCCCGAGTCGGCAAAGCTGGTGCGGTAGGAGGTGACATACGAGGTCAGGAACGAGCCCGAGCCCGAACCGCACGGCACGCACACGGTCTGCGTGACGGTGACCTCGCCGGTTTGGGCTTCGCGGTCTGCGGTCGAGGGCATCGCACCGCCCATGATGGGCACAGGCGGCCGCTCGTCATCCGCCGGATACCAGCCCTCCGGGTACGGGTCCACCGCGAACACAGGCGCGGGCGCGGCGGACTGCGGCGCATCGGCTTCCGCCTCGGGCGCGGGCGCTTCGGCTTCCTTGGGCTGACAGTGCCGCTCGTAGCTGGCCAGATCGAACACGACACCGTCGATCTCGCGGTATTTTTCCGGGTTCATCGCCACGATACCGTTGGACTTTGACATAGCGGCAGACCTCCTCATTCCTCAATACCATAATTATATAATACGAAGCCGCAAACCGCAACCGCAAACCATCAAAATTTTGGCTTTGCAATCGACAGCGGATTCCCGTATAATTAAGGCAACACCGCACAATCAAAACCGCTCTTGTTCAATTATGCGGTGTTGCCTTGAGATGACAGAAAAAATTGTGTAAAACATGGACATACAGGAGAAAATTATGGACTTTTTAGCATTAGAGCAGTCGGTGTGGCGCCGGTTGCAGGAAGAAACGCGCCCGATCGCGCTGTACGGCATGGGCGACGGCGCGGACAAGATACTCGCGCAGTTCGACCGGCTGGGCATCCGCGCCTCGGCGGTGTTCGCGAGTGATGAATTTGCCCGCGGCAATCTGTTCCACGGGTTCTGTGTACGCAAGCTGTCGGACACGGTAGCCGAGCTCGGTGAGGACATCGTGATCGTCATTGCGTTCGCCAGCCAGCGCTCGGAGGTGCTGGAATTGATGTATGCACTCGAAGAAAAGTACGATGTGGTCGCGCCGGACGTTCCGGTGGTGGAGGGCCCGCTGTTCGACGAGGCTTTCGTGCGGGCGCATCAGGACGAGATGCAGCGGGCATACGACCTGCTGGCGGACGAGCTTTCGCGCGAGGTGTTCCTCGATACGGTGCGGTTCAAGCTGTCCGGAAAGATGGAATACCTCCGCGCCAGCGAATCCGACAAGGACGAGGTGTTCCATAACCTCCTGCGCCCGACTGCCGAGGAGCATTTTTCCGACCTCGGCGCGTACAACGGCGATACCATCCGCGAGCTGCTGCACTACACGGACGGAAAATTCGCCTCCGTCACCGCGCTCGAGCCCGACCGCCGCAGCTTCCGCAAGCTGAACGAGTGGGCGGGTGCCAATATTTCGGGCGATGTCACGCTCGTGCAGGCGGGCGCGTGGAACGAGGACACGGTGCAGTGCTTCACCGATCAGGCGGGCCGCCAGTCGCGGGTAGCGGGGCAGGGAAAGGAAACGCAGATGCGGGCGCTCGACAGCGTGCTGAACGGCCGCGCCTGCACTTATCTCAAAATGGATGTTGAGGGTGCGGAGCGTGAGGCCATCGCGGGCGCGGCGCAGACCATCCGCACCTATGCGCCCAAGCTGAACATCGCGGCGTACCACCGCAGCGAGGACTTTTTTCAGCTGCCGCTGCTCCTCCACGAGATGCAGCCCGCTTACCGGCTGTATCTGCGCCATCATCCCTATGTGCCCGCGTGGGATACGAATTTGTATGCCGTCAGCAAATAAGGCTGGAAATCCCAGTCTGACCGTTGTATAATAGAACTGCAAAGGCAGGGTGTGACCTGCCGGAGAATTTCTACATGAAGGAGATCATAACAATGGGCTGTTTTTACTGTGATGAACACCATGAGGGTCGCGAGGCAATTATGTTCAAGGTTGGCGACATGAAGGCCGGCACGCTGTACCTGTTCAAGGATCAGGCGCACAAGGGCCGCTGCGCGCTGGCGCTCAAGAGCCACAAGAAGGAGCTGTGCGAGTGCGATGAGCAGGAGCGCAACGACTACTGTGCAGATCTGGCTGCCGCTTCCGGCGCTATCAAGAAGCTGTGGGGCTGCACCAAGATCAACCTCGGCTCGTTCGGCGACAGCAATCCGCACCTGCATTTCCACATCGTACCGAAGTACGAGGGCGGCTTTGAGTTCGGCGGCAGCTTTGCCATCACCAATCCGGAGCCGGTAATCCTTAAGGATGAGGAGTACAAGGAAATGATCGAGGCTCTCCAGAAGGAGCTTGGCCTTTAATCCTTTGGCTGCATACGTCACAAACAGCATCGAACTTTACGGTTCGGTGCTGTTTTTTGTTTTCTATGCTACTTGCGTGTTGTATGCAGATAGGCTATAATGTACAGTGATTTTGTATTGTATAAACAAAGGAGCAATGCTATGAAACGCTATCTTGCGGCGGCGATGCTGCTGCTCACGCTGACCGGCTGCGGCAGCACCAGGCTGTACACCGAGAGCAGGGATTTTTTCGCAATGGATACCTATATGTCGGTCGATGTGTCGAGCGAAACGAGCAATGCATCGGCCTCGGATATGGCATCCCGGATCGAGCAGCGCGTGAATGAGCTGGATGCGGCGCTGTCCCGCACACAGCAGGCGGGCGACCTGTACAAGCTCAACCACGCGGACGGGCAGCCGGCCGAGGTGAGCGAGGACACCTATGCGGCGCTCGAGCAGGCGCTCGCATACGCCGAGCTGACCGACGGCGCGTTCGACCCGACAATGGCGCCTGTCACCGATCTGTGGGGCATCGGCACGGACAACGCCCGTGTGCCCGCGCAGAGTGAGATAGACGAGGCGCTGTCACACGTTGGCTATGAGAACATCAAGCTGCTCGGCAATCATCAGGTGAAGCTGGAGAACGGCGCACAGGTCGATCTGGGCGGCATCGGCAAGGGATATGCGGGCGATGCGGTGCATCAGCTTGCGCTGGATAACAGTGAGTACACCAACTGGCACATTATCGCACGGCTGAGCGGTAATATCGAGCTGTTCGGCGGCAAAACGGCAGAGGCCGATACGGCGAACACCAACTGGAACATCGGCATCGGTGACCCGGACGAGCCGACGGATTCCATCGCGGTGGTATCGCTGGCGGACGGCTCGGTCGTCACCTCGGGCGACTACGAACGCTATTTTGAGCAGGACGGCAAGCGCTACCATCACATTTTCGACCCGAAAACCGGTTATCCGGCGGAGAGCGGTCTGCGCGGTGTGACGGTCATCGACTCGTGCTCGACCAAGGCGGATGCGCTGACAACGGCGCTGTTCGTCATGGGTCTGGACAAGGGCGCGGCATTCTGCGAGGCGAATGACATCGCGGCGGTGTTCATCACGGCGGACAAGCAGGTGTACACCACGAGCGCGCTGGGCGGCTATGTATCGTTCGAGTTCATCGGCGCGGAAAAGGGATATACCTATGCGGGATAAACTGAAATTCGGTGATTTTATCATCATTGGCGCGGTGCTGGCGATGGCCGGTGCGCTGATGGCGGTGCTGGCGCTGCACAGCTCGGGCAGCCAGCTTTACGCCGAGGTGTGGCAGAATGACGAGCTGGTCGAGCGGGTGCGCCTGACTGACTCGACCGACCGCACCATCGAGCTGGACGGGAACACCATCGTCCTATCGGGCAAAACGGCGCAGATGGCGGAGGCGGACTGCAAGGATCAGGTCTGCGTGCGTACCGGCACGCTCACCCATGCGGGACAGGCGGCGGTGTGTCTGCCGCACCGCGTGGTGCTCAAGCTGGTCGGAGAGAATGACAGCGGCATTGATGCCGTGGTATCGTGAGGAGCGGGAGCATGAGAAAAGCAAAACGATTAACGCTCTGCGGGATGCTGGCGGCGGTGGCTGTCGTGCTCTCGCTGGTCGAGCGGATGTTCCCGCTGGATGCCATCGTGCCCGTGCCGGGCGTCAAGCTCGGCCTCGCGAATGTGGTAACGCTGTTCGCGCTCACGCAGCTCTCTGCAAAGGATGCGTTCGCCATCGTGGTAACGCGCGTGGCCATTTCCTCGCTGCTGATGGGCAGCGTGTCGGCGTTCCTGTTCTCGCTGTTCGGCGGCCTGCTGTCGCTCATCGTGATGGGCGTTCTGCTGCGCTTCGAGGGCCGGTTCTGCTCGCTGTTCGGCGTGAGCGTGGGCGGCGCGGCGGCGCATAACATCGGGCAGATGGCGGCGGCGGTCATCTGGCTGAAAAATGCCGCTGTTATCGCGTATCTGCCGTTCCTGCTCGTGATGAGCGTGCCGCTCGGACTGGTGACGGGTCTGACCTGCTCGGTCGTGCTGGCACATTTGAAAAAAATCGATTTTAAGGCATAAATCAGCGAAAGCAGCCTCATACTAACGAAAACAAGTCAGGAGGGAACTGCTATGAAAAAGCTGATCGCCGTGCTGGCGGCGCTGACGATGCTCTTCGTCTGCGGCTGCGGCAGAAACGGCAGCGACAACGGCACAAATAACGGAAACAACAATGCGGCGGACAACAACACGGTCGATGAACGGAACGACACCGTAAATGACCGCGATACCGTCGGTGATGACATCCGCGACGGCGTGGACGACATGGGCAACGCCGTGGGCGATGCGGTGGATGACACCGGAAAGGCCATCCGCGATGGTGCGGACGGTGTGGGCGATGCCCTGACCGGCGACACGAATACGGCGGCTGTGCCGAACGGCGCAGCCGCTCCGGCGGAAAATCCGTAACAGGGAAACGGCACGGCGGGAGCTGTGCCGTTTTTCTTTACGGGCTTGCAAATCCGTTTGGGGAAAACGGGAGAACGGCGCTCCCTCTTAGGAAGCTCCCCTTTTTCCTCGGCAGCCTCGCGAACGGGCCTGCGGCCCTGCTTCATAGGTAACTCACATAAGGGAACGGGTATCGGCTTCCGTTTTCCGCATGGCCGCGGCGTGGTCGCGGCATAACCGTGCCGCACGATTCGTTCGGTGAATGTCGGGATTGCCTCCCGTGGAATGGAGCAAACGTTAACCGTTACGTTCTCTCCACTCTTCACTCTCCAATCCTCACTCTGAGGATACTTCCTAACTACTAATTCCTAATTACTCATTAGATTTCGGTGATTCCGTTCTTGCGTTCGCATATAGGGTGTGATAAAATATTACATTATGGGAAAACACGCGCGGAGAGCCAAAACCTCCGTGCGGCACAACGAGTTGGAGTGAGAAATAAATGGATTACAACCGTTTGGCGGAGCTGCTGTTTCCGCATATCAATACCACGCCCGAGGAGATGGAGGCCCGCTATCCGAAGCGCGAGCTGCCCGAGGGCGCAAAGGTAACGCGCATGGGCCCGAGCCCGACCGGCTTCATGCACCTCGGCAACCTGTACGGTGCACTGGTGGATGAACGCCTGGCGCACCAGTCCGGCGGTGTGTTCTATCTGCGTATCGAGGACACCGACCGCAAGCGCGAGGTCGAGGGCGGCGTGCAGATGATCATTGATGCGTTCCAGTCGTTCGGTCTGCCGTTCGATGAGGGTGCGACCACGGACGGCGAAACCGGCATTTACGGGCCGTACCGCCAGAGCCAGCGCGCGGAGATCTATCAGACGTTTGTCAAGAGCCTTGTCCAGCGCGGCATGGCATACCCGTGCTTCTGCACCGAGGAGGAGCTCTCCGCCGCGCACGAGCAGCAGGAGAAGGACAAGGAGAACTTCGGCTACTACGGCAAGTACGCCGTATGGCGCGACCGTCCGATGGAGGACATCGAGGCCGAGCTCGCCAAGGGCACGCCGTATGTTGTCCGTTTCCGTTCGGAGGGCAGCATTGAGCATAAAATCCGCCACGAGGATCTCGTAAAGGGCAAGATGGAAGTCACCGAGAACGATCAGGACGTTGTTATCCTCAAGTCGGACGGCATCCCGACCTACCATTTCGCGCACGTTGTGGACGATCACCTGATGGGCACGACTGTCGTTGTCCGCGGTGAGGAGTGGCTGGCGACCCTGCCGGTACACCTCCAGCTGTTCCGCGCGATGGGCTGGAAAGCACCTAAGTACGCGCATACCGCCCAGCTGATGAAGATCGATCCGGAAACCGGCGGCAAGCGCAAGCTGTCCAAGCGCAAGGACCCGGAGCTCGCGCTGACGTTCTACGCGCAGGAGGGATATCCGGTACCGGCGGTTCTCGAGTACCTGATGACGCTCCTCAACTCCAACTTCGAGGAGTGGCGCCGCGCAAATCCCGATCTGCCGATGAACGATTTCCAGTTCACCACCAAGAAGATGAGCGGCTCGGGCGCGCTGTTTGACATCGAGAAGCTGCGCGACGTTTCCAAGAACGTCATTTCGCGCATGACGGCAGAGCAGGTATACGATTACGTTGCCGAGTGGTCTGCTGTCAACGACAGGGAGTTTAACGCACTGCTGACCCGCGACCCGGCGTTCTCCAAGGCGTACCTCGCTATCGGCCGCGGCGGCAAGAAGCCGCGCAAGGACCTCGCGCTGTGGTCGGATGCCAAGGGCTACATGGATTTCATGTTCGACGAGCTGTTCCAGCCGGATTACACCATGCCGGAGCGCGTTTCCGCCGAGGATGCCAAGGCGATCCTGTCCGATTTCGCCGGTATGTTCGACGAGAACGATACGCCGGATGCGTTCTTCGACAAGATGAAGCAGATCGCTTCCGCACACGGCTACGCCGCCGACACCAAGGCCTATAAGGCCGACCCGACCGCCTATAAGGGCGCCGTCGGTGATGTGTCCATGGTCATCCGTGTGGCAGTGGCCGGCCGTCAGAACGCACCGGACCTCCAGACCGTCATGGGCATTCTGGGACGTGAGCACGTTCTTGACCGTCTGGAGAAGTGCAAAAAAGAGCTTTAATTTAAGAGTGTAGAGTGAAGAGTTGAGAGTGGAGATGAGGTATCGCGCAGAGCGCGATTATGAAATCGCCGCAGCGCGGACGGAACTCGCGCAAGGATAGCGACATCTCCACTCTGCATTCTCAACTCTCCACTCTGATATATAAGGGGAAATCATGATGTTAGAAAATGTGAATAACTTTCTGACCGAAATTATTGATGAGGACATTGCAAACGGTCTTTCCGAGCGCATCCACACCCGCTTTCCGCCGGAGCCGAACGGCTATCTGCACATCGGCTCGGCCAAGGCCATCTTCATCAACTGGTCTATCGCGAAAAAATACAACGGCCTGTTCAATCTGCGCTATGACGACACCAACCCGGTCAAGGAGGATACCGAGTATGTAGACTCCATCTGGGAGGACATCAAGTGGCTGACCGGCGAGGAGCCGAGCGGCGGTGTCTACTACGGCTCGGACTACTTCGAAACCTGCTTTGCGTGCGCTGTACAGCTCATCAAGGACGGCAAGGCGTATGTAGACGATCTGACACAGGAGGAAATGCGCGAGTACCGCGGCTCTCTGACCCAGCCGGGCAAGCCGAGCCCGTACCGCGACCGTTCGGTCGAGGAGAACCTCCAGCTGTTCCAGGATATGCGCGACGGCAAGTTTGCGGACGGCTCCAAGACGCTGCGCGCCAAGATCGACATGGCCAGCCCGAACATGAACCTGCGCGACCCGGCGATCTACCGTATCGTGCGTGCACACCATCACCGTCAGGGCGACAAGTGGTGCATCTACCCGCTGTATGACTTTGCACATCCGATTCAGGATGCTCTCGAGGGCATCACGCACTCCATGTGCTCGATCGAGTTCGAGAACCACCGTCCGCTGTACGAGTGGGTGGTTGACAACTGCCCGCTGCCGCATCATCCGAAGCAGCGCGAGTTTGCCCGCCTGAATGTAACGCACACGGTCATGTCCAAGCGTTATCTGCGCCAGCTCGTGTTCGAGAAGCACGTTGAGGGCTGGGACGACCCGCGTATGCCTACGCTGTGCGCGCTGCGCCGCCGCGGCTACACGCCGAGCGCCATCCTCGATTTTGTACAGCGCGCCGGTATCGCAAAGGCCAACTCGCTGGTTGACATCAAGCTGCTCGAGCACTGCATCCGCGAGGAGCTGAACGACACCGCACTGCGCCGTATGGCTGTCACCGAGCCGATCAAGCTCACCATCACCAACTATCCGGAGGACAAGTGCGAGGAGTTCGAAGTGCCGAACAACCCGCGCAATGAGGAAGCAGGTACCCGCAAGGTTCCGTTCACCCGTGAGCTGTATATCGAAAAGAGCGATTTCGCGGAGGTTCCGCCTCCGAAGTTCCAGCGCCTCAAGCCGGACGGCGAGGTTCGTCTGATGGGCGCGTATATCGTCAAGTGCAACGAGATCATCAAGGACGAGAACGGCGAGATCGTGGAGCTCCGCTGCACGGCTGACCTCGAAACCGGCAACGGTATGCCGGCGGACGGCCGCAAGGTCAAGGGCACGATCCACTGGGTATCCGCTGAGCACGCCATCGATGCGGATCTGTACCTGTATGACAACCTGTTCACCCTTGAGAACGTCAACGACGTACCTGAGGGCACGGATTATCTGGATTACCTCAATCCGGATTCGCTCAAGAAGCTGACCGGCTGCAAGCTCGAGCCGTCGCTGGCTGATGCCAAGGAAGGCGAGCGCTTCCAGTTCGTCCGCATGGGCTACTACTGCAAGGATCGCGAGAGCGGCCGCTTCAACCGCATCGTAACCCTCAAGGACGGCTTCGCAAAAACGCTGAAAAAGTAAGGCTGTATAAGAAAAAGCTCTCTGAACTGTGTTCAGAGAGCTTTTTTTGTTGTATCGTTTTGTTCCTTGTGTTATATCATGTCAACCAATGTAATTGTAGGGCGGCATGACCCCATGCCGCCGATATAACAATGTACAGATGGTTTACACGGCGGGATGGGGTCATCCCGCCCTACGGTAAGGTGATAACCGAAATGATAATAATGTTACAAAACTGCGTTTTCCATTGCCGCATCCGGCGTCAGAATCTTCACGAAGAACTCCAGCCGTCGGAGTGCGTTCTCGATGACTGCCTTATCGGTATCCGGCGTGCCGAACACGGGATAGAACACATGGCGGCTGTCCGGATGGATGCAGGTGCGGTCGTCCGCGCCCGCGATCATGCTGAAAATGATGTCCGTGCCGTCACGGCCGCAGATGTCGTTGGGATAGGTGTGCGTGCTTGCAGCGCGCATCCCCGGAAACGGCAGCTTCTCACTCGGCGTGAAGATGGTGAGCGGGCCGTCTATACGGTCGATGTCATGCGTGCCGGACAGCACGAACGTGGTCAGCTCCAGCAGAAAGGGAACGCCCATCACCGGGTCGTCCTCGGGGAACGGACGTCCCTTGAACAGCACGGATTCGAACTGCTGCATGACGGGATAGGTCTTTTTGAACTTCTTAAAGAACCGGAAGTACGGGTTTTCGCCGAAAACGGCCTTGCGGTCGTAATCCGTGTACTTTTCGTGCAGCTGGTCGAGCTCGGCGTGAACGAGGTCGTAAAATTCCTTTGCGTTCCACCGGGAACGGTCAGGGTAGGTGACTTCGAGGATGCCCAGCGGGATATTGCGCGCGGAAAAGGTCAGGTCCTTGATGATTTCAAGCATAAGAGCACCTCGATTTATTGAGCGGGGTCGTAGGCGCTGTGATAATCGTCAGCGGCCTCGCCGGTCAGCACGTCATAGTAGCACCAGCCGTCGTCCGGACTGATAAAGAAGTACACGCCGAGGGGGTGCTCCTCGCTGCTGTCCCCGATGCGGGACATATATTCGCCGCCTGCGACCTCGCCGGTGCGGATGATCTCATCCACAGACACCGGATGCAGCACGGCGATCATGCCGAGCTGCGCGATGGCGTAGGACAGGTACAGCAGGAAGATGGTGTACGCAGCCGGGCGCAGCGGCGAGGATTCGGCCGAATGCAGAACGAATTTCGCGAGCAGCGCACCCGCAGCGGACAGGACGACCATCACTGCGAGCCACCAGAAGCCCTGAAAATACAGCGGATTGATGCCCGAGTCCAGCGAAATGAACAGCATCAGCGCCACAAGGAATACGAGCAGCGCCTGCGCCCAGCGGCGGTGATCCTTTGCGCCGGGCTGAGCGGGCTTGCTCGGACGGCTGTTCTCAAACAGGCTGAAGCCCAGCGCGACCGGCGCGAACACCCACAGATAGGTGGGAGGCCCGCCGACGGCACCGTCATACACGGTGTTCCAGTGCATGGCCAGCAGGCACACGCCCACCCAGACGATGGCCGAAGATACGAGCAGCAGCAGATTTTTCTTGGATTTCAAAAGATTCATACAGGAAATTCCCCTTAAAAGCAAACGGGCAGAGCCTTGCGGCTCCACCCGTTTTGTTTACGCACCGCAGGGCACGTTTGTGTTCAGTTTGACTGAAAAGATTAAGCCTCAGCCTTGATCTTCTTCAGGTTAGCGAAGCGCGGCAGACCGGATACCTTCGGGCCAACGTTCTCGCCGTTGATGAGCGGCAGAGCGTAGTCAACGAACTCCTGGGTTACGCCGTTGCCTTCCTCGTTGATCCACTCGCGCGGAACCTTCTTCTCGGTGTTCGCAACCTCGGACAGCGGGAGCAGCTCGATCTCGCACTTGTAGCCGTTCTCGTCACGGGTGCACTTGAAGCCCGGCATATAGTCGGTCTTGCCTGCAACTGCGTTCTCAACAGCAGCCTTGCCGGACATATAGGACTCGTCAACGTCGGTCTTGGAAGCGCAGTGAGCAGCGCAGCGCTGGAGCAGGCTCAGCTCGATGCCGCGAACCTTGCAGCCCAGCTCGTTCTTTACGGTGTCAGCCAGCATGGAAGCCAGACCGCCCAGCTGAGCGTGGCCGAAGCCGTCGGTAGCAGAGGTCTTAGCCTCGGATACGAAAGAGCCGTCAGCGTAGTGGATGCCCTCGGAAACAGCTACGAGGCAGTTGCCCTTTTCGTCATAGATGCGCTTTACGTCAGCCAGGAACTTCTTCATGTCGAAGTCGGTCTCCGGCAGGTAAACCAGATCCGGGCCAGCGCCCATAGCGGTAGCCAGACCGGCAGCACCAGCCAGCCAGCCAGCGTGACGGCCCATGATCTCTACGATGCAGACCATGCCGGTGTCGTATACGCGGGCATCCTGATAGATCTCCATGCAGGAAGTAGCGATATACTTAGCAGCAGAAGCGAAGCCCGGGCAGTGGTCGGTGCCGAACAGGTCGTTGTCGATGGTCTTCGGAATGCCCATTACGCGGCACTCGTAGCCGGACTTCATCATATACTTGGAAACCTTGTTGCAGGTATCCATGGAGTCGTTGCCGCCATTGTAGAAGAAATAGCGGATGTCGTACTTCTTGAAGATCTCGAGGATACGCTTGTAATCGGTGTCGTCAACATCCGGATCAGCCAGCTTGTAGCGGCAGGAGCCCAGAGCAGAGGACGGGGTGTAGCGCAGGAGAGCCAGCTCGTCGCGGTCTTCCTTGTCGATGTCATACAGATCGTCGTTCAGCAGGCCCTTGATACCGTGTGCCATGCCGAATACGCGGGTAATGGACGGGTTATCCAGCGCTGCCTCCAGCGCACCCAGAACAGAAGAGTTGATTACGGAAGTCGGGCCGCCCGACTGGCCGATGACGCAAGCGCCTTTCAGTTCGCTCATAATGATAAAACCTCCTAACAAATTAAACACAGGGCAGCGCCGCCGCGTGAGCAGGGCAGTGCCGATGCATTTTATTACTTATAAAGAGTACCATAAAGCGTGAGAAAAATCAATGATAATCCTGATTTTTCGGCAGGTTTGGCGATTTTGGCAATAGCGCAGCAGGAACGCGCCGAAAAAATGACAGGATTTTTTGGATATAGACTTGATTTTAGCCAAGGTAGCTGATAAAATATAAGAAGAATTTTTCTAAAGATTCCATCATCAGAAAGGAAGTATTCCCATGCCTTTAGTTACTACTACTGAGATGTTCAAGAAGGCTTATGACGGCGGCTACGCTGTCGGCGCTTTCAAC
>CAKSVR010000044.1 GCA_934504345.1 uncultured Agathobaculum sp. | reverse complement strand
TCCACAGTGACGGTATGCGATCCCGCATCCGCGGAATCGAACGTCTTCTTGGCGGTAAAGCCCGTTCCTTCTTTGAGTGTGATGTTATTTGTGCCGTCTTCTGTAAACGTCAAGTCGATTGGAATCGTGCTGCCGTCCGTTGTGCCGTCATAGCCGCGCTGAATGGAATCGGGCTTGCCTACGCACCATATCTCCGTTCGCGTGTCCGTTTCGGAGTTGGGCTGTTCGCCTTCGCCCGTGTTGGCAGGCTGTCCATTGTCTTCGGTCTGCGCTCCGGCGGCGGCGCTGCCATCCGCACCCTCAGCAAAAACCGATGTCGGCAGCAGTGTCAGACAGAGCACGAATGCCAAAAACAGACTCAATACTCGTTTTTTCATAAGCTCCTCCTTTATTATATGCGTATAGGATTTATATGCAGCCTGTTTAAGCACAGGCACAGCTTTTTGCGGCAAACCTGACAATAGGTTTGCAGCGGCACAAGTGTCAGCAGCGCGCCCCCTTGTCGTAAGTTTCTAATTTATATTATACGCGGCTGACCCGTAATGTAAATCATCCCAAAGTATGAGATGCGGTGCATAGCAAACTGCCGTGCAGGCTCGAATTTCATAATGTGAAACAGTGGCGGAGTGCAAAAAAACAGAAACGGCGTAACCAATAAGGTTACACCGTTTCGGAAAATCGTTAAATTGAGTTGCAAAAGCCGCCTTGAAGCATCTTCTTGATAGAGAGCGCCCCAGCCGTCAGCCTCTTTTTTACAATGCAAGGCTGTGATAGGATTCACCTTTCAGCGTTTTCCATGTAAAAACGCCGTTTTCGAGTGTCATATAGCCATGTGCGGTATCGTTTTTCGGGATGGACACCGAACCCGGGTTCAGATACAGGTTTTCCCGTCCGAACGGCTCCCACGCCGGGATATGCGTATGCCCATGCAGCAGCACATCGCCCGGACGGAGCGGCGGCGGTGTTTTCGTGTTGAATCGATGTCCGTGCGTGACGTACACCAGCCGCTCTCCTATCGGCAGGACGGCATAGTCCGCGAGGATGGGAAATTCGAGCACCATCTGATCGACCTCGGTATCGCAGTTGCCGCGCACGCACAGGATACGGTCAGCAATACCATTCAGCATCGTGATGACCCGCTTGGGCTCGTAATCGCGCGGCAGGTCGTTGCGCGGGCCGTGATAGAGCACATCACCGAGCAGCAGCAGGCGCGAAGCCTGTTCGCGCTCGAACGCCGCGAGGAGCTGCTCACAGTAGTACGCCGAGCCGTGAATATCGGATGCGATGAGAAATTTCATGCCGTTCTCACTTTCCTGCCTGCCCCGGCACATCCACGATCGTGCCGCCGCCGACGACCACATCGCCGTCATACAGCACCGCCGCCTGACCGATGGCCGCCGCGCGCTGCGGCTCGTCGAACACCAGCTTGACCCGTCCGTCCTCCAGCGGAGAAACCGTCACCGGCTGCTCGGCATGGCGGTAGCGTATCTTTGCCTTGATATGGATGGGCTCGGTCAGTTCGGGAATGGAAATCCAGTTCATATCGTCCACAATGACGGTATCCGAGAACAGCGCCGCCTCCGGCCCGACCGAAACCGTGTTCTTCTCCATATCCTTGCCGCAGACGTACACCGGCTCGCCCATCGCGAGGCCCAGTCCGCGCCGCTGGCCGACCGTATAGCGCACCGCGCCCTTGTGCCTGCCGACAGGGCTGCCGTTCAGGTCGAGGAAATCGCCCGCCGGATAGTGCTTGCCCGTGTACTGCTCCATAAACTTGACGTAATCGCCGTCCGGCACAAAGCAGATGTCCTGACTGTCGTGCTTGCGGGCGTTGCAGAAGCTGAGCTGCTCGGCCAGCTCGCGTATCTCCGGCTTGTTGCGGTCGCCCAGCGGGAACTTGGTGTGCGCGAGCTGGCGCTGTGTCATGGTGTACAGCACATAGCTCTGGTCCTTGCCTGCATCCACGCCCTTTTTGAGCAGCCAGCGGCCGGTGTCCTCGTCCTGCTCGATGCGCGCATAGTGACCGGTGACAACGTAATACAGCCCGTGCTGCTCGGCAAAATCCAGCAGCTTGTCGAACTTCATAAAGCGGTTGCAGTCGATGCAGGGATTGGGCGTGCCGCCCGCCTCATAGGTGCGGACGAACTTGCCGATGATCTTCTCCTGAAAATCCAGCGTGAAATCCAGCACCTCATACGGAATATCCAGCTGGAACGCAACCTCACTCGCATCCTCGATGTCCTTTTCCGAGCAGCAGGTGCGGAAATTGCACGCGCCCAGATCCTCATTCCGATACAGCCGCATCGTGGTACCCATGCAGCGGAAGTCCGCCTGCCGCATCAGGTATGCCGCGATCGAGCTGTCCACGCCGCCGCTCATGGCGATGAGCGCGGTCTTTTGTTCTGCGTTCTGCATCAATGCTGCACCTCTTTCTGCACTCCCAATGGGAGAAAAATAGTTTTCAGATAGCAAAAACTCCGAAAACCATGTGGTTTCCGGAGTTTTGGTGGTCGAGGTGACAGGATTTGAACCTGCGGCCTCTTCGTCCCGAACGAAGCGCTCTACCAAGCTGAGCCACACCTCGAAAAATGCTGTTATTTGATTTCAAAAGAAGAAAAAGTGGTCGAGGTGACAGGATTTGAACCTGCGGCCTCTTCGTCCCGAACGAAGCGCTCTACCAAGCTGAGCCACACCTCGAAATCAGCTGTCACCTTGTTGTTTTCCGTGACAGCTTTATTAGTATATCGCAGAAATCGTGTTCTGTCAACACTTTTTCTGAATTTTCCTTTTAAATTTTTTCTAGCAATTTTCCCACCAGCCTACGCAGCTCTGCGCCGCGGCGTTCGGCGGTTTCGTTGACCTCCGCGCCGGAGAGCGGCTGCATGAGCACGCCTGCCGCCATGTTGGTTATCATCGCGATGCCGACGAGCGGCAGACCGCAGTGCGCCGCCGCGATGACCTCGAACACAGTGGACATACCGACCGCATCCGCGCCCAGCGTGCGGAACATCCGGATTTCCGCCGGTGTTTCGAACTGCGGGCCGTTCACGCCGCAGTACACGCCGCGGTGCAGCTCGAGGCCGCAGTCTGCGGCGGCCTGCATGGCCTTTTCGCCCAGTGCGCGGTCGTATGCGAATGTCATATCCGGGAAGCGCGTGCCGAGTGCCGGATCGTTCGTGCCGGTGAGCGGGCTCTTGCCCGTCATGTTGATGTGGTCGGTGATGAGCATGAAGTCCCCCGCGTGATAGCCGGTGTTGATGCCGCCCGAGGCATTCGTCACGACAAGCGCCTGCACGCCCAGCTCTTTGAGCACATAGACCGGGTACGCCACCTCGTTCGGCGCATAGCCCTCGTAGCCGTGCAGACGGCCCTGCATACAGATAACGCGGCGGCCTGCCAGCGTGCCGCAGACCATGCGGCCGGCATGGTCGGGCGCGGTGGATACCTTGAAGTGCGGAATATCGCCGTAGGGCACATAGACCGGATTTTCCACCTCATCGGCCAGCGGGCCGATGCCCGAGCCGAGCACGAGCGCGATCTCGGGCACGAACGGCAGATGTTCTCTGAGATACGCTGCGGATTCTACTACATTTGCCTTGGTAAGCATAGCCTGTCCTCCCCTCTTACAGCTGGCGCAGGATGGCATCCGTGCGCTTCTGCGTTTCTGCCTTTACCTTTTCGATGTCGATGGTCGTAAATTCGCCGTCACGGTACAGCACTTCGCCGTCTACCATCGTCAGGCGAACGTCCGCGCCCTGTGCGGCATAGACCACGTTGCAGGCGGCATCCGTCATCGGCGTGAACTGCGGCGTGTCGGTGTCGATGACACACAGGTCGGCCTTGCAGCCAACGGCCAGCTTGCCGCAGTCGGTGCGTCCCTGCGAGAGTGCACCGGCGCGTGTCGCGGTGTGGAGCACCTGCGCGGGCGTGAGCAGCGTGGAATCGCGGTAGAAGCCCTTGTAGACCACGCCGAACAGGTAAATATCCTGCATGATATTCAGGTTGTTGTTGGAGGCTGCGCCATCCGTGCCGAGCGCGATATTGATGCCCTTTTCCAGCATCTTCGGGATGTTCGCATAGCCGGAGGCGAGCTTGAGGTTGCTTGCCGGGCAGCACGCCACGGAAACGCCGTGCTTTTTGAGGATGTCGAAGTCCTCGTCCTCCAGCCAGACACAGTGCGCCGCCGTTGTCGGAGAATCGAAGATGCCGTGTGCTTCCATGTACGCCGCCGGTGTCAGGCCGTGGCGCTGCCTGCACTCCTCGTGCTCGGTCTGCGTTTCGGACAGGTGGATGTGGATGCGCGCACCGGCCTGCTTTGCGTGTGCGGCTACCGCCTCAACGATCTTCGGGTTGGAGGTGTACTCGCCGTGGATGCACAGATCACCGATCAGACGGCCGCCGTTCTCGCCGTTCCACTCGTTCAGCAGGCGCAGATTGTCCTTGTAGGCGGGAAGGCTCTCGTAGTCGCTGTCGTCAAATACGGTCAGGCCGCGGCTGAGATTGCACTTGATACCGCTCTCGCGGATGGCGGGCATCATGCCGTCAAAGAAGAAATACATATCCGAGAACGACACCGTGCCGCTCGCCAGCATCTCCGCGATGGAGAGCTGTGTGCCGTAGTAGGCGGCCTCGTCGTCGATCTTATCCTCAAACGGGAACACCTTTTCACCCAGCCAGCGCTGGAGCGGAAGATTCTCCGCGTAGCCGCGCAGCAGCGTCATGGGCGCGTGGCTGTGTACGTTGTAGAAGCCGCTCATCAGCAGACGGTGTCTGCCATCATAGCGTTCGCCGTAGTCCTCCTGCGGCTCGGTGTCACCGATATAGGCGATCCTGCCGTCCTTTACGCCGACGTACCGGCCGCGTTCCAGCACAAAATCCTCATTCAACAGGTCAATGTTGCAAAAAAGCATTGTTTTCTTCCTTTCTCCTTACAGAACGTGGTAATGCGGGATAATATCCTCGTATTCGCCGTCCTTATTCAAAAATCCGCCGGGGATCACGCCGAGCTGGGTAAAGCCGAGCTTTTTGTACAGCGCGAGCGCACCTGTGTTGCTCTTTACCACGGCGTTGAACTGCAAAACCCGGAATCCGCACGTTTTGCCCTGCTTCATGCAGTGTGTGACGAGTTTTTCACCGATATGCTGTCCGCGCACGGTCTTTTTGACCGCATAGCTGGCGTTGCAGATATGGCCGCAGCGGCCCACGTTGTTCGGGTGCAGGATGTACAGCCCGACCAGTTCGCCGGTTTCCGTGTCATAGGCCACGCCGGTGCAGGTCTGCCCGGTGAAAAAGGCGTGACCGGTCGTTTCGTCCAGCTTTTCCAGCTGCGGAAAAGCTTTGCCGTCCTCGACGACCTCGTTCCAAATGGCAGCCGCCTGTGCGGCATCACGCTGTTCGTACTGCCGGATCGCTATCTGCATGGTGTTCGCTCCCCTTGGGTTTGGTTTTTCTTCATTATAGCATAGGGCGGGCAAAAAAGAAACTGTTCATCGGTTTCAAACCGAGGAACGCCGGCGGTTTCGCCGGAGAAACCAAAAGGGTAGACACCTACGGTTTCTGCCCTCTTGGGACTCCCGTTTCCCTTTGGTGCGACCTCGCGAACGGGCCTTACGGCCCTACTTCATAGGTAACTCGCATAAAGGAACGGGTATCGGTTTATGTTTTCCGCAGGGACGGCCATTGGCCGTCCCATTCCGCGGCGTGGTCACGGCAGATTACACTGGTTTTGCGTTCTGATGATTTACCAAGTGCAAGGGCGGCGTATCAGCGCCGCCCAATTTGTTGAGTTGGTGGTTTCATTGCATCCTGTTGGATCACACTGGTGATAAATGAGATAGGATGCTGTATTTACACCGAATATTTCAATATATCCTTCCTCATCCGCGCGATGATGCGCTTTTCCAGCCGCGAGATGTAGCTCTGCGAGATGCCCAGCAGGTCTGCGACCTCTTTCTGGGTCAGCGGCTCGGGTGTGCCGAGGCCGAACCGCAGAGAGATGATCTGCTTCTCGCGCGGCGGCAGGTTATTGAGCGCCCGATGCAGCAGCATTTTGTCCACATCGTCCTCGAGCGGCCGCATCACGCTGTCCGGCTCGGTGCCGAGGATGTCGCTCAGCAGCAGCTCATTGCCGTCCCAGTCCGAGGACAGCGGCTCGTCGATGGAAACCTCGGTGCGCCGACCGGCGATTTTACGCAGGTGCATGAGAATTTCATTCTCGATACACCGCGAGGCGTAGGTCGCCAGCTTGACGTTTTTATCGCTCCGGTAGGTGCTCACCGCCTTGATCAGCCCGATCGTGCCGATGGAGATGAGGTCCTCCGTGCCCACGCCGCTCGACTCGAACTTGCGCGACAGGAACACCACCAGCCGCAGATTGTGCTCGATGAGCAGATTGCGCGCATCGGCATCACCGCGGCTGTTGGCCTCGACAGCGGCGGCCTCCTCCTCGGCGGAGAGCGGCGGCGGCAGGATGTCGCTGCCGCCGATGTAATGCACGCCCGGTGCTCGAAAACGCCGCCACAATGTCCGCAGAAATCGTAGAATCTTCACAGGTATCCTCCCTTTCACACCCCGATCAGGCCCTCATACGCACCCTGTCCGATGGAGGCGGCACTCACCGCGCACACGCAGTCGAGCACCGCGCCGTCCGCCCGCTGCACGCTGTCCGGCCGGAAATACAGCAGCAGCCCGCTGTCTGTGCCGACCGCGCGGAACGGCAGCAGTCCGCACCGCGCGGCAAGGTTTTCCGGCAGGGCGGCCAGCTGCACCGCGGCATCGCCATGCGCCAGCGGCACGCCGAGCAGCTGCTCCGCCGTTTTGCGCTCGAGCACCACCGCCGGACGGCCGGACACCGGCTCGGTCAGGTCGCTGCCCGTGTCGTGCAGCACGCGCACCGCAATTTCGTTCACGCCAAGGCGGATGGTCAGCGTTTCGACCTCACGGTGCAGTGCGCCGTGCTTTGCATCGCCGCGCAGCAGTATCCCGCTCGCCGCGTAGCCGATGGCCGCCGCCAGCACGAGCACCCGCAGCGGCACGGCAAAGTAATAGCCGGACGGCAGCAGCAGTCTGCGCCCGCCCGCCGCGCTCAGCGCCGCCGCAAGCCCTGCGAACGAGGCTGCGACCACGCCGTACAGCGCACACAGCCGCGTGAAGCAGCGCTCACCCCAAAAGGCCGCCGCGCACAGGCCCAGTCCGGCCAGCACCCGCAGCGGCAGAACGGTCAGCACCGGCCGCATCGCGCCCAGCACCGCACAGCCGCCGCCGAGCACCGCTGAGAAAATCAGCCGTCCTTTTCGCGCCCGCACGCCGCCCAGCCGCGCTGCCGCGAGCAGCGTTGCGCCGTCCATCAGCGCATTGACCGCGAACAGCACATCCAAGTAGACGACCATACCGCACCTCCCGAACGAGCTCTATCATAGCACATTTTTTCCGCGCCGTTTGCCGAATAAAGGGCGCAAAAATGCCCGAAACCGCTCTACCATGGGATAGAACGGTTTCAGGCAAAGAGTAGTATGTAAGTTGGATATGGTCGAAACGGAAAGAAAGAGGAAAAAGAAAACAGCAAGAGTCCTGTACCTTTTATCGGTAGCAGCCCCCTTGCTGTGCCTTTATCATACTGCAAATTTTGCGATTTGTCACCTGTCGTTTTTTACAAAATCCGAGTAATTCTATGGGTTATTTTTGGAGCGCATACTGTGCCAGCAGCTTGGCCGCATCCTCGACATCGGAAACCGCGCACAGCTCGCTCGGAGAGTGGATATAGCGGGTCGGGATGGACACCGCGCCCGCCTGTACGCCCGCGCGTGCCTTCTGGAGCACCGAGGTGTCCGTGCCGCCGCACAGCAGGATCTCGCGCTGCGCGGAAACGCCGCAGTCCCTGGCCGCCTGCTCGAGCGCCGCCACGACCGCCGGCGTGCAGATGACCGAGCGATCCATCACCTTGACCGCCGGGCCCTTGCCCAGCTCGACCGCCATCGCGGATTTCATCTCGGGCAGATCGCCGGTGTCGGTCACATCGACCGCGATAGCTGCATCCGGCTCGACCGAGAACGCCGCCGCGCCCGCGCCGCGCAGACCGACCTCCTCCTGTGCCGTAAAGACGAAGTACAGGTCGTTCTCGAGCTCCTTGCCGGCCAGCTGCTCCATCATCAGCAGCAGCGTCACGCAGCCGATGCGGTTGTCCAGATACGGGCCGCACAGCACGCCGTTCTGCTCGAAGCGCGGTGCTTCGTACACCGCGAAATCGCCGATCTCAACCAGCCTGCGGGCCTCCTCGGCGTTCTTTGCGCCGATGTCGATGAACAGATTATCCAGTGTCAGGTCTTTCAGCGGCGTTTTTTCCTCGTAGGAGATCACGCCGCGCGTGCCGTTGGCGAACTTCACCTGAATGTTCAGCAGATCGCCCACATACAGGCCGCCGATCTGCGAGAAGCGGATGAAGCCCTTGTCCTCGATATAGGTCGCCACCACGCCGATGGAGTCCATATGCGCCGCGAACAGCAGCTTTTTGCCGCCCTTTGCACCTTTTTTGCGGCAGATAAGGTTGCCGAGCGCATCCGTCGTCACATCGTCGATATATTCGCCCGCGATCTCCGCGATGGTTTCGCGCACGGCATCCTCACGGCCGGACGGGCCGAACGCGCCCGCGACCGTATTCCATAAATCAAAAATCTTGCTCATTCGTCGTCCCCTCCGAGTTCTTCCAGAAATGCGCGTGCGGCGGAAAGCACCGCTTCGCAGTCGGCTGCCGCCGCCACCGAGGACGGCGAATGGATATAGCGCACGGGCGCTGCCGCCGCGCAGACACGCACGCCCAC
Source organism: uncultured Agathobaculum sp. (assembly GCA_934504345.1). Classification (GTDB taxonomy): domain Bacteria; phylum Bacillota; class Clostridia; order Oscillospirales; family Butyricicoccaceae; genus Agathobaculum. The sequence goes on along the minus strand of CAKSVR010000044.1, from coordinate 9,281 downwards.
ACGGCTCTTGTGGATGCGGCCTGCATCCGTGCCGCCCGCTACGCGCGTTTTGGTCTGCCACGGGATACCGCGCTTGATGCACGCATCGCGCAGCAGCTCGAACAGCTCTGCATCGTAGATGGTCGCGCCGTCCATGAACGGCAGAACGACACCGCCGCGCACGCGGCAGACCGCCTTGCCGCCCTCGACCTCCGCGAGATCAGCTGCTGTCGTGCCCTCGAGCACCATCGCAATGCCGGGATCGAGCGCATACGCCATGCTGGCCGCACCGCGCAGTCCGACTTCCTCCTGCACGGTGAAGCAGAACCATGTGTCAATGGGCGGCTCGTCCTCGATGAGCTTGAGGAGCGCGGCACAGCCCACGCGGTCGTCGATGGCCTTGGCTTTGATAAGACCGTCGCCAAACTCGACAACCGCCGAGTCGAATACGCCGTAATCGCCGAGCGAAACCAGCTTTTCGGCTGCGGCCTTGCTCGCCGCGCCAATGTCGATATACAGATCCTTGGTCTTGGGCATGGTGCGGCGCTCTGCGGCGGTCGTGAGATGTACCGCCTTGATGCCAATAACGCCCTGCACATCGCCAAAACGCACCGGTCGGCCGATGACCACACGCGGGTCAACGCCGCCGACAAAGCCGAATTTCAGCATACCGTCATCGGTGATCTTCTTGATGATAACGCCGACCTCGTCCATGTGGGCGCACAGCACCACCGGACGCTCGAGCGCCTTTTTGCCCTTGCGGAACACCATCACGTTGCCGATGGCATCGGTCTTGATCTCATCCGCGAACGGCTTTACCTTTTCCAGCACAAACGCGCGCACGGCATCCTCACAGCCGGACGGGCCGGGCAGCGCGCACAGCTGCTTCATCCGTTCGATCATGCGCCCACCTCCCCGTCAAATCCGCGCAGAAATTCCGCCATCAGGTCGGCAACTGCCTGCACATCGGACAGCTTTACGACCTCGACCGGCGTGTGCATATATTTTTCCGGAATGGACAGCAGGCCCATCGCAATGCCGCGGCCGACGATCTGCATCGTCCACGCATTTGTGCCCGTGTTTCCCTCCATGATTTCAAGTGTGAAATCGATGTCGTTTGCCTTGGCGGTCTTGATGAGCGCCTTGGTGAAGCCGCGGTGCAGATTCGGGCCCATGCCGACTGCCACGCCGCTGCCGAGGTCAAACACACCATCGGACGGGCCATCCGGCGTTTTGCCGTGCGTGACATCCACCGCGATGGCGTACTCCGGCTGAACGGCAAACGCACCGGTCTGTGCGCCCAGCTCGGTCACTTCCTCCTGCGTGCTGATGAGCACCGCAATATTGCACTTCAGCTTGTCCTTTGCCGCGTGCAGCTGCTCCATCGCGGCCAGAATGGCGGCCACGCCGGCACGGTCGTCAAGGCACTTGCTGCAAAGCTGACCGTCCGCCAGCTTGATGGGCTGCTGCGCGAACACGATGGGCGTACCTATGCGGATGCGGCTTTTGGCATCCAGCAGACCGGTGTCGATGGCCATCTGGTCGATGGGAACGGCCTTGTTCTGCTCGCCCGCTTTGAGCAGGTGCGGCGGCATACAGGATACCACGCCGTAGAGCGGCTCATCCGCTAAGATCGTCACCTCACCGCCGAGCAGCATACGCGGATCGACACCGCCGACCGGCGCGAACCGCAGAAAGCCGCCGTCCAGCACCTCGGTGACGAGAAAGCCGATCTGGTCGAGGTGTGCATCCAGCATGACGGTTTTCGCGCCCTCTTTTCCGCAGGACAGGCAGCCGAGCACGTTGCCGTTCTTATCCACATCCACGGTGTCGCAGTACGGGCGGAACAGCTCCGCGACGGCGTGTGCCGCCTGCATCTCAAAGCCGCTGACCGCCGGCAGTGCACACAGCGTTCGCAGCGTTTGTTCTAACTGCAAGGAAATTCCTCCTTTTTTCGTCGTTTATCGTACAGGTTCTATTATAACCGTTTTCAGGGGTGGTTACAAGGGGAAAGCGCGCTTGTTCCGCTTGGGAAACGGCGCTCCCGCGCGGGGCCTAAGAGGGTAGACAACCTACGGTTTTCCACCCTCTTAGGAAGCTCCCCTTTTCCCTTTTGGGATACCTCGGAGCGACGGAACGTTCCGTTCCTACATAGAGGTGGGACCGAAAAAAGGAACGGCAGTACCGTTACCAATTTATAGGCTCGGCTTAACGCCGACCATTCCTCCCTCGGCTGCGCTCAAGCCGTTAGAGCTCTGCGACACCCAGTTACGCAAAACCCGTGTAATCTGCCGCGATAACGCCGCGGCAATGCAGAAAACGTGAGCCGATACCCGTTCCTTTATGCGAGTTACCTATGAAGTAGGGCCGTCAGGCCCGTTCGCGAGGTTGCACCAAAGGGAAAGTTGGAGTCCCAAGAGGATAGAAAACCGTAGGTTGTCTATCCTTTTGGCCCCGCGCGGGAGCGCCGTTCTCCCGCCGTCCGCAGACGGCGAAATCCCCCGCCCGGCTGCGGCGCAGCGCTCACGCGCCTCGCGTGCCCCGGAAAACGGCTGCCGCATCAGCAAAAGAAGCACCCCATCCGCAGGACAGGGTGCAAAGGATTATTCAACTCGATTGGTCAGCTTGCCGATGCCCTCGATCTCACAGGTGACGATGTCGCCCTTTTTGAGGAAATGCGGCGGCATCATGCCCATGCCGACACCGGCCGGTGTGCCGGTCGCGATGATGGTGCCGGCGCGCAGCGTGATGCCGCGCGACAGCTCGGAAATGATCTCCGGGATGCTGTGGATAAGGCAGTTCGTGTTGCTGTTCTGGCGCACCTCGCCGTTGACAGAGGAGCTGATATTCAGCGCGGGCGGGAACGCGAACTCGTCCGCCGTGACGATGCACGGGCCTATGGGCGTAAAGCCGTCCAGCGATTTGCCGAAGTACCACTGATTATGCTCGGTCTGCAAATTGCGGGCAGAAACGTCGTTGATGATGGTATAGCCGAACACGCAGTTCTTGGCCTCGGATTCGCTGACGTTCTTGCAGGTCTTGCCGAGGATAACGCCTAGCTCGGACTCATAATCCAGACTGTCCACCAGTCCCTCATACGCCGGGATGGGATCGCCCGAACCGGTGGCCTCGTTGACACGCTTGCTGAAGTAGGTCGCCTTTTTGCGGTCCACCTTGAACGCTTTTTCGTCAAAACGGCTGGATTCCACCGCATGATCGGCGTAGTTGATACCGAGGCAGATAACGTCCTGCTCAGGCTGCGGGATGGGCGCACGCAGCTTTACGCTGTCCAGACGAAGCGCCGGTGCCTCGGTCGCCCGCTCGGCATCCGACATCCGCGCCAGCTGAGCCGGTGTCACGCGGCGGATCAGGTCGTTCATATCGGTAAAGGACAGGCCGAACGCTTCGATCGGGTAAAGCAGGCCGCGCCAGTCGGGCAGCTCCACGCCGATGCGGTCCATGCCGTCGCCCTTTTGATAAGTATACAGTTTCATATTGGGTCACGCTCCTGAGTATTTTGCTCTTTTATCATAGCACGATCTGCACAAAATCGAAAGCAGTTTTTTGTAAAGATTGGAGAGATTATTTAGCGGAAACCCGCTGTGTTCTCTTGACTCTCAACTCCCCGCTCTTCACGCTTCGCAGTTGTGTCTGATTGCACTTTTCCGCATTTTGTGCTATGCTAAGAAGCAGACACGACAAGAAAGGGTGAACGCTGTATGACCGGAACCTGTGAGGACTGCGCCTACAACGTATACGACGACGAAATGGACGAATACGTCTGCGAGGCGTATCTCGATGAGGACGAATTTTACCGGCTGATGCAGACCGGAAAATCCTGCCCGTACTATCGCTCGGGCGATGATTACGAGCTGGTGCGCCACCAGAACTAAGGAGAGAAACCAATGACCGAACTCGAAAAAGCCGCCTCCGGTATGCTGTACGATGCGAATCACGATCCGCAGCTCATCGAGGCACGCGCACAGGCAAAGGATCTGTGCATGGACTACAACGCGCTGCGCTCGGCGCAGAAAGAGGAGAAAACCGCGCTCCTGCACACGCTTTTGGACACCTGCGGCCCGGATATTGTGATCGAGCCGCCGTTTTTTGTCGATTACGGCAGCAATATCCGTGTCGGCAAGGGTTTTTACGCCAACCATAACCTTGTGATACTCGACGGTGCGCCTGTTGCCATCGGCGACCATGTGTTCATCGGGCCGAACTGCTGTATCTCGACCGCCGGCCATCCGCTCGATGTGCCCCAGCGCAATGCGGGCCTCGAATACGCCAAGCCCATTACCATCGGCAGCAACGTGTGGATCGGCATGGGCGTGCAGATCTGTCCGGGCGTTACGATCGGCGATAACGCAGTCATCGGCGCGGGCAGCGTGGTGACAAAGGATATTCCGGCAGGAATGCTGGCTGTCGGCGTGCCGTGCAAGCCGGTTAAGCAGATCGCGGCGAAGCCCCAGCGAAGAATCCTGTAATAAGAGTGAAGAGTGAGGAGTGGAGAGTGAAGATTCTCCACTCCTTTTCCGTATCTAAAACAACGCCAAAAAAGGGCGGCCATCGGCCGCCCTCTGTATAATCTCCACTCTTCAATCTTCACTCTCCACTCTTGAAAACTCCTACCTGTTATTGTACGGCTTCCACGGTTTCCGTTCCGTTTTCGCGGTAGGTGTACACGGTGAAGCCATCGTATGTCCAAATGCCGTCCTCGCCGTCGCCCATGCAGCTGGGCGAATAGCTCTTGGAGCTCGGTGCGCCGAGAGCGCTCTCCAGCGCGGATGCAGACGAGCCGACATAGCCGCTTGCCTGCGAGGCGGTCGGCTTGGCCGGTTCAGGCTTGGTTTCCGGCGCGGGCGCAGGCGTATTGGAGGACGGTGTATTCGTGCTCGAGCTCGGCTGAGAGGCCGCCGGTGTGCTTGCGGCGGGCTTGGAGACCGGTGCGCTGGTGCTCGCGCTCGGCTTGGTGGAAGCCGCGTTCGAGGTGTTCGTCACAGGCTTGGTCTGTGCGGGCGCGGCTGCATCCGATTTGCCGTCCGCCGCCGTGTTGTCCTCCGTCTTGCTGTCGGCGGGCTTGTCCTCCGCCGCTGCATCCTTGTTTTCCTCGTCGGACTTATCCTCGGTCGCAGTCTTGTCCGTTTTATCCTCGGTCTTGCCGGTTTCGACCGTCTGCTGGTCGTCCTTGGTGTCCTCTCCTGCGGTATCGCCGCCGCACGCCGCAAGGCCGAAGCACAGCAGCAGAGCCAGCAGCAGCGCTGTCAGCTTTTTCATATGTTCATCCTCCATGATTTCTATTTGTATTCTCTTAGACGAGCCTTGTTCGCTATTTGTTCCCGAGCTCCGGCGGATATTTCAAAATATTCGGCAGATTTCGCTCGACGATCTCGACAATGACGGTATCGCCCGTCTGCACCTGCTCGAGCCGATACGGCATCTGCCGGGTAATGGTCGCCTCGCGGAAATCCTCCGCGAGAAACGGGTGCAGCGCATTGCCGAACGAGTCGCGGCACAGCAGCAGACGGCCGTTCGGCGCGTTCTCCTGCATGGTCTGCATGAGGATGTCCTCCTCCGAGCGCGGCGGATTAACATACGAGAATGTCGTTTCGTACACCTGTGTTTCCTCGCGCTGCGTGCCCTTGGGATACAGCATTTGATAAAGGTCGCCGCGATGCGTATTCTCGGTCGTGTAGCTGCGGTCGGTGAAGCTCGTGTGCGGCAGGCCGAGCGTGCTCATCAGGTGATCGTGCGCCAGCGCCGCACCGCGCCTCGTCCAGTGCGAATCCGTCTTATAGTACAGCACATTCGCGTGTGCGCGGAACACCGAGAACAGATCGGCGTAGTTCACGCCCGCCTGCTCGAGATACGGCAGCACGCGCTCGTAATTGCCGCCCGCCTCCTCGGTCAGATAGCGGGCGGGCATATGCTCCGGATAGAGCGAGTTCTTGTTCGGCGCGATGGTGAACAAGAACCGCGCGCCGCGTGCTTCGCAGTAGTCCTGCATCTGCTTTACCGTCTGCGCGAGCTGCTGCGCCTGCTCATCGGTCAGCGTGGCGTGATTCTGATAATCGTCCAGCGTTTTGGCGTAGTACAGCCAGCCGTCCGTACCGTAGATGACATCCTCGGCGGGCGAGGTACACAGCAGCCCGGTCTGCAAGGCCGCATTCGCGGTGACGAGCTCCTGCCGAAAGCCGAAGTGGTCGGCAACGTAGTCGGTCAAGTCCCCGAGGAACTCTGCGTTCCAGCCGGTCTGTTCGCTCCACAGGCGCGGCTTCGCCGTGAGGTGCTCGTTGCCCGCCGCCTGCTGTTCAGGCAGCACGAGCATTCCCGCCGCCGGGAGCAGGCACAGCAGCAGGAATGCCGCCGTAAACCATTTATATTTCATATTTCACCTCAAAATCGGAAGTAAATGAACGGATTGAACGAGCCCGCCGCAAGGTACATCATGCACAGCACGAGCAGCCCGAGCGAGGCGGCGAACGTGATGCCCTCGCGCTTCGGCGTGTGCTCACGGGCGACAGGCGTACACAGCGCCAGCGCGATGCACAGGGTCAGCGCAAACGCGGGCGTGAACCGCGCCCAGACCTCTGCCGTGCCCGGCCAGTGCAGGCCGAAGCCGGTGAACATGGCGGCGTACATCGCGCCCGCCTGTGCCAGTGTGTCCGCGCGGAACAGCGTAAAGCCCAAAACGACCACGAGCAGCGTGTATACCTGTCCGAGCAGACGGCCCTTGAGCTTACGCACCGGTATCGCGCCGCAGTCCTCCAGCACGGAGAACAGACCGTGCCACAGTCCCCACAGGACGAAATTCCAGCTTGCGCCATGCCACAGGCCGGTGGCGAAGAATACGAGGAATTTATTCAGCCAAGTCCGCGCCCTGCCCTTGCGGTTGCCGCCGAGCGGAATATACAGGTAATCGCGAAACCAGCCGGAAAGCGAAATGTGCCAGCGCCGCCAGAACTCCTTGATCGTAGTCGCGGTGTACGGGTAATTGAAGTTTTCACGGAAGTGAAAGCCGAACATTTGCCCAAGGCCGATAGCCATATCGCTGTAACCCGAAAAATCGAAGTAGATTTGCAGCGTATAGCAGACGGCGCCCGTCCAGCCTGCCAGCAGCCCGATCTCGCCGGCCGGGAGATTGAACACGGTGTCCGCCATCTGGCCGACCGCACCCGAGAGCAGCAGCTTTTTGCTCAAGCCGCAGATGAACCGGCGGATGCCGAGCGCGGTTTCGCGCGGCGCAGTCTGTCGGGAGTCGATCTCCCGCTCGATGTCGTGGTATTTGACGATCGGGCCCGCGATGAGCTGCGGAAAGAACGCGATGTACAGCAGCACCTTGCGGAACGAGTGCGAAACCATTTCGGGTTCACGGTAAACGTCGATGACGTAGGAAAGTCCCTGAAAGGTGAAAAACGAGATGCCGATGGGCAGCGCGATGTTTGTCAGCGGCAGGCTGAGGCCGCACAGCGCGTTTATCGTGCGGATGGCAAAATCCGCGTACTTGAACACGGCCAGCAGGCCTATCCCGCCGACAACTGCCAGCGCGACACCGAGCTTGGCGTGTTTTCCTGCCGCCAGCCGTCCGCAGGCGTAGTTCAGCGCTACGGAAACGAGCAGCAGCGGCAGATAGTACACCTGCCCGAACGAGTAGAACACCAGACTTGCGATGAGCAGCAGAGTGTTCTTCGCATCTGTGTTGGGCAGCTTCCGGTCGAGCAGAAACACGAGCGGAACAAAGAAAAACAGCGAAATCGCAGAACTGAATACCATACCTTCTATCCTTTTTGCACCGCAGCTTCCTCTGCGGTGTTATTTTTGCTTCGCAGCCGAATTGGCGACTGCGATACCGCCGCTGACCAGCACGAGCGCGGTCAGATTACGCACGGTGAGGATATCCTCACCCAGCACGAGCGCGGAGAACAGCGTGCCGAACACCGGGATGAGAAAGCCGAACAGGCTGACCTTGCCCACCGGAAATTTGCCGAGCAGTGCCGTCCAGATGGTGAACGCCGCCGCCGACAGCGCGATCATGTAGCCGAGCAGCAGCACGCCGCCCAGTGACACTGTACCGAGCGCTCCGCCGCCCAGCGTGCCGACCGTCAGCAGAAAACAGCCGCCGATGAGCAGCTGCCAGCCGGTCAGCAGCATCGGGTCGCGGCCGGGCGTGAAGAGGCGCGACACGAGTGCACCCGCGCCTGCGGAAACCGCGCTCAGCAGCACCAGCCCGTCACCTGCGAGGTTGAAGCCGTCCAGACCGCCCAGTCCGAGCGCCAGCACACCCGCAAAGCCGCAGATGCAGCCGAGCGTTTTCCGCCGGGTCAGCTTGTCGTTCGGCAGAAGAAAATGCGCCAGCAGCAGCGCGAAAAACGTCTGCGTACCGGAGAGCACCGAGCCCTTGGTGCCTGTCGTGCCGCTCAGGCCGATATAGTAGCACACATATTGCAGCATACTCTGGAACAGACTGATGCACAGGATGGGCTTGATCTCATCGCGCCCAGGCACGATGCGGCGGCCTTTCAGGCTCGTGACGAGCAGCACCAGCAGGCCCGCCAGCGCAAACCGCCAGCCCGCGAACACCAGCTGCGAAAACGGCGCATCCGCCGCAACGGAAAACAGCGCATAGCCACGTTTGACACAAGGCGCGGCACTTCCCCACAGGGCGGTGCACAAAACCGCCGGTAAATATAATTGACGTAACAGATTACTCTTTTGTTCCCCCATTTGGATGCTCCTAAACAAGATTTTTGATGGTATCAGTATACCATAGCTTCCCGCCGGTCTGCAAGAAAGAGAGGTTTATCGGACTTTCGCTCTGCTATACTGAAAGCAGTACTAACGAGAGGTGACACGCATGATCTACATTTGCGAAAACAAGGGCTGCCATTTTGTATTCTTCGGCAGCGAACAGCCGCCGGTCTGCCCGGACTGCGGCAAGCCGCATATCCGTCCGGCCACCCTCGAGGAACGCGCCGCGCTGTTCCGGCGGCAGGAAAAACCGATTCATACACCGTCCCGCTGTGCATTATAATTTAAGCCGCACCTGTGCCATTCAACGCCGAATGATTTGCGAGCAAAGTTTGTGCTCTGACGAGGCGTGGTTTTGCAGCAATACTTTGTGTATTGCAAAAAATCACAACGAAGTCAGAGTGCAAGGTCCCGTCAAGATTTATGCGCAAAATTATTTGCAGGCTCCGGCTGAATGAAGTCAGCCGGCAATGAAGACGTCGTCCAGCGCCGTCTCCAAGTGCTTCATGTTCATATATTTTTTGTTGCCCCACTGCGTGCCCGCTACATGGCGA
>CAKSVR010000043.1 GCA_934504345.1 uncultured Agathobaculum sp. | reverse complement strand
TTTTAGCCCGCTTTTAGGGGGGCTTGATTTTGTGTGCTCTTTTTTGGAATGGTACTTAAATTACAATGTTTCAACCTCTGTATGTACCTTAACGCAGCAAAGAAAATAATACAAATCACAATTAAAGTCAGTATAATGAATAATTTTTTCTTAGGTTTTCTATCCATATAATTACCCCTCATTTCTTAATAATCATTCAAATAATATCATTAAAACACAATAATTTCAACAAAATGACTTCAAACGTCTTCTCTGTCATATACCGATGCAGATACACCTCTTCTGCACAAATTCTCTTACGCACGTTTTCCTGCATTTTGTGTGAATTGCGCTGTTTTCCGGCTGTATTGTGCCTTTGCACGAGCCTGTCCGCACGCACACAAAAAAACAAGAGCCGATGCAAAGCATCGGCTCTTGCCGGAGTGTTTATCTGTAAGGGTATAAGCGGCAACGGCTCGATCAGTCGTTGTAGAAATCCGGACGGTCGGTCAGCGGAACAGCCTCGATAGCGCCGGACTTCTGGCTCTTCAGGCAGGAGTCCGTGGTAACGGCTGCACAGTAGCCATCCCATGCGGATGCGGCAGCCGTGCAGTAGGTACCTGCGTTGCAGGCATCAGCCCATGCCTGGAACTCGCGGTCGTATGCCTCTGCGAAGTAGCCCAGACCATCGGTGGTCATGCCCTTGTAGTGGGTCTGGTTGGTGCAAACGTCAACGCGGGACGGGCGCGGCAGAGTTGCAGTACCATCCTCGCACAGAACCTCGCAGCGGATGTCGTAAGCGTACTGGCAGTTTACCCAGATCTCGCAGCTGATGACCATGCCGGAGGAGGTGGTCAGCATAACGATCTGCGGGTCGTGCAGGTCCTTGTTCTTGGAATGACGGGAGCACTTCGGGAAGATAACCTGTGCCTTGGTGAAGTAGTCGCCTACCAGCCAGGCCATGGTGTCGATCTCGTGGATAGCGGTGCCGGTAACAGCAACAACGTCATCGTACTGCGCCGGATAGTTTGCATTGCGGTGTGCACAGTGCGCTACCAGCGGCGCGCCCAGCTTGCCGGATACGACCAGAGCCTTCAGCTCCTCGTAAGCCGGGTCAAAGCGGCGGTTGAAGCCCATCTGGATGAGGCGCTTGCCGCCTGCGATCTCCGCATCAACGACCTTCTTTGCGCCCTCAGCGGATGCGGACAGCGGCTTCTCACAGAAGATGTACTTGCCGCACTTGATAGCCTCGAGGCAGTACTCCTCGTGGGTGGAGTCGATGGAAACGATAACGACAGCATCAACTTCCGGATCGTTGATCAGCGCGATCGGGTCAGCGATATAGCGGACCTCCGGATACGGCGCGATAACTTCCTTGGCATGAGCCTCGTTGATGTCGGAAACTGCTGTAACAGTAGCGCCGTGGATCTTGTTCATCAGGCGCAGGAAATGCTGGGTACCCATAGAGCCTACACCGATAATACCAACTTTCAACATAGTAATTACTCCTTTTATAATAAGATAGATTGAAAAAACGATTTTTATGACTTAGTAAGTCATGATAGCCTTAACCGCTTCTGCGGTCGTGGTCTTGGGGAACAGCTCAAAGCCAACGCGGCCGGTGTAACCGGACTCCGCCAGCTGGTCGAACACCTTCGTGTAGTTGATCTCGCCCGTGCCCGGCTCATGGCGGCCCGGAACGTCTGCGACATGGATGTGGCCGAACTGGTCAGCGTACTTTGCGATGGTGTCGCACAGCGAGCCTTCATTCAGCTGCATATGATATACATCATACAGCACCTTGAGCATCGGAGAGCCGATGAGACGGGTCATTTCAGCCGCCATCTGGGTGTGTGCCAGATAGTTGCCAACGTGGTCGGTGGTGATGTTCAGCGGCTCGAGGTTCATTGCAATGCCGCTCTCCTCCGCGATCTTGGCGCACTCGAGCAGCATATCATACATCGAGCACAGCTTGACGGTGTCGGACAGCTCGGTGTAGTGGTTGACCACGATGCCGCCGTCGCCCAGCGCGTTGGAGTGGATGGTAACGCTCTTTGCGCCGACCTTCTGCGCCGCTGCAACCGACTTCTTGAGGAACTCGAGGTACTTCTCCTTGTGAGTCGGGTCGATGAGCGAATAATCCGCGTCACCGTTGAAGCCCGAGATACCGATACCAGCCTTCTCTGCCGCCGCCTTGACAGCATCCAGGTCCTTGTCGGTCCAGCTCCAGAACTCTACATATTCAAAGCCATCGTCCTTTGCCGCCTGAAAGCGGTCAAGGAACGGAATTTCGCTGTACATCGGTTCGATGCACGCAGAACGATCAAATTTCATGGTGTATTGCTCCTTTTCATGGGATGGGCGGCGTTCCGCCGCCCATAAACCCAATATAAATTACTGTGCAGTGATATCTTCGCCAGCCTCGAACTTGTCTACGTTGTCCTTGGTTACGAGAGCTGCCGGGGTTACAATGTGGTCTTCCAGAGTCTTGCCGTCCAGAACGTCCAGGCAAGCCTGGATTGCGCCCTCTGCCTGAAGGTTCGGGTACTGCGCAACCGTGCCGGTCAGCGTGCCAGCCTTGATGGCTTCGATGTCGTCCGGAGATGCATCGAAGTCAAATACCTGTACCTTGCCGGAGAAGCCGCCCTGCTCGATGGCCTGGATAGCACCCTGACCCATCTCAGCATTGACTGCCCAAACAACGTTTACTTCCGGGTTGGAGGACAGCACGTTCTGCATAACGTTGAACGCCTCGTTGCGGTCGCACTTTGCGGTCTGGGATGCAACAATCTTGAAGCTGCCACACTGATCCTTAAAGCCTTCCAGACGCTGAGTCAGCGCATCTACGCCTGCAATACCCTCGAGGTAGAGGATCTTTGCATCCTTGATGTTCTCAGCAGCATACTTGCCTGCCAAAGATGCAGCCTCGTACTGGTCGATGCCGACATAGGTCTCAACGTGAGCACCTGCTTCATCCAGTGCCGCCTGCGACATGGTGTCGTTTACCAGGATAACCGGAATATTTGCGTCATTTGCCTTCTTGATAGCCGGAGCCAGAGAGTTGGAGTCTGCTGCGGACAGGACGATTGCGTCAAAGCCCTTGATAACGGCGTTCTCGACCATCTGCACCTGCTTCTCTACATCGGTCTCCTTCTCCGGAGCCTGGAACTCGAGGTGGATGCCCTTTTCCTCTGCGAACGACTCAGCACCATCCTCCATGCTGGTCCAGAATGCGTCCGACTTTGCCTTAACGATGTACGCGATCTTTACCTCATCATCGCCGCCGGCGCTCGAGCCGCCGCCCGAGCTGCTTCCGCCGCCACAGGCTGCCAGACCCATCATCATTGCAGTTGCCATTACCATTGCCATCGTTCTCTTGAATTTCATTTCTGTTGCTCCTCTCAATTTGTCGATTCTTTCTTCTTTCTCTTATTTTTACCCATACGGGGTAACGACTCTGTAAATGCGAATGGTCTTACTTCTTTGCTGCCGCCTTGTTGCGGATAGAGTCCGCCAGTACAGCCAGCAGGATAACAACGCCGATAACCAGCTTCTGCAGGTTGGAGGATACGTTCAGCAGGTTCAGGCCGTTGCGGATAACGATCATGATGATCGAGCCGACGAACGTGCCCCATACTGAACCGAAGCCGCCGAGCAGCGAGGTGCCGCCGATAACACAGGATGCGATCGCGTCCATCTCGTAGTCCAGACCGGCAACCGACTGTGCGGAGTTCAGCTTGGCTACCAGAATAACCGATGCGATGCCGGCGCACAGACCGGAAACGGTGTAAGCAAGGGTCTTGTACTTGTCAACGTTGATACCGGAAAGGCGGGTCGCCTCTTCGTTGCCGCCGATGGAGTAGATATAGCGGCCGAACTTGCGGTACTTCATCACATAGTAGAACACGATGTACAGCAGAACCATGAATACGATCTGCACCGGAATAGCGGTGCCCGGAATGTTTGCAATACCGATCCAGCGGAAGCCTGCCGAGTAGCCGGTAATGGTCTGGCCGTCAGCCAGCGTGTAGGCTGCGCCACGTGCCATGGACATCATAGCCAGCGTTGCGATCATCGGCTGCAGCTTGAATTTGGAAATCATAATGCCGTTAAAGGTACCACAGGCAGCGCCCACGAGAATAGCAGCAATAACGCCAACAATATCCGGCATGCCGTTCTCAACGATCAGCTTGCCCATGACGATACCGGTGAAGGCTACAACCGAGCCGACCGAAATATCAATGCCGCCGGTGAAGATAACAACGTTAACACCCAATGCAAGCACGGCGATTACCGTTACCTGCTGGAGAATGTTAATGAGGTTTGCTACCGAACCGAACGCCGGCTCTGCGATAGTCAGGCCAATGCAAAGCACGATCAGCACGATCAGCGCGGACGCATTGGAAAGGTCGATTTTCTTCAGCTTCTCTTTCATCTTTTTGCCCTCACTTCATATTTGTTTTCGCGCCGGTCGCGTAACCGACTACCAATTCTTCCGTGACGTTCTTCATGTCCTCTCCCTCGATGATGCCGGTCATTTCGCCCTCATGCATAACGTAGATGCGGTCAGAAACGCCCATGCACTCGGCCAGCTCAGACGATACCATGATAACCGCCTTGCCCTGCTCCTTGAGCGAGTTCATAATCTTGTAGATTTCAGCTTTCGCGCCAACGTCGATGCCGCGAGTCGGCTCGTCGAAGATGATGATGTCGGAATCCGTGTTCAGCCACTTGCAGATAACAACCTTCTGCTGGTTGCCGCCGGACAGATTCTTTGCCTTCTGCTCGAGCGACGGGGTCTTGACGCGCATGGAGTCCGCCAGCTTCTGATTGTGCTCGGTCTCCTTGGCCTTGTTGAAGCCGAACGGCGTCATCGCGGTGTTCATGTTCGCCAGAGAAATGTTCTGGTTGAGCGAGAATTCAAGGATCAGGCCCTGACTCTTGCGGTCCTCGGTCAGCAGTGCCAGACCGAGTTTTTTCGCCTGTTCACAGGATTTGATGGCAACAGGCTGACCCTTTACCTTGATCTCGCCACTGGTGAATGGATCAGCGCCGAAGATGGCACGCATCAGTTCGGTACGGCCCGCACCCATCAGTCCGTAGAAACCGGTGATCTCGCCTGCGCGAGCGTAGAACGAAATGCCCTTCAGCGTATCGCCCTGCTTGATATCGGTGACTTCGAGCAGCTTTTCACCCGGTTTTACGTCAACCTTCGGGTAATAATCGGTCATTTCACGGCCGACCATCATGGCTACCATCTGATCGATAGTGATATCCTTAACGTTTACCGTATCGATGTACTTGCCATCGCGGAAGATGGTCAGACGATCGCCAATCTTCATAATTTCTTCCAGTCTGTGGGAGATGTAAACGATTGCTACGCCCTTCTTTTTCAGTCCGTCGATGATCTCGAACAGGCTGGCAACTTCCTTTTCAGTCAGCGCCGAAGTCGGCTCGTCCATGATGATGATGTCGCAGTCGAACGAGAGCGCCTTTGCAATCTCGACCATCTGCATCTGACCTACGCTCAGCGAGGATACCTGTGCCTTTTCAGAAATATCCGAATGGATGCTGTCCAGCAGCTCGCGCGCCTTGCGGTTCATGGTCTTCCAGTCGATCTGCCCGCCGGCCTTGGTTGGCTGACGTCCCATGAAGATGTTCTCCGCAACGGTGAGGTTTTTCAGCTGATTCAGCTCCTGAAAGATGATGCTCACGCCGCGTTCGCGCTGTTCTTCAATACTGCGAGCTACGATCTTCTCGCCCTTATAGATGATTTCGCCCTCATAATTGGTATTGACACCTGCAAGCACTTTCATAATGGTGGACTTGCCTGCGCCGTTCTCACCGAGTAAAACGTGAACTTCACCCGGCTTTGCGTTAAAACGAACATGATCCAGTGCTAGAACGCCCGGAAACTGCACTGTAATATCGTTCATTTCCACTAAGTATTCGCTCATCTTGCCGCCTCCCTTGTCGTTTGTTTATGTTGAAATCTCTCTCATTGGGTCCGGTCAGCCGCGGCGTTGGAGCACCGCGGCATTTCCGAACAGAAGAAAAGAGAGAGAAATGCGTGAATCGAATTAAATTCCTGCGGTTTTGCGAATGTACTCGCGTGCCATCTTCGCGTATTCCAGCGGATTGGCCTTTGCCGGGTCCTGCTCGGCCTCTACGATGAACCAGCCCTCGTAGTGCGCGTCGTGCAGTGCCTTGAATACGCCCGGATAGTCTACGCAGCCGTCACCCGGAATGGTGAAGCAGCCTTCCAGAACCGCCTTGCGGAACTTAAAGCTCTCGGCGTAAGCCTTTTCCATCATGTCAGGACGGATGTCCTTGAGGTGAACGTGACCGATACGAGGGCCGAACTCCTTGGCAGCCTTTACGGCATCCTCCTTGGAGAACGTGAAGTGGCCGGTATCGAAGCAGAGGTAAACATAGCGCGGATCGGTGTTGTCCATCAGGCGCTTGGTTTCCTCGAAGGTCTGTACAACGGTTGCCATATGGTGATGAAAGCACAGCTTGAAGCCGCGGTCAGCTGCGATCTTGCCCAGCTTGTTCAGGCCGTCGCACAGCTTATCCCATTCTTTATCGGTGGCGATCGGCTTGTTGTCGCCGAACATCGAGCACTCCTCTGCGAACAGGCAGCGGGTCAGCTCGCATACGTTGATGCGGCTTGCACCGACCGCCTCGAGGAAGTCGAGCTGCTCGATGAATGCCTTTTCGTTCTCCTCGTAGGGAGTCGAGCACAGGAAGCTCGAAAACCACTGGGATGCGATCTTGATGCCGCGCAGGTCGAGCGCCTTGTTCAGTACGGCCGGGTCGGTCGGGAACTTGCCGCCGACCTCAGTGCCCTGAAAGCCTGCCAGAGCAGCCTCGGAAACCATCTGCTCGAACGTGAGCTCACCGCCAAGCTGCGGCATATCATCGTTCGTCCAGCCAATCGGCGCGATGCCGAGTTTTACGTTGTTGAACATCTTTTAACCTCTCTTCTCAAAAACTTCTCTACTCATCGCATATTCTCTGCGTTGATGACACTGATCTCGGTCAGCATGACCGGTTTTACCGGCTTTGCCGGGTCCTCTAATATCTCTTTCAGCTGGATGATCGGCTGGTAGCCCTGTCGGTAAAGATCCTGCTCGATGATGAAGTCGATCTTATCCGCTTTCAGCAGCCGTCTGGTGACGGCCGTCAGGTCATTGCCGACGATCATCACGCTGCTTTTTCTGTGGCAGAGTTGCACCGCTTCGGCGCAGGCGGCAACGCTCTCGGTCGCCATATACACCGCGCGGATGCGGTCGTTGCATTTGAGCTGTTCGCTGACCCGTTCGCCGGTGAGGACATATTCGTTGAAGCTCTGCACGATGTGCAGCCGGTTTTGGCCGATACCGGATTCCAGACACTTATCGCGGAAACCGCCGACACGCTGCGCGTGAGCATCGATTTCCAGATTGCCCGCAACGATGAGGATCTCATCGCCCGGCCGGATGTACTTGGTGATAAGGTCCGCCGCGACCCGTCCGCTCCGATAGGGGTCTTCCCCGATGAAGCAGGTGCGTCCGCTCTCCGGCAGGTCGCTGCTGAATGTGATGACCGGAATGTGCTGTTCGGTCAGCCGTCGGATGATGCGCTGTGCCGCCGGTGTGTTCCGCGCGCTGATGACTGCGCCGTCTATGCCGTCCGACCGGAACCGTTCGAGCTGTTCGCCCAGTTCGTTCGGCAGGTCGGTCTCGCACTCGATGACACCGACCTCGTAGCCCAGCGGCTCGATGATCTTCTGTGCATCATGCACACCGTTCAGCCACTCGCGTTTGAGGTCTGCGCTGAACCAGTCGCTTCCCGGAAGAAAAACGCCGATCCTTGCTCTCATACGGGGCGTTCCGTCGTCCGGTTCGCCGTAGCCGAGCTGTTTTGCCAGTCTTTTCACCCGTTCGCGTATCTCCGGGGTAACGCTTGGTCTGTCATGCAGCACCCGATCTACCGTTCCGCGGGAAACGCCTGCGCGTTCCGCTATCATTTGTATGGTCACTTTTCTCATGGCAATCAACCGTTTGTGCGTTTGTTTTTTGTTGTGCCCTAAGCACAATATATTTATAGCATCGTTTTTCACCATTGTCAACGCATTTTACGCACATTATTTGCGGTACAAAGTTTTGCACTCTGTTCCTTTGTTGCTGTTGTGCCAATTTTGTGCCTTTCATTGCACGCATATACAGCGTTTTTTCCATACTTTCTGCAAACCGACTGCCGATAATGGCCGTATTGCACAAGATTATCCGCCGGTTTTCATCATTGTGCACTTATCCGCGGTTATGCACAAATGTGCAGATGGTTTTTTAGGCAAAAAAACGCAGGGCGGAAACCCTGCAATGAGTTTCCGCCCTGCGGCAGTTTATCTGGTTTTATTTACAGATTTTCTGCACAAATGATCTCGATCGGTGCGTGCTGTTCCTCATGCGGCAGAATGTGCCTCTGCACATATTCGCGCAGTGTCATGAGTGCCTGATAGCTCTGCTGATAAATATTCTGTGCGATGGTGAAATCGATTTCGCCGCTTTTCAGCAGACGGCGAGTCGAGTCGGTCAGGTCATGGCTGACAATGTGCACCTTTCCGCTCAACCCCATATCGCGCACGGCCTCCACGCACCCTGTTACGCTGTGGTTTGCCATGTAAATGCCGCGAATGTCAGGAACGCGCTCAATGGCTTCCCGCACCTTCTGATAGCTGAGTGTGTAATCATTATAGGTTTCGATCATCTGCAGATGCCCGCCGTTAAAGCCGCGCTCGTAAATGCGCTCGCAGAAGCCCTGCAGGCGCAGACGATGCGCGTTGAACTCCGGATTGCCGATGGCGATGAGCAGATTATCGTCCGGTGTAATGTACTTCGCCAGCAGCTCGCCCGCCACGCGGCCGCCGCGTACAAGGTCCTGTCCGATAAAACACAGGCGGTCGCAGCCGGTCAGGTCGGTGTTCATCGTCACGACTGCAATGCCCTGTTTTGTCAGTTCATTGACCCGTCTGGTGATGGAAATGTGGTCTTTCGCGCACATTGCGATACCGTTTACGCCCGCATCGACCAGACAGTTCAGCCGCTCCACGCTCTCGTCCGGCAGATCGGTCTCGCACTTCTGCACGACGATCTCCACGCCGTAATCGCGCAGCAGCGACTCCGCGTTCTCGATGCCGCGCAGCAGCTCACGCCGCAGATGGCCGCCCTCATTTGACAGCAGCACGCCCAGCTTGCACGAGGGCAGATCGACTGCCGTCGTGCTCAGACCGAGCGCCGCTGCCTGCTCCGGCCGCGGCGGCACATAGTTCAGCTCGTGCATGGCGCGCAGCACTTTTTCTTCGATTTCCGGCTTCACGTGAGGTCTGCGGTTCAGAACGCGGTCCACCGTGCCGCGCGAAACGCCCGCGCGCTCCGCTACCTGATTGATCGTTGCTTTCTTTGCCATGCCGTCACCTCATTCTTGTTGTTGTGCTTATTATAGCATAGTTGTGCGTTTTGTGCCATAGGCACATGATAATTTTGCAGCAGTATCCGCGATTACACAAGAGGGAAATGATTCGCTGACCTGAACGTAACGACAGCCGTGTATGTCACCGTTAGTGTTGACATACTGCCGCACTTTTTCACTTGGCGGCGTGGCTTTCATGTGCTGCACAAGCGGCCCGACAATGGACGGCAAAACCAACAGATAACACTGCTGTAAGCACTTCGCTGCCTGCTTTTTGCGTTTCGGCTTTTGCGCGGTCGTACAGATCACTGGCTGTCAGCTATACTCTGATAAAGGTCTTGCACTTTTGAATTGGATACCGTGCTCCTGCAACGGAGCGAAAAACATCATCCATCGCTCGGCTGCACTGCGCGAGTTTAACTTCATGCTGGCTGCCGGTGCGCCCGGTCATCCATCCGCCCGCGGGCGGATGCATACACGTTGTTTTTTGGAATTTTTCGGTCAAAATCATGTACATTCTGTCGGCAATCTGCTATACTTGAAATACATTTTCAGTAAATTAAGAGAGGGATGTCCATGGAACTCTTCGACCGCCTCCCGCCGGACTTCTTCAAGGTGCTGACCTCGAGCAAAAAGGAGCTGTACGTTGCCGCCATTCTGGTGCTGCGGCAGGCATTCAAGACCGAACTCATCATCCGCCGGACGGATTTCATCGCCATGCTGATCGACACGCTGGAAAATCGTATCCTGCTGGCAGACTTCTCCGAGGAATCCGCCGAACTCGGCGCGGATGCCGCCGACGGCGAGAGCCTTTCCGGCAAGGCGCATTTTCTGGTGCGGGTGCTGGAAAAGCGCGGCTGGATCGAGAAGGAGTACGAAGCCGGTTCGTTTATCGAGAATATCTCGGTGCCTGACTACGCGATAGCGACTGCCGACCTGCTCTATCAGCTGTCCGAGGAGCGCGTATCCGAGTATAACGGCTACATCTACGCCACCTATGCTTCGCTCAAAAGCTGTGACGACAATCCGGAATACCGCGTGCAGGCGCTTTCTGCGGCTCATGCCAACTCTGCGCGGCTCATCACCGAGCTGAAATCGCTCTACAACAACATCGGCCGATATTACAGCCGCATCCTGCAAAAGACCGATGTCAACGAGCTGCTGCACGAGCATTTCGATGAATACCGCGAACAGCTTTTCGACACCATCTATTATCCGCTCAAGACCATCGACTCCGTGCCGCGTTTCCGCCATCCCATCCTTTCCATCGTCCACAGCTGGGAGGTCAGCGACGAGATCATCCAATCCATCGCGGAGCAAGGCGTACAGCGCAGGATATTCGAGGACATGGACACCGGCCGTGAGCAGACTATGGATATGCTGCTCGAGATCAGCGCGACCTACGAAAAGATAGAGGACCTCATCGCGCAGATCGACCAGAAGCACACGGAATACACGCGCGCCTCCATCGAGAAGATACGCTATGCGCTCAATGTGGACCGCAGCGAAAAAGGACGGCTGGTGTGTCTGCTCAAGGCCGCGGGCCGTCCGGATATTTCCGAGGCGATGCAGAACGCTGTCACGCTGTACGGGCACCGCTATTTGGACAGCCAATCCGCATACAGCCGCATCAGGCGCACCGCGAAAAGCGAGGGAAAGTCCGCCGCCATCCGGCCGCGCGAAGAGAATACAGCGCTGCTGGACGGTTTTCTGCGCGATGTCCGGCGGCAGTACAGCGACCGCAAGATAGACGACTACGTTCACGCGCTGCTGGGCAGGCGGCAGTCCGTCACGACCGCCGATGTCACCATCCGTACGCCGGATGAATTTATCCTGTTCCTGCTGTGTACCGTCCGCGGGCAGGAGAAAGGCGCCGACTATCAGGTCGATTTCGCAGATGGCTATCTGGCGCAGTCGGGCTGTGAACTGCCCAATGTGACCATCTCCAGGAAACGAGGTACATGATAAAATGTTTGAAACCGCTTTTGAAAAGCTCACCATGACCGATCAGGAGAGATTCCGGCGCATCGTCAATATGCTGCTGGCGCAGACGTTCCTTTTGCAGACCGATACGTCCTCCGAGGACACCCTGCGCCGCACCGATCCGGATTATCTGTTCGCAGAGCGCAATTTCTCTCTGCTGGCCGACTATCTCGCGTATGCAGGCTTTACGCTGGAAAAGAACGACGACTACGGCGTTATCGCGCTGCACAGCGCCTTTGACTTCAACCGCAGACGGCTGGACAAGTTCACCACACAGCTGCTGTTCACGCTCCGGCTCATCTACGATGAGGAACGCGAAAAGCTCTCGCTTTCCAAGGAGATCTTCACGACCACCGGCGACATCACGCACAAGATGATGACACTCGGTGTGCTGACAAAAAAGCCTGCCAATCAGCAGCTGCACGAGGCTCTGCGCACGCTGGCCGCTTTCCGGCTCATCGCCAAGACGGGCGGCGCGTGGGAGGATGCGGAAACAGCCATCCGCATCCTGCCGTCCGTGCTGTTCGTCATCACAGGCGAGCAGATCACCAGCATCGCGGGCATGGTGCAGGAGGACGGCACGGAGGAAACGGAGGCCGACGCATGAAAAAGCTCACACGGATGCTGCTCATCCACTGGCACCACTACGAGAAGGAGCTCATCGACTTTGAGATGATAAACTTCCTCACCGGCAAGACGGCGGCGGGCAAATCCACCATCATCGATGCGCTCCAGCTCGTGCTGCTCGGTGATACGGACGGCAATTTCTTCAACAAGGCGGCGAACAGCCGGTCGGCGCGCACGCTGAAAAGCTATCTGTACGGCGAACTGGGCGACGACGGCGACACCGGTTTCCGCTATCTGCGCGAGAATACGCGGTTTACCAGCTATGTGGCGCTCGAATTTTTCGACACGCAGAAGAACACGCCGTTCGTGACGGGCATCGTCTGCGACTGCTACAAGGACCAGAATTTCGACCGGAAATGGTTTGTTATCAACGGGCACGGCCTGCCGGACGGACTGTTCATCGACCCGCAAACGAGCACGCCGTACACCATCCCGCAGCTGACAGCGTTCTTCAAGCAGCAGTACGGCCGGAAGAACAGCGCCTATGAGTTCTTCGAAACGAACAAGCGCTATCAGGAGGTCACGCTCGGCAAGTTCGGACAGATCAAGCAGAAATACCGGCTTCTGCTCAAAAAAGCCGTGCCGTTCTCGCCCATCTCGGATATTACGCAGTTCATCACGGAATCCATCTGCGATGTGAAGAACGATATTTCGGTCGATCAGATGCAGTCGGACATCCGGCTGTACAAGCAGCTGGAACGCGATGCCGATTCCACCGCCCGCCGCATCGAGAGCCTGTCCAATATCCAAGCGCTGGATGAGGCCTATCGGCGCGAGTGCAATACATACAATACGCAGGCGTATATCGTCTGCCGCGCGGAACAGGACGAATACGGCGCAGTCATCACCGCCATGCAGGACGAGATACGGGACAAGACCGAAAAACGCGGCGTGCTCGGCCGAGAGATCGCGGCACTGCTGGACGAAAAACAGGCGGCCTCCGACCGTTTGCAGCAGCTGCAGCAGGAATACGGCAGTTCGGACATCGTCCGGCGGGAACAGACGCTCTCCGCTGAACTAAAGCAGCTGAAAAAGGAGATAGACGGCATTTCCTCGGCCATCACCGCCGCTGCGGCGCACCTGAACGGCTACGCTAAGGCATGGCTGGAAACACTTGCGCCGCTTTGGGCAGATGCACAGCCGGAGCTATCCATGCAGGAGCACATCACAGCGCACCGCACCGCACTGGAACGCATGGCGCAGGTGGACAGCGAGAGCGTGCTCTCCTATCCCATCGATGAGGCACTGGAAACCATGCTCGACCTGCACAGTTCGGTTTCCGGCGAGTACGGCCGTATGGAGCGTGTCCGGAATGACCTGCACGCCGAACAGGAATCCCTCCGCAGGACTATTGCGGCGCTCAAGAGCGGCATCAAGCCGTACCGCGGCAACGTCGCGCCGTTCCGCGCCATGCTGGAGCAGAAGCTGTCCGAACAGACCGGACAGCCGGTGGAGGTGCCCGTGCTGGCCGACCTGCTCGAGGTCCGCGACCCGGACTGGCAGAACGCCATCGAGGGCTGTCTGGATGCACAGCGGTTCTGCCTGCTCGTGCCCGAGGAGCACTACGATGCCGCTCTGCACATTTACGAGCAGGCCAAGGCGGAACAGGGCTGCTGCGGCATCGGTCTGGCGGACATCGGCAGGCTCAAACGGGATGCCGTCACGCCGCAGGCCGGTTCGCTCGCGGAGGAAGTGGAATCCGACTCTGCGGATGCGCTGCTGTATGCCCGTTATCTGCTCGGCCATGTGATGAAAAGTGACTCCGTGTTCGACCTGAACCGTCACCGCACCGCCATCACGCGCAGCTGTATGCTGTACAGGGACTATGCGGTGCGCCGGCTCGACCCGTCCTGCTACGCGACACCGTTCCTCGGCCGCAATGCCCTGAAGATACAGCTGAAGCAGAACGAGGCGGACTTACAGCGCATTACCGCCCGTCTGGATACCGTCACCGGCACGCTGGCGCACCTCAAACGCGCCGCGCGGCTGTCCGTGATGAACGACAACGAGGCGCAGTCCTACAAGGCTGCTGTCGCCCGCCATGACGAGCTGCGGCAGCTGACCGCACAGCGCGAGGCCCGTCAGCGCGAATACGATGCACTCGACCTGCTGTATATGCAGAAGATGCTCGATGAGATAGCCGGACTTCGCACCGCCATTGCGGACATGGAGCAGCCCATCGGCCGCCGCCGTGAGGAGTCCATCCGGCTGGACGAGCAGATAAAATCCCTGCGGGACATCCGTATCCCGGAGGAACTGGCCAAGGCCGCAGCCGTACAGCAGAAGATCGTACACACCTTTGATGCGGACTGGGTAACGCAAACGGCAGAACCGCGCTATCAGGAGGAGGCCGCCAAGCCTACCGCCTCCAGCCTGTCCCTGCGCGAACGCTATACCTCGGCCAAAGCCGGTACGGCCACCCGCCGCGACAAGCATCGCCGCGACCGGAACAACGCGCGGAGCGCGTACAATCAGCAGTATCATATGCCCTACGATGTGGAACGCGAGGACAACACCGAGTTTTCCGCCGAGCTGCACAGCTTGCAGGATATGAAACTGCCGGAATATCTCACGCAGATACAGACCGCAAAGGAAAAGGCATACAACCAGTTCCGCGACGACTTTATCGCCAAGATAAAATCCAGCATCGAATCGGTTTCCGCTCAGCTGGACGAACTCAACGAATCGCTCCGCAAGCACCAGTTCGGCACGGACCGTTACCGCTTTGAGAAAAAGCCGCGTCCGGAATATCGGCGGTACTATGACATGATCATGGACCCGATGCTGCTGGACACCGGCGGATACAACCTCATGTCCGAGCTGTTCAACCAGAAATATCAGCACGAGATCGCGGAGCTGTTCGATATGCTCATCATGAATGAGATGGACATGAGCTCGGAAAAACGCGCGGAGTACGAAAAGAACATCCGCAAGTTCACGGATTACAAGACCTATCTGGTGTTCGACCTCGTGGTCATCAACGACCACGGCGAGGAACAGCGGCTGTCCCGCACGCTGCTCAAAAAATCCGGCGGCGAAACGCAGATACCGTTCTATATCTCGCTGCTGGCTTCGTTCTCGCAGGTGTGCCGCATCCGCAGCAGACCGCCGCAGGACAACACCATCCGCATCATCATTCTGGATGAGGCGTTCAGCAAGATGGACGGCGAACGCATCAGAGAGAGTATCCTCCTGCTGCGGCAGTTCCGGCTGCAAGCCGTCTTTTCCGCACCGCCGGAGAAGATCGCGGACATTGCTCCGCTGGCAGACCGCAGCATCGCCGTTTACAAGGATTACCGGCACGCCTTTACCCGCCATTTCGATCCCCGGATACTGGAGCAGGAACAGACAGCGGAGGAGTGACACCATGCCGAAAACGATAACAGACTATCCCCAATGGGTGCTGGGCACGCTGCTCGACAAGTACGAGGACAGCACCGCTTTCCGCACCGGCGTGTTCAGCCGCCGCATCCTGCTGACCATCCCGAAAGAAACCCGTTTGCAGGAGCTGCTGGAGCAGCCCGATGAAAAACGGCTGTTCCTCGCGGCGCTCGACCGGCTGAAAGCACAGGGGCTCATCGACTATTCGTGGGTCAGGTATGAGCAGGGCAATCTGGTGGATAAGATATGGCTGGTGCCCGAGAACATCGGCGGCTGTTATCAGGTACTCGGCCGCACCTCCGCCGCCGACCGGCTGGAAACGTTTCAGCAGAGTGTGTCCGCCGCCTTGGAGAAGCTGCCGCCGGATTCCGACTTTGCCGCATATCTGCGCGAGGTGCAGCAGTACACCGCCGCAAGGAAGAAGCTGCGTGCGCCTTTCTCGGAGGATGCGGCGCTCAACGAAAATCTGCTCAAATGCCTTGTCCTGCTGGACGGCTGTCCTGACCTGATGGAGCGTGTTTTTTCCGGCCGGTATTTTTCCGACAGCAAATATTTCGAGCGCGTCTTGAAAGGGAAGATCCTCAGCATCCTGAAAGAGCTGCACAAGCGTGCGCCGGAGGCGGCGGAGGACGGGAACAGCCCGCTCTCGGACGAGGATCTGCTGGCAGAGCGCGGACTGTACCGCTGGCCGGAGGTGTTCGAGTACAGCGGCGCGCTGACCGTTCACATGGATGACGGCAGCTGCTTCGACACCGGCGTACATCGATACGGTGCGTATCTCAACTCCGAAGAGGTCCGGCATATTGCCGCCGTAGACGGTTCGGCCATCCGGCGGGTCGTGTTCATCGAGAACAAGGCAAATTACATGGATTTTCAGGCGCGGCGCAGACAGCCCGGCGACTTGGTGGTGTATCACGGCGGCTTTTACAGCCCGGTGAAAGGACTGCTGTTCGCCAAGATTTACGAGGGCTGTCCGAACGCGGCTTTCTATCACTGGAGCGACATCGACCTCGGCGGATTCCGTCTGTTCTGCCGCCTGCGGAGCAGCATCGCACCGACCGTTCAGCCGCTGTTCATGGATGTGGAAACACTCGAACGCAATGCCGCCTCGTGCATGAAGATCACGGCGCCAGCCTACCTTGCACAGCTGTCCGCTCTGCTGGACGATGCGGAATATGCCGTGTTCCGGGAGGTTATCCGGTATATGCTCGCGCATCGCGTGCGGCTGGAGCAGGAGAATCTGATAGAGTAACGCGATTACTTTATAATTTTGCAGCGGTTTAACGTTGCGGCTTTACCGCTGTATGACTTTTACCGCGTATCCGGTACATTTCTTCGCGGAATTTATCTTTATATCAAGCGGCTATCTGGCAGAATGCGAGGGCGCAGTGCCGCCGCTGTTCGCCGGATACGTTGCAAAAGACCAGATTAGAGAACAACCGAAACGGATATGTACCCCCAATACTGGATATCCAGTATTGGGGGTACATATCTCTGTGGTCTATCTCGTTTTTGTGTTATTTTGCGTCGTTTGCGATAGCGGTGTCGATATTCTTCTGCACCTGTGCCATGCTCTCCTCGCTGGTGATGCCGCCGAGCACCGGCTCGCCGACGATCTTGCCGTTTCGGTCGATGACATAGGTGGTCGGGAACGCCATGATGTTCAGTGCGAACTGTCCGGCCTCGCTGCCGGATGCAAAGGTGATATTGCGGTAGCTTGCGCCCTTGGCCTGCAAAATCTGCTTGGCTGCGGCAATACTGTCCGCGTTGTCGTCGAGCGTTTCGGTGTTGATGCCGATGACCTCGCCGCCCTGTGCCTTGACGGTCTGGTTCAGCTTGTCCAGATCGCCCAGCTCAGCGACACACGGCTTGCATCCGCTGAACCAGAAATTCACAACGGTGAACGCATTCTGCGCGAACAGGCTGCTGTCCACGGCATTGCCGTCCAGATCCTTGCCCTCGAAGGACGGGAACGCATCACCGGCCGAGGAGGTGTTTGCCTCCGCTGTTTCCGGCGGAAGTGCCTGCAGCTGGTCCTCCAGTTTGCGGACCTTGGCGGCATCGTCGGTCAGCGTCTTGTAGTCCTCGTCCGAGAGCTGATCCTTGACGTTATTGATCGCAAGATCGAGTACATCAGCGTAGTTGGTGCTCTGGGTGCTCTGTGCCAGATTGTCCTTGTCAAGCGAATTCAGAGCCGTTGTCCACAGCTCTTGGTGCTGGTCGAGGATGGCGTTTTCCTCCTCCATCAGCTGGGCGGCGGTCTTTGCCGGTTTACCGCAGGCGGATGCGCCGAGCAGCAGGCTCAGGGACAGGGCAAATGCGATCAGTCGATTCTTTTTCATTAGATAGATTCTCCTTTGTCAGTCGATTGGGTTTTGCAGCCCGGCGTACACCGGTAGCAGATGGCGCCGGTCGGGCAGGCTTTGATGCACATACCGCAGCGGATACACTCGGCATGATCGGGGTTTTTTGTAATATCCACATCCATTTTGCAGGCTTTGGCGCACGCACCGCACGATACGCATTTGTGCGTATCCACCTGCATCCGGAACAGCGAAACACGGTTCAGCAGCGCATAAAACGCGCCGAGCGGGCACAGCCACTTGCAGAACGGACGGTAAAACAGCACGCTGCACACGATAACGGTCAGCAGAACGGCTGCTTTCCAGGTAAACAGTGCGCCGAGCGCGGC
>CAKSVR010000042.1 GCA_934504345.1 uncultured Agathobaculum sp. | reverse complement strand
GGCCGTCTGCACCAGTACGTCATTGAAGAAGTCGCACCGGCACTGCTGCGCGAGGGTGTCAGCGAGGCCCGTCTGTGCAGCGAGATCTGCACCGCCATCGTTGACCGCGGCGGCATGGGCATCTCGCGGTACAATCAGGCAGCGGCCGAGGATGTGCTCGGCATCGCCAGCTTCAGTGAGAACAGCCTGTGCCCGACCGCACTGGACAGTCCCTCGGGCTGCATCGGCACCTCGACCGCGATGAAGTCCATCGGCTCGTCCGAGCGCACGCTCCGGAACGGTGATACCGTTCTGCTGGACATTCCGTGCGGCTGGCGCGGCTACCACACGGACAAGAGCATTACGTTCTACTACGGTGCGCTGGACAAGCACCCGCAGAACGACCTTATCCGCGCGGCGCGTGAGCAGTGCATCGCGCTCGAGAACGAAACCGCCTCTCTGCTGCGGGCCGGTGCCGTTCCGTTCGAGATCTATGAAACCATCCTCTCCCATGTCGATCCCGCGTTCCGCGAGGGCTTTATGAACGGCTGCAAGTTTCTCGGCCACTCCATCGGCCTGACGATGGACGAAACGCCCGTGCTCGCAAAGGGCTTCACCGACCCGCTCGAGGCCGGTATGACACTGGCTGTCGAGCCCAAGATCGCCCTGCCGGGCATCGGCCTTGTCGGCTGCGAGAACACCTATGAAGTCACCGCAGACGGCTCTGCAAAGTCGCTCACCGGCGCGTGCGATACGCTGTTCGAGGTGCTCGACCAGTAAAAAACGCAAAACATCCGCTCTCTGTTATCGGAGAGCGGATGTTCTGTTCTCACGCCTCTTTTGCGCCGCGCATAGAATGGCGCAAAGGAGGTTTTGCTTATGAATCGATCGACGACCCTTGCCGTCGTCGGCGGAGATGTCCGGCAGGCGTATCTTGCCGAGCTGCTGCATGAGGCCGGGCACACTGTCCGCACGTTTGCGCTCGAGCGCCGTCCGGCCGAGGGCTGCGCCGCCGCAGCCGATATGCAGTCGTGCTTTGCCGATGTCCGCGCCGTTATCCTGCCCATGCCGGTGCAGACGGGTGACGGGAACCTGAACGCACCGCTCGCCAGCGCGCAGCACACCGTCAGCGCCGTGCTCGAGGCCATCCCCGCCGGAACGCTGACGCTTGCCGGTGCCGTGCCGTTTGCCGTTCACGCCCGCGCCGTGCAGAATGGCCTGACCCTCACCGACTACTTATCCCGCGAGGAGCTGGCGATACGCAACGCAGTACCTGCCGCGTTGGCAAAAAGCACAGCCTGTCCGGCTCTGCGCGGCCGTTTCAGAACAGGTTCTCCTCCCGCCGCAGATATTCGGTGAGCGCCGCGCAGAACTCGCGGTTGCTGATGGGTTCTTTCTCCTGCACGCGGGCTTCCCCGAAGTATCTGGCAAGGACAGCCTTGTCGCATTTATCCCACACCCGGCCGACGGCATAGCGCATATTGCGCTCCACATGACCGCTTTCGATATGCAGACGGCGGGCCGCCTCGTGATAGACCACCTTGGTGATGCTTGCGCCGTCGGTTTCACGATACAGGCATACACTGTGCAGCGCACAGCGATAGCCGCTGGTATCCTCGCGCATACCGAGCTCAATGAGCAGCTGCGCCAGCCGCCGCTCGAACTTGCAGCCCTGCCGCAGGCAGTTCTCCACCAGCCGGATACGCTCATACAGCGCCGCCGCACAGAGCGGTTTTCGCAGCAGCGCATCGACATGGAGCAGTCTGCACTCGGAATATGTCTGTGCGCCGACGAACGAGTTGAGCAGGATGATGCCGCACTCGTGCATCTGTGCCTCGCGCATCCACGCGGCCAGCGCGAAGCCGTCCGCCTGCGGCAGATCGCCGTCCAGCACGACCAGATCCGGCTTTTGCTGCCGGATGAGCTCCCACGCGCGGATGCCGTCCGTGCTGCATCCGACAAGCTCTGCACTGTCCTGTCGGCGCAGCAGTGCACACACCTGTTTGAGCAGCTCTTCATCCGCACAGGCCAGAAAAATATGCAGTTTTCCTTCGGTCGTTTGCATCTTCCGTGTCCTCCGGCTCTGTTTCTCTACGCCGTGCTTCTATTTTTACATATTCAGACCATCGTTTCAAGCACCCGTGCCGCCTCACGCCCAATTATTTTTCGACAAATATCGACAATTCTTTGTCGAACGGCTGTGCTGCGCTCGATACGTCTTTGCGGTGCAGCGCTGACTGCTCCGGCAGATTTTTCTTCTGTTCTGCACGAATTTCCGCCGAAATGCTTGCAAAATCCGCGCAAATGCAGTATACTGTCAATCGTGCCGTTCGGCACTTTGCTTCCGGATATGGAATGACAGTTCGAAACCATCCTGTCATAAAACAAAACTAGGGACAACGAAACAGAAAAAACTTTAGTTTTTCCGATCAACGTTGTTGTGTGCATTATTTGGAGGTGAACGAAATATGGTAAATAACATGAGCAAAGCACAAAAGCTGACCTTTTCCGCGATGGTGATGGCACTCTACATTGTGGTGCTGTACTTTACGCAGAGCTTCTCTTTCGGTGCGTACCAGATCCGCATTGCGACTTCGCTGTACGCGCTCGCTTACCTGTTTCCGTTCCTGGTTTTGCCGCTTGGTTTCGCAAATTTCATTGCCAACTTCCTGTTCGGCGGACTCGGTCTGCTCGACTGGTTCGGAGGCTGTATCGTCGGTATCGTTACGACCGCGATCATCGTACTCATCCGCCGCAAGGGCTGGAGCCGCTGGCTGATGGTCATTCCGATCATCCTCGTGCCCGCACTCGGCGTTTCGAGCTACCTTT
Source organism: uncultured Agathobaculum sp. (assembly GCA_934504345.1). Classification (GTDB taxonomy): domain Bacteria; phylum Bacillota; class Clostridia; order Oscillospirales; family Butyricicoccaceae; genus Agathobaculum. The sequence goes on along the minus strand of CAKSVR010000042.1, from coordinate 15,374 downwards.
CCTATCTGCTGAACGTTCCGTACTCCGTGCTCGCCACCAGCCTGTGCGTGGGTCAGTCCGTCCCCGCTGTATGCGGTGTCGTGCTGGTAAACGTATTGCAGCGCGCGCTCTATCCCAGAGCAACCAAGGCCAACTGATGTAAGGAGAATGCAACCATGACCGGAAGAAATAAAGAAGAACTGAACGGCGTTACTCTGCTGGGAAACCAGAAGAACAAGTATCCCACCGACTACGCGCCCGAAATGCTGGAAACTTTCCCGAACAAGCACCCGAACAACGACTATTTCGTCAAATTCAACTGCCCGGAGTTCACCAGCCTGTGCCCGATGACGGGTCAGCCCGACTTTGCCACCATCTATATCTCCTATGTGCCCGGTGAGCGCATGGTAGAGAGCAAATCGCTCAAGCTGTATCTGTTCAGCTTCCGCAACCACGGCGATTTCCATGAGGACTGCGTGAACATCATCATGAAGGACCTCATCCGCCTGATGGAGCCCAAGTACATCGAGGTCTGGGGCAAATTCACGCCGCGCGGCGGCATCTCCATCGACCCGTACTGCAACTACGGCAAGCCCGGCACCCGCTGGGAGGAGGTCGCGTTCGACCGCCTTGCCCACCACGACCTGTACCCGGAGAAGGTGGACAACCGATGAGTGAAAAGGCTATGGTCCTGTGCAGCGGCGGCGTGGACAGCACGACCTGTCTGGCGCTGGCTATCGAGAAGCACGGCAAGGAGAATGTGTGCGCGCTGTCCATCTATTACGGGCAGAAGCACGCGAAAGAGATCGAGGCCGCAAAGGCGGTTCTCGCGCACTACGGCATCGAGGGTACGTCCCTCGACCTGACACCCGTGTTCGCGTACAGCGACTGTTCGCTGCTGTCCCACTCGACCGAGGACATCCCCGAGGAATCCTACGCCGAGCAGCTGGCGCAGCGCGGCGGCAAGCCGGTTACGACCTATGTGCCGTTCCGCAACGGACTGTTTCTGTCGGCGGCGGCAAGCGTTGCGCTGTCCAAGGATTGCAGTGTCATCTATTACGGCGCACATCACGACGATGCCGCCGGCAATGCCTATCCCGATTGCAGCGAGGATTTCGTCCGCGCGATGAACGCTGCCATCGTGCAGGGCTCGGGCAACGCGGTACGCATCGAGGCGCCGTTCGTGCGCTGGAACAAAGCGCAGATCGTAGCCGAGGGCCTGCGGCTGCACGTTCCCTACGAGCTCACATGGAGCTGCTATGAGGGCGGCGACAGGCCGTGCGGCAAATGCGGCACCTGTCTGGACCGCATCCGCGCGTTCGAGGCCAACGGCGTGACTGACCCCGCCATGAAGTGAAAGAAAGACTGCTGTTTTCCCCAAACAGCAGTCTTTTTCTGTCCGTCTTGACTTTTTCCTACGGAAATGCTATGATTATACCCGTTAGTTTGAATGAGGAGCACATCTGCTATGATTTATCTCGATTATGCCGCCCATGCACCCGCCGATCCGGCAGTGCTCGAGCGATTCTGCGATATGGAACGCCGGTTTCCGGCCAACCCGAACTCGGTACACGCGGCGGGCAAGGCCGCCCGCGAGGAAATGGCGCGTGTCACCGAGCAGATCGCCATGCTCACCGGCGCATCCCCTGCCGAGGTCATTTTCACCTCGGGTGCGACTGAGGCGAACAACCTTGCCATCAAGGGCATCGCACAGGCTTCGCGGCATATCGGCAGGCACATCATCTCCACGCCGCTCGAGCATTCCTCGGTCAGCGGCAGCCTGACCGCCTTACAGGAGCGCGGCTGGGAGATCGACCTGCTCTCCATCGGACGGGACGGCACGGTGGACCCGGAGGAAGTCCGTGAGCTGCTCCGCCCGGACACGGTGCTCGTTGCCATCTGCGCGGTGGACAGCGAGCTCGGCACCATCCAGCCCATCGAGAAGATCGCCGCGCTGCTGGCCGACCACCCGAACTGCCGTCTGCACGTTGATGCGACACAGGCCATCGGGCGCATCCCGGTGGACTTTTCCGGCATCGACACGCTGAGCTTTGCGCCGCACAAGTTTGGCGGCATCTGCGGGAGCGGCGTGCTGCTCAAGCGCAGCCGTATGCCGCTCGAGCCCCAGATGAACGGCGGCGCCAGCACGACCCTGTACCGCAGCGGCACGCCCGCGCTCGGGCTGGCGGCTTCGGCGGCGCTGGCACTCGAGCTGGCGTGCGGAGAGCGCGAAAACCGCTGTACGGCCGTTCAGCGCCACAGTGCGCGGCTGCGGAAAGCCCTTGCGGCCTATCCGGCGGTGCGTATCAACAGCCCGGAGCACGCCGTGCCGCACATCCTCAACCTGAGTGTCAGGAACGTCAAGGGAACCGTGTTCCAGCGGGCGCTGTCCGAAAAAGGCGTGTGCGTTTCGGTCAAATCCGCCTGCTCGGCGGACGGACTTCCCTCCCGGGCGGTGTTCGCCGTCAGCCGCGACCGGCGCAATGCGCTGTCCTCGTGGCGCATCAGCCTGAGCCACCTCACCACGGATGCCGAAATCGATGAATTTCTGTCCGTTTTTGACCAGTGTTATCACGAACTGGTAAAATAAATCAGCAGGAGCATAGTTATGAAACGAGATTTACAGCCGCACGAGCTGATCGAGCGCAGTATCATCAAAAAATTCCGCAAGACCATCTGGAACCCGTTCACGCTGGCCGTCCGGCAGTATCAGCTCATCCAGCCGGGCGATAAGATCGCCGTGTGCATCTCCGGCGGCAAGGATTCCATGCTGATGGCAAAGCTGATGCAGCTGCTCCAGCGGTACAGCGAGGTGCCGTTCGAGGTGGTGTTCCTCGTCATGGACCCCGGCTACAACGAGATCAACCGCAATAAGATCGAGAGCAACGCCGCGCTGCTCCATATCCCGATCACCGTGTTCGAAACCGATGTTTTCGCGGTCGCCAACAGCAGCGAGAAGAACCCGTGCTACCTGTGCGCGCGGATGCGCCGCGGCTATCTGTACAGCAAGGCGCAGGAGCTCGGCTGCAACAAGATCGCGCTCGGCCACCACTTCAACGATGTCATTGAAACGACCGTGATGAGTATGTTCTACGGCTCGCAGATGCAGGCCATGCTGCCCAAGCTGCTCAGCACCAACTTTGCGGGCATGGAGCTCATCCGTCCGCTGTACTGCATCCACGAGGAGGATATTCTCGCGTGGAAGCAGTATAACGACCTCGAATTTATCCAGTGCGCCTGCCGCTTCACCGAAAACTGCACCATGTGCGACAACGGCGGCGGTGGTTCCAAGCGGCAGGAGGTCAAGATACTCCTGCGCCGTCTGCGCCGCGACAACCCGAATATCGAGCGCAGCATCTTCAACAGTATCCACGCGGTAAATCTGGACATGATGCCCGGTTACAAGACCGGCGGCGTGCTCCACTCGTTCCTTGATGATTACGAGGAACGCGGAAAGAAAAGCGAATAGTATTCAGCCGTCCGTGCTCTGCGCGGGCGGTTTTTCTCTGCCCGCAAGGTCAAAGCAGAGCGGCTCGGACACGCCTTGCAGATATACAGACAAGCCCTCCCCTGTTACGGTGATATGACCCAGCAGTGCGCCATATACCGCCTCGCTGTGCAGCTTTTCCCGCAGAATCGTGCGGAATCGCTGTCTTTCGGCTCTTGTGAGGCCGGGGATAGCGTACAATGTCTGCCGGAGGACGGCCTCACGGTCGATGGGCAATGCCTGCACGGCTTTCTCCATGCACGCCAGCAGCGTTCGATTGCCGACCGCCGGAGCGGCGCACGCCGCCATGCCGTGCTGCACCCGTTTTCCGCACACCCACCGCAGACCGCCGTCTGCCTGTGCGCCCCTGCGCGGCACAAACCGGCTGCCGCACTGCCCGCACACCAGCTTTCCCGAGCACCAGTACCGCGCGGACGGTCGGCTGTTGTGCCCCCGCGCCGCCTGTCGGCGGTCGAGCTCCCGCTGGACGGCCTCGAACACGCCGCGCGGCACGATGGCCTCATGGTGCTCCCGCAGATACACCTGCGGGGACTGTCCCTCGTTCTTCACCCGGCGGTGGTCGAGGAAATCCGGCGTGCAGCTCTTGCGCTGGAGCAGGTCGCCGCAGTATTTCTCGCCGCGGAGCAGCCGCAGCACCATGGTGGACGACCACGCCTTGCCTTTCCCGCCCGGCGGCGGGATGCCCTCGGCGGTCAGCTCGCGGGCGATGATGTAAGTGCCTTTGCCGTCCAGCAGAAAGCGGCGGTACACCTCGCGGACGACTGCCGCCTGTTCAGGCTTCACGGTCAATTCCCCACCCCGCAGGGAAAACCCGTAGATATTGTCGCAGCCGAACACCACGCCGTGCTCCATCGAGCGCTGCTGTCCCCACTTGACCCGCTCGGAGATCTTCCGGCTCTCCTCCTGCGCCACACTCGCCATGATGGTCAGCCGGAACTCGCCGTCATTCTGGCGGGTGTCGATATTGTCGCTCAGAAACACGATCCCCACGCCCTGCCGCCGCAAAAGCCGCGTATACGCCAGCGCATCGACCGTGTTTCGCGCAAAGCGGCTGACCTCCTTGGTGAGGATGAGGTCGAGCTGTCCCTCGGCTGCCGCTGTCAGCATCCGCCGGAACGCAGGCCGGTCGGTCGAGGTGCCGGACAGACCCTCGTCCGCGTAGACCTCTGCGAGCTCCCAGTCCGGCTGACGGCGGATGTATTCATCGAAAAACCGCCGCTGGTTTTCCAGCGAATTGCGCTGGTCCTCCTGCGAGGTGGAAACGCGGCAGTACGCCGCTACGCGCATCATCTCAGCGGCCTCCGCACAACAGCTCGAGCACCGGCTCCAGCCGCTCGGGCGGCAGCGCACCCTCGGCGCACAGTGCGCGGAGCAGTCCCTCGGTCATGCGGCGCGCGATCGCGTTCTTTTCCGGTTCGGTGAGCTTCATCGCTGTCCCCTCCTTTGCTGTCAGCCTATGCGGGCGCACCGGCGCGTATGTGCAGGACCGCTAAGGCGTTCCCTACCTGCGAGGGTGCGCTCCAGCTGGCGATGGAGCAGACGGCGTTCACCTTGCAGGGAGCACGATGCCTTGTCATCGGTGCAGGGCGCATCGGGATGCTGCTGGCCAGAAAGCTGCACGCCCTCGGCGCTGACGTTTGGGTTTCCGCGCGGTGTGCCCGCGACTTTGCCCGCATCGCGGCGGCGGGACTGTCCGCGCTGGATACCCGTTCCCTCTGCGGACACCTTGCAGGCTTCGACCTCATCTTCAACACCGTGCCCGCACCCGTGCTCACCGCGCCCGTGCTGTCCGAGCTGACACCGCCGTGCCTCATCCTCGACCTCGCCTCGCTGCCGGGCGGCCTCGCCGCCGATGCCCAGCCTCCCGAGGGCTGCCGTGTGCTGCACGCGCTGTCCCTGCCGGGCAAGGTCGCGCCGCTGAGCGCTGCCCGCGCCGTTTTTGACACTGTGACCACGATCCTGCACGAGGAGGACATCTTATGAGCAGCTTACGCATCGGTTTTGTGCTGACCGGGTCGTTCTGTACGTTCGCCAAGGTCCTGCCAGTCATCCGGCTGCTGACCGAGCGCGGCGATGCCGTCACGCCCATCCTGTCCGACAACGCGGGCACGCTCGACACCCGTTTCGGCACCGCTGCCCACTGGCGCGAGGAGCTGACCGCACTCACCGGAGCCGCGCCCATCGACAGCATCGTTTCCGCCGAGCCCATCGGCCCCAAGGCGATGTTCGATGTGCTCGTTGTCGCGCCGTGTACGGGCAACACGCTGGCAAAGCTGGCGCACGGCATCACGGACACGCCCGCTGCCATGGCCGTTAAGAGCCACCTGCGCGGAGAACGTCCGGTCGTGCTGGCCGTTTCCACCAACGATGGCCTGTCCGGCAGTGCCGCGAACCTTGGCACGCTGCTGAATCGGCGGCATTACTACTTCGTGCCGCTCCGGCAGGATGCGCCGCACAGCAAGCCGCGCTCGCTCGTCGCGGAAATGACACTTATCCCGCATACCATCGATATGGCGATGGACGGAACGCAGATCCAGCCCATTCTTCTCGCGCCCAATCTCTAAAATTGAGAATGGAGAATGGAGAATGGAAAATGACGATGCCTTTCACCGGGTATCCGGAAAATCATAACAAAAAAGCTCCCGCAGGACGGAAATCCTGCGGGAGCTCTGTTATTCTTCGATTTGTTCCGCCTCGAGCGGTTTTCCGGTCGCGAATGTGATGGCGCGGCTGCAATTTGTTATCTGCACCCTGCGTTCCGCGCCGCCGAACTCGCCGTCCAGCGTCCACGGCACCTCGTCCTCGGACTCGAACGTGATCTGCGAGGTGCGGAAGTACACGAAGCGATTGGACTCGACATTGTGGGTCAGCAGGTCGTTGGCCAGCCATTGCAGCTCCATCGGGTTCTCGACCGGATAGATGAGCAGCACCTCGTACAGCCCGTCATCGAGCGCCACGCCGTCCGGCCGGATGGTCTTGAAGCCGCCGACCGACACCGTGTTCGTCACCATGCCGTAGATGAACTCGTCCTCGATATTCATTTCCCTGCTGGTGACACGGAGGTCGTGGATCTTGATGTTAGTGAGCGCCTTGATGCCCTCGACGATATACGCCGCCCGGCCGAAAATGTTCTTGGTCTGCTGCGGCGTTGCATAGGAAACCTCGGTGAATGCACCGAACGCCGCGATATAGTTGAAATACCGGTCGTTGAAGCGGCCGATGTCGAGTGCCTGCAAGGTATCGCCCGCCGCGGTGACAGCCGCCTCGGCGGGCACCTTGGAGATGCCGAGGCTGGAGGCAAAGTCGTTCGTCGTGCCGGCGGGCACATAGCCCAGCACCGGACGGTCCTCCACCTGCATCAGGCCGGTAACGACCTCGTTGAGCGTGCCGTCGCCGCCCGCGCAGACAATGCGGTCGAACTCATGCGCCCGTTCCCGCGCCACGCGGGTCGCATCCTGTGAGCCCTGCGTGATGTAGATGGTGACATCGTAGCCCGCCTTTTGAAATTCGGTGACACAGCCGATGATCTTGCCGCTCATCGCGCCGCGCCCGGCGTGCGGATTGAGTATCCATAGCATTTTTTTCATGCAAACACCCCCAATAGAGTGAGGAGTTAGGAGGGAGGAGTGGATAACGGTTTACGTTTCCCGTAGGGCGGCATGACCTCATGCCGCCGCACGTAAATGCGAGCACTCTGTTACAGCGGCGGGGCACTCCAGAGTGGCCTCTCTTGCCCTATGGGCAATTCACCTTCTGGGGTCACCCCGCCCTACGGTATCGGTAAATCATCCGGTTTAACTCCTATCTCCTCCCTCCTATCTCCTATCTTTTAAGCCAGCAGGCTGCAAACCGCATTCGCATATGCGACCGGATCATCGACCGGCATACCCTCGATGAGCAGTGCCTGCGTATACAGGATGTCCGCATAGGTATTTACCTTATCCGAGCCCTCGGCCTGCAAGGCACACAGCTTCTTGAAGATCGGATGCTCGGCGTTCAGCTCGAGGACACGCTCGGCGTGTACGCTCTGGCCGCCGTTTACGGCCGCCTGCTGGTTGAGCACCTTCTCCATCTCAAGCGTTACCGGGCCCTCGGCGCGCAGACAGCACGGATGGCTCTTCAGGCGGCTGGTGAGCTCGACCTTTTTGACCTTGCCGTCCAGCGCCTTGCCGAGTGCTTCGAGAACGTCCTTATTGTCCTCGCTGAGCTTCTTGATCTCTTCCTTTTCGTCCTCGGTGTCCAGACCCAGATCTGCATCCGCGATGGACTTGAACTCCTTGTCGTTATACTTGGCGATCATCTTGGTGCAGAATTCATCGATGCTGTCATCCATGCACAGCACTTCATAGCCCTTATCCGACAGGGTTTCCATCACCGGCAGCAGCTTGATCTTGTCCACGGTTTCGCCGCACGCATAGTAGATATACTTCTGGTCCTCTTTCATACGGGAAACGTACTCGGCCAGCGACACCAGCTTGTCCTCGGTGGAGGAATGGTACATCAGCAGGTCCTGGAGCAGCTCCTTATGCGCGCCGTACTCGACATAGGCGCCGTACTTGATCTGGCGGCCGAATGCAGCCCAGAACTTCTCGTAGTCCTCACGGCTGTCCTTCTGCATCTTGAGCAGCTCGCTCTTGATCTTCTTCTCAATGCTCTGTGCGATGGCTTTCAGGTGGCGGTCGTGCTGGAGCATCTCACGGGAGATGTTGAGCGACAGGTCGGCGGTATCGACCATGCCGCGCACGAAGCTGAAATGGTCGGGCAGCAGGTCAGCGCACTTGTCCATGATGAGCACGCCGTTGGAGTACAGCTGGAGGCCCTTTTCGTAGTCCTTGGTGTAATAATCCATCGGTGCGTGCGACGGGATGAACAGCATCGCCGTGTACGTTACTGCGCCCTCCACGCTCGTGTGGATATGGCACAGCGGCGGCTGATAGTCGTAGAACTTCTGGGTGTAGAAGCTGTTGTAGTCCTCGTCCTTGAGCTCTTTCTTGGACTTCTTCCAGATCGGGACCATGGAGTTGAGCGTTTCGTTCTCGGTGTACTCCTCCCACTCCGGCTTGTAATCGTCACCGGCATCGGCGGGCTTCTCCTTCATGCGGGAACGGGTCATATCCATCTTGATCGGGTAACGGATATAGTCGGAATACTTCTTTACAAGGCCCTGTACGCGATACGGCTCGAGGAACTCGTCATAATTCTCGGTGTCCGTGTTGTCCTTGATGGTCAGCGTGATGCGCGTGCCGTTTTCCAGCTTCTCGCACGGCGCAATGGTGTAGCCGTCCGCACCGTCGGACTCCCAGCGGTTGGCCTCGTCGCTGCCGACCGCACGGGAAACGACCTCAACGTGCTTTGCGACCATGAACGCCGCATAGAAGCCCACGCCGAACTGGCCGATGATGTCGATGTCGTCCTGCTTCTCGTTCTCGGTCTTGAACGCCAGCGAGCCCGAGCGGGCGATCGTGCCGAGGTTGCTCTCCAGCTCCTCTGCGGTCATGCCGCAGCCGTGATCCTCGATGATGAAGCGGCGGTTCGCCTTGTCGAGCGTCAGCTCGATGGGCAGGCTGTCGCGGGTGATGCCGGTCTTGCCCTCTTTCATTGCATTATAGTAGAGCTTGTCCGTTGCATCGGATGCGTTCGAGATCAGCTCGCGCAGGAAGATCTCCTTGTGCGTATAAATCGAGTTGATCATCAGATCGAGCAGACGCTTGGATTCTGCCTTAAACTGCTTGGTTGCCATGATTACATACACCTCTGTGTTTTGATATCATTTGAGATTAGCACTCTCGACAGTCGAGTGCCAACACTGTTATGATAAGCCCAAAGTCAGAAAAAATCAAGAGCGGTTTGCAAAATTCACGGTTTATTCAAAAAACATCATTCGGCAGACAAACGTGCAGTTTTTTTCGGCAGACGAGGCGCGTGCGCGCGGGGAGTTTCGCCGTCTGCGGACGGCGGGAACGGTTTCCAAAAGGATAGACACCCCCTACGGTGGTTTCTATCCTCTTGGGACTCCATCTTCCGCCCTTTAGGCAGCCTCGGAGCGACGGGCTGGCTTGCCAGCCCTACTTAAAGGTGGGACCGAGCAAAGGAACGGGTATCGGCTTCCGTTTTCTGCGCTGCTGCGGCGCGGTCGCGGCAGATTGCACGGGTTTTGCGGTCTGACGGTTGACCGCGTGCAAGGGCGGCGTATCAGCGACCGCCCAAATCGTTCGGTTGGATGGTCGGATGGCCTCCCGTAGAATGGAACGAACGTAAATCGTTACGTTCTCTCCACTCTCCACTCCTCACTCTATTAGAACTCTTCACGCCTCACTCTCTTTGACACCCGTTCCCTCGTATGCTATACTTATCTAAAACGACAGAAATGGTGGAGTGATAGAATGGTACATCTTGGCAACGATTGGGATGAGATCTTAGCCGGTGAGTTCGAGCAGGAGTATTACAAGCGCATCCGCTACTGGCTGAAAAAGGAATACGCCGAGCAGACCATCTATCCGGCGGCGGAGAACATCTTTAACGCGCTGCGCTGCACGCCGTACAGCAAGGTCAAGGCCGTTATCCTCGGGCAGGACCCGTATCACGGGCCCGGACAGGCGCACGGACTCTGTTTTTCCGTGCAGCCGGGCGTACAGCCGCCTCCGAGCTTACAGAACATCTTCAAGGAGCTGCAAAGCGACCTCGGTATCACGCCGCCCAAAAACGGCACGCTCACCAAATGGGCGGAGCGCGGTGTGCTCATGCTGAACACGACCCTGACTGTACGCCGCGGACAGGCCAACAGCCACAAGAGCCTCGGCTGGACGACGTTCACCGACCATGTGATCGAAAAGCTCAACGAGCACGAGCAGCCCATCGTCTTTCTTCTCTGGGGCGGCAACGCCCGCAGCAAAAAGAAGCTCATCACCGCGCCGCAGCACCTTGTTCTCGAGAGCGTGCATCCCTCGCCTCTGTCGGCGTACAACGGCTTTTTCGGCTGCAAGCACTTCTCCCGGTGCAATGCGTTCCTCGAGGCGCACGGCATCGAGCCCATCGACTGGGACCTCAACCACTGACACTGCATTTTCCCTGTGTTTTTCCGGCACAGGGAATTTTTTTATTTTTTCGAAAATCCCTATTGACAAATAGGAGATTCGGTTGTATATTTAATTCATACAAAACATATATGAATAAAGCGAATTAAGGAGCGTGATCCTCTATGATGATCCGGCGAATGTGTCGATGTTGCATCGGCTGAGTTTCCCCATCATTCCTTATCCACAGTATTACTTATATTATTGCATTTTTGAAAGGCGGTCATCCCCATGTCTGATATTAAAAAGAGCTTTTCCGATCTGATCGGCAACACCCCGCTGTATGCGGCTGAGAAATTCGCAGCAAAGACCGGCGCGAACGCACAGGTGCTCGCAAAGCTGGAGTATTTCAATCCGGCCGGTTCGGTCAAGGACCGTATCGCCAACGCGATGATCAACGAGGCTGAGGCCTCCGGCGCACTCAAGCCGGGCGCTACCATCATCGAGCCGACCTCCGGCAACACCGGCATCGGTCTGGCGGCTGTTGCAGCCTCCCGCGGCTACCGCATCATCCTCACCATGCCGGAAACCATGAGCGTTGAGCGCCGCAATATGCTCAAGGCCTACGGCGCTGAGCTGGTGCTGACCGAGGGTGCAAAGGGTATGTCCGGTGCGATCGCAAAGGCCAATGAGCTGGCCAAGGAAACGCCGAACAGCTTCATCCCGGGTCAGTTCGTAAACCCGGCAAATCCGGCGGCACACTATGCCACCACCGGCCCGGAGATCTGGGAGCAGTCCGGCCACAAGGTTGACATCTTCGTTGCAGGCGTAGGCACCGGCGGCACCGTTACCGGCACCGGCAAGTACCTCAAGGACCAGGACCCGAACGTCAAGGTAGTCGCTGTCGAGCCGGATACCTCTCCGGTACTGTCCACCGGCAAGGGCGGCCCGCATAAGATTCAGGGCATCGGCGCAGGCTTCGTTCCGGATGTACTGGATACCAAGATTTACGACGAAGTTATCCGCGTTGCCAACGAGGATGCATTCGAAACCTCCCGCAAGTTCGCGCACAGCGAGGGTCTGTTCGTAGGCATCTCCTCCGGTGCTGCTCTGTGGGCTGCTGTCGAGCTGTCCAAGCGCCCGGAGAACGCCGGCAAGGTTATCGTTGCTCTGCTGCCCGATACCGGCGACCGTTACCTCTCCACCCCGCTGGTTTCCGAATAATCCGCATTTTTTACCTGCAAACTTTCTCCAAATCCATTCATTCTCCTGTAAAACTCTCCAAATGTATAAAAGAACCGCCTCCGACTTGCCATCGGAGGCGGTTTCTGGCTGTCGCGAAACTACAGTTTCGCCGACAAGCAGGAACGGACCGTAGGCCGTTCCAAAGTCGTCCGAAAGTTCCCATTCGGAAACTTTCTCCCTCTCAAAGTATAAAAAGTCAGGTACACGCCCCGACTTTTTATGAATTTGCAAAGCAAATTCTATTTAACGCGCGCTGCCGCGCGATATGATAAAATTAGTGCAATACCGACTTTTTTGACAAACTGGAACCGCCTCCGACTTGCCATCGGAGGCGGTTTTGCCTGCATAAATGAATCCATAAAAAACGTTCAGTTCTCCATTTCCAATTGTTCTCCCTGCTCCTCTTCCTGCGCGGCGGTACGCACTGCCAGCTTCGCTTCCAGCCAGCGCGAAATATCGCCGAACGTTTCCAGCCGTCCCAGCTCGTTGAGCACCTCATGGCGGGCATCCTTGTAGAAGATGACCTCGGTGTCCTTCACGCCGCCGGCGCGGTACAGATTGACCGTGCGCCGCACGCCCTCGCCGTAGCGGCCGACCGGGTCCTTATCGCCCGCGAGGAACAGCAGCGGCAGGTCCTTGGGCGTGCGCCGGAATGTTGCGGTGCTGTTCGCCCGCGTGATGAGCGTGAACAGGTCGCGGAAGCCCGTGGCGGTGAACACGAAATTGCACTTTTCGTCCGACTGGTACAGCGAAACCACGGATTCATCGCGGCTGATCCAGTCGAACACGGTCTTTGGCTGCTTGATCCTGCGGTTGAAGCCCTTGAATACCAGACCCGACAGCAGTCCGCTGCGGTAGGTGATGCCGCGCGACCGCGCGATGGAATCCGCCAGCCGGACGATGCTCGCCGAGGCCGCGATCGGTCCCACCGTGCCGATGAGGATGCAGCCGGACAGCTTCTCGCCGTAATCGAGCAGGTACAGCCGCGCGATGAGCGAACCCATCGAGTGGCCGATGAGGAAATACGGCAGATCGGGATAACGGCGCTGCATCAGGTCGGTCAGCTGCTTAACATCCTCGATCAGGTACTTCCAGCCGTCGCGCGCTGCGAAAAAGCCCAGATCGGCTGTGCGGGATACGGATGCGCCGTGGCCGATATGGTCGTTGCCGCACACGATAAAGCCCAGTCCGCAGAGATATTTGGCGAATGCGGTGTAGCGCGAAAAATATTCGCACATACCGTGCGAGAGCTGCACGATGCCGCGCACCTCCACTCCCTCCGGCACCAGGATATAGTAGGTGACGTTGGATACACCGTTGGCGCTTTTATAGATATTTTGCGTACACTTGATATTCATAAGCAAACACCCGATTAGAAATTCTGCTTCGTATGTTAATACTATACCACAAACGCACCTGCTGTGCATCTGTTTTTTGATAAAGTTAACAACTCGTTTATAATTTCTCTTTGGGCTTCAAAAAGCATCCCGTCTGTGGTATAATGAGGAAAAATCCAAAGAATGAGGTGCTGAAATTATGCCGTATATTGCTGTTTCCACATCCAAGTCCCTGTCTGACGAGCAGAAGGACGCACTGAAGAATGCCATCGGCCAGCGCATCGGCGCGATCCCGGGCAAGACCGAGGCCGCTCTGATGGTCGATATTTCCGACAACCACTCCATGTACTTTGCCGGTGAAAAGCGCAAGCTGGCGTTCATCGACGTTCGCTGCTACGGCTCGACCGAGTTCGAGAACAAAAAGGCGCTCACCGAGGCGCTGTTCGATGCCGTTGAGCTGAACACCGGTCTGCACGAGGACAGCATTTATCTGACGTACAGCGAGTTTGCCAACTGGGGTACCCGCGGCTCGATGAAGTAAGCTGCCGCGAAGCCATGGCTTCGCCGACCGCTCCAAGGCTGCTCAAAAGCGATAAGCAAGAAAACCGAGGCTCATGGCCTCGGTTTTTCTGCGTTTGCAGGGCAAATGCTGTGCGCGTTTCCCGCCGCCTGTTCTCGAGAATGTGTACAAATTTGCAGAATGTTCACATTTGAACGATTGACGTTTTCCCATTTGCGGGCTATCATAGTTTACAAGTAAACCGTTTGCCGAAAGGAGGACTGTACGATGCCGCAAACCATCCGCGACTTTGCCGCCGATGCCTTCCATGCGGGCCAGCTCTACCGCAGCTGCTTCCGCGCGCTGACCGGCAGCTGCGGCTTTACGCCCAACGAGATGTTCGTGCTGCTGTTCCTCTACCGCAACGCGCCCGAGCAGGACACCGCGACTGCCATCGCGCAGGCGTGGTGCGTTTCCAAGCCGCTGGTGACGCGCAGCGTGGACGGCCTGCACCGCCGCGGCCTGCTCGAATGCGTGCGCGATGCCGACGACCGCCGTCTGGTGCACCTGCACCTGTCGGAAAAGGGCCGCGCCGAGGCCGAACAGCTGCATCACCGCTGCGAACAGTTCGCCTTGCAGCTCCAGCACGGCATCAGCGCCGAGGAAATGCACTGCCTCTGCGGCGTAATGGAGAAGATGCAGGATAATCTGAACGTTTTGCTCGAAAGGAAGAACGCAAATGAACAATAACAGGCATAACGGGGTCAAATCCCCGAAAAAACCGCTCATTTTTTACTATGCGGTGACACTGCTGGTGCTGATGCTGCTCAACTGGCTGCTGTTCCCGTCGCTCCTGCGGCGGCAGGTGACCGAGGTCGGCTACGACGAGTTCGTTTCCATGGTGGACAAGGGTCAGGTGGAAACCATCGCCTACGATAAGCAGGATCAGGAGATCACGTTCGAGGCCAAGGACGACGACGGCAAGACCATCCTCTGCAAGACCGGCATCTTCCCGGATGACGAGCTGGTGGGCCGTCTGCTCGATGCAAACGTCAAGTTCACCGCCGAGATCCCCACGCAGACCTCTCCCCTGCTGAGTATGCTCATCGCCTATGTTGTGCCCATCGTGCTCATCATCGCGGTCGGACAGTGGCTCCAGCGCAAAATGATGAAGAGCATGGGCGGCAGCACCATGAGCTTCGGAAAGTCCGGCGCGAAGATCTACGCCGAAACCGAAACCGGCAAGACCTTTGCCGATGTCGCCGGTCAGGACGAGGCCAAGGAGGCGCTCACCGAGATCGTAGACTTCCTGCACAACCCGGGCAAATACGCCTCCATCGGCGCGAAGCTGCCCAAGGGCGCGCTGCTGGTCGGCCCTCCGGGCACCGGCAAGACGCTGCTGGCCAAGGCCGTTGCGGGCGAGGCACACGTTCCGTTCTTCTCCATCTCCGGCTCGGAGTTTGTCGAAATGTTCGTCGGCATGGGCGCAGCCAAGGTGCGCGACCTGTTCAAGCAGGCCGGTGAGAAAGCCCCGTGCATCGTGTTCATCGATGAGATCGATACCATCGGCAAAAAGCGCGACGGCGCGGGCATGGGCGGCAACGACGAGCGCGAGCAGACCCTCAACCAGCTGCTGACCGAGATGGACGGCTTTGACGGCACCAAGGGCGTTGTCATCCTCGCGGCGACCAACCGCCCGGAGTCGCTCGACCCGGCGCTGCTGCGCCCGGGCCGCTTCGACCGCCGCATTCCCGTGCAGCTGCCTGACCTGCAGGGCCGTATCGCCATCCTCA
>CAKSVR010000041.1 GCA_934504345.1 uncultured Agathobaculum sp. | reverse complement strand
TTCGGCGCATTCGCTGAGATCGTACCGGGCGTTGACGGCCTGATCCACATCTCCCAGATCGCGGATCACCGCATCGCAAAGCCGGAGGACGAGCTCGAGGTTGGTCAGGTAGTCGAGGCTAAGATCATCGACATCAACGACGAGAAGAAGAAGGTTTCTCTGTCCATCCGCGCTCTGCTCGAGGACGAAGAGGACTAATCCCTCTCCGGTTTCATAACAAGCGCAAAGAAGCACCTGTTTCAGGTGCTTCTTTTTTGCTTTGGGCAGCGCTTTGCAAGGTAGGAGTGAGGAGGTAGGAGGTAGAAGTGAATGACGGTTTACGTTTCTTGTAGGGCGGGGTGCCCTCACCCCGCCGTTGCAGCCGAGTGCACTCATTTATGCGCGGCGGGCTGGGGTCAGCCCGCCCTGCGGTATCGGTAAATCAATAAATTTCACTCCTGCCTCCTCACTCCTACCTCCTACCTGTCTGGCATATACTGTCTGGGGTGGTATTATGCGGCGCAGAAAAAAACGGATGAAATGGGCGGCAGTTGCCATATTGCTGCTGTTGATTGCGGTTTGCCTTGGCCTTTTGACCCTGCGCTTTCAGCGCATCTTTATGGAGTACGCCATCAACATCTGCGAGGACTGCGCCATCAAGGAGGTCGGCGTGCTGCTGGAGGACGAGGTTTTCTCCCATCCGGAGGAGTTCAGCAATCTTGTGGTGCTCGAGCGCGACAGCGACAACCGCATTACCGCGCTGCGTACCGACGTTATCGCGGTGGGGAAGATCAAGGCGCGGCTGGTGAGCGGGCTGTTCGACCGGCTGGACTACCTCGAGGAAACGCAGATCGAGGTGCCGCTCGGCACGGTGTTCGCGCCGAACCTGTTCACCGGCATGGGCCCAAAGGTGAAAGTCGGCCTTGCGGGCCTGACCCAGATGGAGGCTGAGTTTGTCAGCGCGTTTACCTCGGCGGGCATCAACCAGACCCGTCACCGCATCCTTATCGAAGTTCACGCAGGCTTTCGTATTCTCACGCCGTTCGGCGGGGAGGACCGGGAGATCGTTTCGACCTATCCTGTCACGGATACCGTTATCGTCGGCACAGTGCCCGAACGGTACGCCTATATCGGCAGTGCGGACGGCGATCTGCTGGGTGAGATCCGCGATTATGACACGGATTCGGATATTTCTCGCGAAAACAGAAAATAATGCTTCAAAAATCGGGGAAACTTTGATATACTTAATCTGTGTGAGTATTTGCTCACACCAAAGGAGTTTTATTATGGACGCGCGTGAGCAGATTGCCGCACTGCGGGAGCAGCTGCGGTATCACAACGAAAAATACTATAATGAGGATGCGCCCGAGATCACCGACTACGAGTACGACATGATGCAGCGTGAGCTGCGGGCGCTCGAGGCTGAGCACCCGGAATTTGCGGATGCGGATTCTCCGACTCAGCGGGTTGGCGGCACGGCCAGCGGCCGCTTTGCCAAGGTGACGCACGCCTATCCGCTCGAGAGCTTGCAGGATGTGTTCTCGTTCGATGAGCTCGGTGAGTTCTATTCCCGCGTGGAGAATGCCGTTGGACAGGCGGAGTACGTCGTGGAGTACAAGATCGACGGCCTTTCGGTCGCACTGGAGTATGTGGACGGCGAGTTCGTCCGCGGCGCGACACGCGGCGACGGTCAGGTGGGCGAGGACGTGACCCGAAACCTCAAGACCATCAAGGACATCCCGAAGAAGCTGGACAACGCACCGCCGCATCTCATCGTGCGCGGCGAGGTCTACATGAAAAAGTCCGTGTTCGATGCGCTCAATGCCGAGCTCGAGCTGCACGACAAGCCGCTCCTTGCCAATCCGCGCAACGCGGCGGCAGGTTCGCTCCGGCAGAAGGACAGCAAGATCACGCGCGAGCGCAAGCTGTCTATCTTCTGCTTCAACATCCAGAACAGCGATGAGCTGCCGATGGAAAGCCATGTGCAGGCGCTCGACTATCTGAAAAGCCTCGGTTTTCCGACAAGTCCGCGCTATCCGGTCTACACCGACCCGGCGGACGTACAGCGAGAGATCGAGAACATGGGCGAAACCCGCGGTGAGCTGGATTTTGACATCGACGGCGCAGTCGTCAAGGTCAATTCGTTCGCGCAGCGCGAAACGCTCGGCTCGACCGCAAAGTTCCCGCGCTGGGCGGCGGCGTACAAGTACCCGCCCGAGGTCAAGCAGACACTTCTCAAGGACATCGTTATCACGGTGGGCCGCACCGGCGTGCTGACCCCGAATGCCGTGCTCGAGCCGGTACGGCTTGCGGGCACCTCGGTGTCCCGCGCAACGCTGCACAACCGCGATTTTATCCGTCAGCTCGATGCCCGCGTGGGCGACATCGTTTCTGTACGCAAGGCAGGAGAGATCATCCCGGAGATCATCGGCGTGGAAAAGGACCGGCGGCCGCTGGATTCCGTGCCGTATGAGTTCCCGAAGTTCTGTCCGGTCTGCGGCGCACCGGTGTACGACGATGAGGACGAGGCGGCTATCCGCTGCACGAGTGCCTCGTGTCCGGCGCAGCTTTTGCGAAACCTGATGCATTTCGCCTCGCGCGATGCGATGGACATTGACGGCTGCGGTGAGGGCAACCTGCAAAAGCTCATCGATGCCGGTCTGGTCAGCTCGGCGGCGGACCTGTACGACCTGACGGTCGAGCAGCTGCTGCCGCTCGGCAAAAAGGTGGATACATGGGCGAATAACCTTGTCCGCTCCATCGAGGCCAGCAAGACCCGCGACCTGTCGCGGCTGCTGTTCGCGTTCGGCATCCGCCATGTCGGACAAAAGGCAGGCCGTATCCTGAGCGACCATTTCGGCTCGCTCGATGCGCTGCTGACCGCGCCGGTCGAGGAGATGACCGAGATACGCGACATCGGCCAGACCACGGCGGAGAGTATCGCCGCATGGCGTGAGCTGCCGCAGTCGCATACGCTCATCGAGAAGCTGCGCGCACACGGCGTCAACTTTATCGGTGAAAAGACCGCAAAGAGCGATCTGCTGGCCGGAAAGACCATCGTCGCGACCGGCAGCCTGACCCTGTACACCCGCAAGGAGATCAACGACCTGATCGAATCGCTCGGCGGCAAGGCGGCGGGCTCGGTGTCGAAAAAGACCAGCTATGTTGTCGCGGGCGAGAACGCCGGCAGCAAGCTGCAAAAGGCGGCAGAGCTGGGAATACCGGTATTGACCGAAGAAGAATTCCGAACGATGATCGAGAGCGGCAATATCGAATGAGATACACCGTAGGGCGGGGTGACCTCACCCCGCCGTCTGTGACCGAGTGCTCCCGCTTAGATGCGGCGGGCTGGGGTCAGCCCGCCCTACGGATAAAATCATAACAGAGCAATAGATTTATAGATAAAATTAGGAGGAAAACGACATGGCAATTTCCAGAAAAGAAATTGAGCACATCGCGTCCCTGGCTCGTCTGGATTCGACGGGCGGCATTTTCGACCGTCTGGCGGACGATATGCAGGGCATCGTCGCAATGGTGGACAAGCTGGCTGAGCTTGATCTCGGCGATATCACCGATGTTATCAACACCGAGCGCAAGAATGCGTTCCACGAGGACGAAGTGATTCAGGAATACACCCCGGATCAGCTCATCGAGCCGAATGCACCGGACTTCCAGTGCGGCGGCGTAGCAGTTCCGCGTGTTGTCGAGTAAGGAGGGGACAGAACAAATGGCACTTTATGAGAAAACCGCGTCCGAGCTGTCCGAGCTGCTCGGCAAAAAGGAGATTTCCGCAGTAGAGCTGGCAAAGGACGTTTTTGCCCGCACCAAGGCGGTAGAGGATAAGGTTCAGGGCTACGTTACCGTAGCAGAGGAATCTGCGCTGGCACAGGCTGAGGCCGTTGACAAGAAGCGCGCAAGCGGCGATACGCTTTCCGCGCTGGCCGGTATCCCGATCGCGATCAAGGACAATATCTGCACCAAGGGCACGCTGACCACCTGTGCGTCCAAGATGCTGTACAATTTCAAGCCGCCGTACAATGCGACGGTTATCGAGAAGCTGGCCGCTGCCGATGCCGTTATCACCGGCAAGGCCAACATGGACGAGTTCGCAATGGGTTCTTCCTGCGAGAACTCCGCTGCACACCCGACTCACAACCCGCACAATCTCGACCGCGTACCGGGCGGCTCGTCCGGCGGTTCCGCTGCTGTTGTTGCGGCAGGCGAAGCACCGCTGGCACTGGGCTCGGATACCGGCGGATCTATCCGTCAGCCGGCTTCTTTCTGCGGCGTTGTCGGCCTCAAGCCGACCTACGGTGCGGTTTCCCGTTACGGCCTCATTGCATTTGCCTCCTCTCTCGACCAGATCGGCCCGTTCGGCCGCTCCATCGAGGATGCTGCCATGCTGCTCGATGCGGTTACCGGCCACGACCCGCTGCACGATTCCACCTCGGTCAAGACCCCGTTCGAGGGCTCTCTGCGCGCAAACCTGAACGCAGACGTTAAGGGCCTCAAGATCGGTCTGCCGAAGGAGTATTTCGGCGAGGGCATTTCTGATGCGGTCCGCAAGAACGTCATGGCGGCGGCTGAAGCGTACAAGGCGCTCGGCGCAGAGGTATTCGAGATCTCTCTGCCGCTCGTTGAGTACGCACTGCCGATCTACTACATTCTGTCCTCTGCCGAGGCTTCTTCCAACCTCGCCCGCTTCGACGGCGTAAAGTACGGCTACCGCACCCCGAACGCAGGCGACGACATCATCGAGCTGTACACCAAGAGCCGTTCCGAGGGCTTCGGCGCCGAGGTACAGCGCCGCATCATGCTCGGCACCTATGTGCTGTCCTCCGGCTATTACGACGCCTACTACAAGAAGGCGCGCGCCGCTCAGCGCAAGATCCGCGAGGAGTTTGCAAACGCATTCGAGAAGTGCGACGTCATCCTGACGCCGGTCGCGCCGACCACCGCCTACGAGATCGGCTCCAAAACGACCAATCCGCTCGAGATGTACGCAGGCGACATCTGCACGGTTTCCGTCAACATCGCCGGTCTGCCGGGTCTGGTTCAGCCGTGCGGCTTTGACGAGAATCATATGCCGGTCGGCATGCAGCTCATCGGCCCGCGCTTCGGCGAGCAGACCCTGCTCAACGCAGGTCTGGCCTTCGAGCAGGCTTCCGGCCTCAAGAACATCATCGCGGCACTGTAAGGGAGGAAGACAAACATGAAATACGAAGCTGTCATCGGTCTGGAAGTGCACGCGGAGCTGTCCACCAAGAGCAAGATCTACTGCTCGTGCTCCACGGGCTTCGGCGCACCGATCAACACCCATACCTGCCCGGTCTGCACCGGTATGCCGGGCGCACTGCCGGTCCTCAACAAGCAGGTAGTACACTATGCCGCCAAGATGGGCAAGGCGACCGGCTGCACGGTCAACCAGCTCTGCAAGGCGGACCGCAAGAACTATTTTTACCCCGACCTGCCCAAGGCGTATCAGATCTCTCAGTTTGATGTGCCGATCTGCGAGAACGGCGAGGTATTCTTCTATGTCGACGGCGTAAAGCACTCCTGCCGTCTCGAGCGCATCCATTTCGAGGAGGACGCGGGCAAGCTGCTGCACGACGAGATCGACGGTACCATCGTCGACTTCAACCGCTGCGGCGTGCCGCTGATCGAGATGGTAACCCGTCCCGACCTGCATTCCTCTGCCGAGGCGAAGGAATTCCTCGAAATGATCAAGACCACCCTGTCCTACCTCGACATCTGCGACTGCAAGATGGAGGAAGGCTCCATCCGCTGCGACGTCAACGTCTCCATCCGTCCGGAGGGCACCACCGAGCTGGGCACCCGTGTCGAGATGAAGAACATCAACACCTTCTCCGGCGCGGTCCGTGCGATCGACTACGAGATCGCGCGTCAGATCGAGGTCGTTGAGAACGGCGGCGAAATCCAGCAGGAGACCCGCCGCTGGGACGACGTGAAGCTGAAGAACACCGTCATGCGTACCAAGGAGGATGCGCAGGACTACCGTTACTTCCCGGACCCGGATCTGATCGCCGTCGAGATCTCTGACGAGTGGATGAAGCAGATCGAGAGCGAGGTTCCGGAGCTGCCGATCACCCGTTACGAGCGTTATCTGAACGAGTACGGCATGACCGCGATGGAAGCACGCCTGCTGTCTGACAGCTTTGAAAAGGCCGAGCTGCTCGATGCTGCCGCAGAGCAGGTAAAGCCCAAGGCTGCCGCAAACTGGATCCTGTCCGACATCTCCAAGTACCTGAACGACAAGGGCGTTTCCCTCAGCGACACCAAGCTGACCGCCGACAAGCTGGTCGCTCTGGTCAAGCTCATCGAGGCGGGCACCATTTCCGGCAACGCCGGCAAAAAGGTACTGCCGTCCATGTTCGAAACCGACGAAACCGTTGAGGCCATCGTTGAGCGCATGGGCCTCAAGCAGGTATCCGATGAGGGCGCTATCCTCGCCATCGTGCAGGATGTTATCGCCAAGAACGAAAAGGCTGTTGCTGACTTCAAGGCAGGCAAGAATGTTACCGGCTTCCTCGTAGGCCAGTGCATGAAGGCCTCCAAGGGTCAGGGCAACCCGCAGATCATCAACAAGCTCATTGCCTCCGAGCTGGCAAAGCTGTAAAAATCCATACTGCTTTAAGCAGAGGGGAATACAGGGATACAGAACGATCTTGTTCTGTATCCCTTTTTGCGTTTATAAGCGAAAAACGGTGAGAAAAAATAAATACAGCGGTAAAAAAGTTGCAAATGAAAAATGCTTGACGTATAATGATATTAAGTATAGCTATGCACAGCGCGCGATTCCGGAAAAACAAAGGGCGATGCGCTTGTTTGTGCTGTCTTGCGAAATGGCAACAGGAATGAAAATGGGTGAATAGATGACCGGTATTGCACAATTACTCGAAATGATGGGAGAGCATTTCCCGCTGGTGGCGGCGGGCTGCGCCGAGCTTGCGTTCGGTGCGCTGCTGCTGGGTGCTGCGGCGCGGACCAGGTTCGCAAAGCCGAAGCGCCGTGCGCTGCGCCGGGCGGACGATGTTCTGCTGTACAATATGGACCGGCAGGCCGATGCCGTCTGCCTTGTGATGCGCCGGCGCGACCTGATGCCGGTCTGCGTTACCGGCGATATGCAGGGTCTGCTGAATGTAACGCTCGAGCAGCTGCAAAAGGACGTTATGGTGCTCAATACTGCGCTCGAGGACAGGAGCAAGGGCGTTTCCATCTGGAAAAAGTACCGGATGTGGGACGGCGAACAGCCGATGACCGCCGTGTTCCAGATGAAGAACGGCGAGTGGGTGCAGATGACTGTCCGCCGCAGCGCGGACGGCGTGTACGACCTGCTGTGCTTCTGCCGGACGACTGCACTGTGCCGACAGATCGAGGGTTACGAGGAAAAGCTCTCCCAGATAGAGGAGGAGAGCCAGTCCAAAACAACGTTCCTCTCGCGTATGTCGCACGAGATACGAACCCCGATGAACGGCATCATCGGTATGCTGAGATTGGCGGAGAACAAGCTCGCGCCGAACGACCCGGTGATGCAGTATCTCGCCAAGGCGGACGAGCTTTCCGACCATCTGCTCGCACTCATCAACGATATTCTGGATATGTCGCGCATCGAGGCGGGCAAGGTTGAGCTGGAAGAGAAAGTGTTCAGCCTGCGTGAGCTGGGCACGCGCCTGTATGATATGTTCGCCAAAAATCTGGAAAGCCGCGGCATCCGCTACGAGGTCAGCTTTGACAGTGTGACGGTCGATCACGTCATCGGTGACGAGCTGCGTATCAGTCAGGTCATCATCAATTTCCTGTCGAATGCGGTCAAGTTCACGAGTGAGGGCGAGATCATCGTCACATTCCGTCAGATGATGCTCAAAAACGGCGTGGCGGATATGATGATCCGCGTACACGATACCGGCATCGGCATGGAGCCGGAGTTCATCAATCGCATTTTCCGCCCGTTCGAGCAGGAAACGGTGGATACCTCCAGGAAATACGGCGGCACCGGCCTCGGCATGGCCATCACCGACCAGATCGTAAAACTGATGGGCGGCGACATCGTGGTCGAGAGCCAGCCCGGACGCGGCTCGGATTTCTCGGTCTATCTGCATCTGCCGGTGGCAGAAAAGCCCGCCGAGGCCGCCGAAAAGGCCGAGCCGGAGCAGGAGAACGCAGATGCATTCCGCGGCAGACGCATCCTGCTGGCCGAGGATAACGAGATCAACGCGATGATAACGATCGAGGTGCTTCAGGAGATGGGCGCGGAGATCGAGATGGCCGAGAACGGCCAGATCGCAGTGGACAAGTTCTGCGAACACCCGGCAGGCTACTACGATTTCATCCTCATGGACGTACAGATGCCTGTGATGGACGGCCGTACGGCGGCGCGCACCATCCGCGCACTCGACCGCCCGGATGCAAAGACGATTCTCATTTTCGCACTGTCGGCGGATGCGTTCGTCGAGGACGAGCGCCTGTCGGTCGAGAGCGGCATGAACGGACATTACGCAAAGCCGGTCGATTTTCCGGCTTTGCAGCAGCATATCGGTGAGTTTTTGAGGAAAAAGGAGCAGGTGGATTGATGGGACACAAGTACAAGATGCTTTTGCCCAAAGCGGTGCTCACCAAGACGGTGTGCGGCGCGGCAGCCGCGGCAGCGCTGACTACGGGTGCTGTGCTCGGCGCTTCCGCATACCAGTCCGGCATGAATTTTCACCCGTCGGGCACGGAGCGCGAATTCAACGCCAATCAGGTCAATTTCTCGGATGATAAAGATGTAAAGGGCCGCGACAGCACGGAGGAGAACAAGGAAGATTTTCTCCAGAAGGACAAGGATGCGGACGATGCGAACGACCCGAAGAAGCAGGAGGGCGGCAATTATCTGCTCGAAAACGAGCAGCAGATGCAGCAGGACGGCAATTCGATGTCGGTGATCGAGAATGTGCTGAGCAGCAGTCCGCTGCACCCGGGCGGCACGGCGCTCATCGGCGGTGTGAGCGGCGACCAGTCCTACGGCCTGACGACCGACCGCGATAATGCCGATATGATCATCGGCGGCAATCCGGGCGGTACGCTCGTTGTGCCCGGAACCGGTAACGGAACGGGCGAAAACGGCGGTCAGGGCGGCACCGGCACCGAGCCGGGCGATAACGGCGGCAATCCTGCACCGAGCCAGCCGGATACGCCGGCACAACCGACAAACCCCGCTAAGCCGGATACTTCCCCGGGCGGCGGGGATAACGGCGGCGGTACGCCGAACGTGCCGGATACGCCGAGTGACTTTACTCCTACGGATAGACCGGATGGCTCCGGCCTGAACACGGATCCGACACCGGGTATGGCTGATAGTTCATCGGATGCACCCGATGGGGGCAAGACCGATCAGGCTGGATGGTTTCAAAAAGAAACCATTTCAGGAAGCGGCAGCAGCATAACGAAAGATCAGGCGGATAATGGAGTGCTGTTTATCCAAAAGCCGGATGAGATATCAATCGGTGCCTTGTATCGAGGCCAAAAGAATGTAAGTGCGGTAACGATTTTTAATTCGCTGGAAACGTATGTTGTTAATTTGGATGATTTCACAGCATGGCAGTGGAATAATGCAGCGATGCATCTTGGCTCGAAAAAATTTTTTATGATCGATGCAGTGCGTTTTTATAACAGCGCTGGTGAATTGCTCGGGGAGTATAAATTTACTAATCAGGAAGAAACAATTAAGGAAGATACCATCGATATTCCGGCGGATGCCGCAGATGCGAAGATCGATGTATCCTATCGTTATTCTACATCGGGTGACTGGCAGCAAAAGACCGATGTTGACTATTATTTGGAGCAGACTCGGCTTTTTGTGATGAAACACATCTTGAGCAAAGAGAATGAGGTCATCACGAACGATATGACGGTAAACGGTGCATTGGACCAGACACCGGCTATCGGTTCGACGATCTATCTGTACAAATATCAGAATGAACTGCTGAAAAAGAACAAGCTGTATGACGACAGCAACCACCGTATCTTCGCGCTGTTCCCCGGCTGGATGGAGAACGGCGAGCTGGTGGACTGGTCGTACACCGTTGCAGAGGGCCGTCATGTGCTCGAGCCCGCAGCCGTAAAGCCGCTGGACAGCCGTTTTACCGTCAAAATGGTGGTAAGCGATGTAGATGGTTTCGATTCTGCGATGTGGTTCCAGACTTTGACCGCTTACACCGGACAGACCGCGCGCACCGGACTGGATACGCTGGAAGTGCCGAAATATGTGCAGGTAGTCCGCATGGACGATGAAAACACGCTTTCGGCGGTCAATACGCTCAAGCTGCCGGATACGGTGCTGCAAGTCGATACCTCGAACAGCAATCTTCGTGTCAACACGGGCTATGTCGTAGATGCGGAAAATCCGATGTACAGCACGAAAACCGACGAAAACGGTTGTTCCATCCTGACAAACAAGGACGGCACGGCGTATCTCGGCATTCCGTACAGCGTGAACGATCTTGTCATTCCGGCGGACGTCGATAAGGTGGTGCTGCCGGAGGATACCAATATCGGCAGTGTCGTTTTGCAGGAGCGCACGGATGGTACACTGCCGGAGATCGACTTCGGCGGCATGACAACGGGCGTTGTTGTCGTACCGAGTGACCTGATGAACGATTTTGTCGATCAGCATCGCGATCTGAGCGGCACGGGCATAGAGATCATTGCATCGGACAGCGATGCTGTCGTAAAGAATGATGCGATCTTCTCGAACAACGGCCAAACACTCAACCGTGTGTTTGTTCGGGATGGCTATTACACCATTCCGGGCGATGTGACAAAGATCGAGGCCAATGCTTTTGCTGATGCGCCCAATCTGAAGAAGCTCGTGCTGTCCAAGGAAAGCCGCATTGTGCCGGAATTTGATGCCGGGAGCTTTGCGGACAGCGGCGTAACAACGATCGTATGCAGCACGCAAGCACAGGCAGAGAGCCTCGATGCGTGGCTGGCGGAAAGTCAGCTGAGTGAAAAGGTTCACACGGTTGTGCTGCGGCAGACAGCGGTCGGTGAAATCTATTTTGTGGATGCTGCGACGGGAGAAGCGGTATTGATGAACGGCTCTCCGGAAACGCACATCTTTGACGGCAAGATCGACACCGGAAACGGTAAAATCAGCGTGACCGGCATTGCAGACGGCGCATTTGAGAAATGCACGGCGCTGCAATGGGCGCTGCTGCCGGAAACCGTCAATGACATCGGCGCACGCGCGTTCTATGGCTGTACGGGTCTGGAGGGCGTGCTGATCGACACCACGGGCGAGGTGACGATAGGCAATCTGGCATTTGACAAGTGTACATCGATGAGCTTTATCGCCTCCAATGCGATAGACTGTGAGCTGAATGGCTATTCGATCAACACCGGCGCATCGGCGACTACGCTGTATGCACCGACCAATGCACAGTATGGCTATGACGAAAGCTGGACGGCGTTTGATGAGCTATCCGGCGTGGCCGGATTTGCGCTGGTCAATATCGGCAGCACAGAAATGCTGTACGGTACGGACACAGAGGATGAACCGTGGCTGGGTCTGCGCTCGGGCCGCTGTACGGAGGGTGCGCTCACGCTGCCGACTGCCACGATCGAGCTGTTCAATCAGGCCTTTTACGGCACGACCGGCACTTACACGCTTAACTGGGAAGAACTGACGGAGCTGGGGTATATCGATAATGAGGTATTCACGAACACCGGTCTGACCGGCAAGGTGGATGCCATGATCTGCTGCATCGGAAACGACGCTTTCATGGGCACGGACATCACCGAGGTGGTCCTGCACAAAGCGGTGAAGAGGCTGGATGGGGGCTGCTTCAGTGATTGCAGGAGCCTTGCGAAATTCACTATGATGACCGGCTTTGCGGCGTATGATTACACCGGTGCCGCCAGCACGCTCTTTGCCAATCTGTTCGGCGGCTGCTCGGCGCTGGAGGATGTCACCATCACGGATTATCATGTACCGCAGCTGGCCGTATACGGTGCAAATTCACCGTTTACGTTCAACTATGACTGGACATGGGACGACACGGTCGCCAAAGTGCATATCATCGCTGCGGAGCCGGACCGCGTGGCGCCGTATTACATCCGCGACTGGCGCTATGCCATGCTCGGCAGTCTGAGCGACGGCAGCACGACCGGCTATGAAACGCTTTGGAACAACACCCAGATGGAAGTTTTGAATGATATGATTGGAGGCTATGAGCTTCCGGATGGAGTGGGGATCGATGAGGAAACCGACGCACGCACCAAGCAGAAACTGATCGATGTGGAGAACAATATCCGCAGGCTGCTGGGCGCCGGCGAAGCTGACGAGCCGACAGACTATTATCCGTTCCGTGTGAACAACATGGGCGATACGACCGTTAACGGCGCGCCGTCCGGTCTGGAAAGCGCAGTCCTGCAGAGATCGATGCTGGATTTCCCGTGGTGGCGTTCGTTCAACATCGGTGCGGATATGTTCCGGACTTCGCCGAATCTGAGTCAGGTCGATTTCCGGGATGGTATATCCGGTATCGAGCAGAATGCATTCCGCGGTGTCCGGAGTAATAAACTGACACTGGATTTTTACAACGAAACACCGCCGGCACTGCTGAATCCCACCCGAGGAGAGGGCTTCAGCTTCGGTGTGGACGAGGACAAGCTCACCATCGAGATTTTGGTAATCGACAGCGATCTGAATCTTATCAAGGATGCATATCTGGATTACATCGAGCGGTGGGTATATCCGATGGCAGGCTATGCAGACTACGATGATATGTATGCCGCGATCGCAGCAGAGCTGGGCGAGGATGCGACCCAAGACGATATACACGCGAGAATGACGGAGCTCCTGCTGCCGGTGGAGAACCATCTGCGGTCCATGATGGTGGTATATGAAGATATTTTTGCACCGTTTACACCGGAACCGGTAAAGGAGCTCAGCTTTAAGCTGGGCCGCGATGCGGAAATGCTCGAGCCGGACAACCAGAATCCTCCGGAGGAGGACGGCGAGCTGACCCCGATCCCCAGTCCGGACACGGATTCGGGCTCGAGCGGCGGCAGCATCATCGAAGACGGCTCGGCCAACGAGCCGAGCGGCGGCGCGGACGAGGAGGAGGGCACCGATAGCACTCCGTCCACCGATCCGGTAAACGAGCCGGTCGTCCTCCCGATGGAGGACGGCGTTCACGAGATCGTGATCCCGGCGGAGCCGCCCGTCAATGCGGGGGAGGACACCGCCTCCGCGGAGGAAAGTACAGAGGAAAAAGGAGAAACAGAATGATTGTTGAACAGTCCAAGCAGATCATTTCCGAGGTCAACAAGGCGTTTATCGGCCGAAATGACATTGTAGAGAAAGTTCTGATGACGATTTACGCCGGCGGCCATGTACTGCTCGAGGACTGCCCGGGCGTGGGCAAGACCACGCTGGCGGTGGCATTCTCTCATGCGCTGGGCCTGAGCAACAAGCGCATTCAGTTCACACCGGATACCCTGCCGTCCGACATCACGGGCTTTACGGTGTTCAACCGCGAAACCAATCACTTCGAGTATTGCGAGGGCGCGGCCAACTGTCAGCTTTTGCTGGCCGACGAGATCAACCGTACCTCGCCGAAAACGCAGTCCGCGCTGCTCGAGGTCATGGAGGAGCACACCATCACCGTGGACGGTGAAACGCACGCGCTGCCTGCGCCGTTCATCTGCATTGCAACCCAGAACCCGCTGGGTTCGGCGGGCACGCAGCCGCTGCCGCAGAGCCAGATCGACCGCTTTATGGTCAGTCTGTCCATCGGCTATCCGACACTGGAGAACCAGATGAAGATCATCAACGCCCAGCGCTACAACAACCCGCTGCAGGAGATCCGCGCCGTCACCAGCGCGCAGAACCTGCTCGAAGTGCAGAACTACCTCACCTCGGTCCGCATGACCGACGGCGTGCTGGCCTATGCTATCCGTCTGTGCGAGGAAACCCGCAGCCATCCGCTGGTGGAGCTCGGCATTTCGCCGCGCGGCGTGGCCGCACTGGTCAAGATGGCGCGTGCGAGCGCCGTCCTGCGTGAGCGCAACTACGTTGTGCCCGAGGATGTGCAGAATGTGTTCCTCGATGTGTGCGCGCACCGTCTGGCGCTGCGCCCGCAGGCCCGCGTAGAGGGCGTGACCGCACAGCAGGTTTTGCAGGAGATCATGCGGAAGATCAAGCCGGACCAGACCGAGGTGTGATCGGCCATGTGGAAAAACCGGCTGGGCTTTGCCCTGACTCTGGCGCTGCTGGCCGTGCTGCTGCTGGCATTCAGCAAGCCGTTCCTGCTGATCGTGCTGCTGATGATGGTGCTGACGGCGCTGGTGACGGCGCTGCTCACCAAGCGGGATGCGCGCAATCTGCGAACCCATGTGCGGCTGCATTCCGGCGGCCGTGAGGGCGACATCGCGAGGATGACGTTCGCGTTTTCCTCGCGGCGGCAGCTGCTGGCAGCGAACAGCATTCTGGTGGAGCTGAACGTCCGCAACGAGATGTTCGGCCTCGAGGAGCACAAAAGCCTGCTGTTCGAGCTGGACGGCCGACAGAGCGAATACACGATCGGTATGCCGATGGTCCTGTGCGGCAGAGTGGAATTTCAGTGCGTTTCCATACAGATATGCGACCTGTTCGGCCTGTTCCGCGTGAAAGCGGCGCCGTTTGACACCGTGCGGGCCGTCACTTATCCGCGGCAGCTGCGGCTGGTGACCGAGCTGTCGGATGCGACCATCGGCGCGACCCGCACCGATGGCATGATGCAGAACCGCAAGGGCAGCGACCCGAGCGAAATGTTCGACATCCGCGAATATGTCCCCGGTGATGATGTGCGGACCATCCACTGGAAGCTGTCCGGCAAGACCGACAACCTGATCGTGCGGCAGGCGAGCGACCCGTCGCACTACAACATCGCGCTGCTGCCGGATTTCGGCCGCGTCGGCGCGAACGGCCCGGTCAGCCGCGAGGAGCTGAACACGGCGGCGGCCATTGCGGCCTCCATCGGCGAACAGCTGATCCGCCGCGCTGTGCCGTTCTGCTGCGTGCTGCCCACCGAGAACGGCGTGGAGCTGTATGAGGTACACACCGAGCACGAATTTAACGAGCTGCTGCCGCGCTGGCTGAGTTTTCCGATCCGGGAGCGCGCAGGCGCGGGCTTGCAGTATTTTGTGATGGAGCATCTCGACCGGTATTTTACCCGTCTGCTGATCTTCTCGGCAGGACGGTATGAGCAGCCGCTCGGCGGGCTGGACAACCGTGTCGGCGTTATGGTGCTCAGCGCGGTGTCCGAGGCGGAAACCGTCCGCATGGATCGCGCAGGCTCGTGCGAATTGCTGGAGATACCGACCGACCAAAAGGAAAATGAGGAATATCGTGTCCTCTGCTGACACGATCTGAATGGAGTTACGAATGAAGCAAGCTGCGATCCGGCGGTATCAGCCGACGGAAAAGACAAATCCATATCTGGCGGCGGCGTGGACGCTGCTGCTGGCTGGGCTGCTCATCGGCGGTGCGCTGCTGGCGATGGACCGGCTCTGGGGGAGCTGGGCGCCCGCATTGCCGGCGGTGTTCGCGGCGGCGCTGCTGAGTGCGCTCTGCGGCGCGGTGAGCGGCCTTGCCGCAAGGCGCATCCCGTCGGTGCGTTATGCCGGATTGCTGCCGCTGCCTGTCGTGTTCGTGCTGACCGGATTCCGAGGCTATCTCGCCGGAGGCCGGGCGTGGATCAATGCTATGCTAACGCGGTGGAACGAGATACACGAGGGCGGTCTTGCGCTGTTTGCCGGTGACGGCTCCGAGCGGGACTGCATGGC
The DNA here is from genome assembly GCA_934504345.1 of uncultured Agathobaculum sp. Classification (GTDB taxonomy): domain Bacteria; phylum Bacillota; class Clostridia; order Oscillospirales; family Butyricicoccaceae; genus Agathobaculum. The sequence continues at coordinate 2,375 of CAKSVR010000041.1, read as the reverse complement.
GTTCGCGCTGCTGGCGGCGGTGTGCATCGGTATACTTGCCTGGCGCATCGCGGCCAGCCGGAAAATGTCGGTCTGCACCGCGTACTGTGCGTTCTGGCTGCTGCTCTCGCTGTTCAGCGAGGCATTCCTGCCGCTGGCGTGCGTGCTGCTGCTGATCGGGCAGATCGGTATGCGTATTTCGGGCAGCGCGGAAAACGTGATGCGGCGCGGCGTGCAGTGGAGCATCGTGCTGGCTGTGCTCCTGTGCGTGTGCGCGGTCGGCTGGCCGGATGCCAATATGGTTTCGATCGACAATTTCCGCGAAAACCTGATACAGAACGTCCACGACATCCGCTACGGCGCGGATACGCTCCCGCAGGGCGATCTGGCGCAGGCTGAGCTGCTCCACGCAAGCGAGGAACCCATGCTGAACGTCAAGACCGGGCAGCAGAAGGCGCTCTATCTGCGCGGCTATGTCGGCGGCCGATACGAGAATGGCGTGTGGGAGCCGCTGCCGGATGCGGCATTCGGCGGCGATAATGTCGGTATGCTGGAGTGGCTGTCGGCACAGGGCTTTGACCCGCTCACGCAGTCGGCGCAGTATTATGCGCTGTGCGATGACGCAAGCACGCCCGAGCCCAATCTGCTGGAGGTGACGGACAGCGGCGCTTCGCGCGACAGTGTGTACGCACCCGCCTCTCTGGCTGCGCTGGCGGCTAAATCCATGAAAGCGGATAAGGACAGCGGCATTCGCAGCCGCGGCCTGTTCGGTCAGCGCAGCTATACGATGGAAGAGGTTTCCGGCACGCGGCCGGCGGAGCTCACCGTCGCGGAGGGCTGGGTCAGCGACCCGCAGACCGAGGCGCAGAGCGGCTACGCGCAGGCGGAGTCGGTCTATCGCGGCTTTGTGTACGATAATTATGTGGCGGTGAGCGAGGAGCTTCAGCCGCTGCTCGACCGCGTATTCTGGGAGGACTACGACACCGAAAACGACGGCATTTACAGCGCGCTGACCCGCATCCGCGAGGTGCTGAAAACGCGCGTGACCTATACGGACACTGTGCCTGCCGCACCGGAGGATACCGACCGGATCGGATATTTTCTCACCGAATCGCGAGAGGGAAATGCAGTGCTGTATGCCTCGACGGCGGTGCAGGCGCTCCGCGCGCACGGCATTCCCGCGCGTTACGCGGAGGGCTACTATCTGCCGGTTTCCAAAACCGAAACCAGCGCGGACGGCACGGTGGAGCTGACCGGTCAGGATGCACACGCATGGGCAGAGGTCTACTTTGACGGTGTGGGCTGGCTGCCGGTCGATGTGACACCGGGCTTCTACTTTGATGCAGTCGCGCTCCAGCAGATGGTGGGCCTGCCGGATACGGTCCGCAAGACGGCTGCCATCGATGAGAACAGCGCGGGCGCAGATCAGGTGCTCGAGCCTTCGGGCAGCGGTGCGGGCCGCAGGGAAACGGCAGTCAAGGTCATCCGGAATGTGACGGCATTTGGCTTCGGCATCGTTGGCGTACTGCTGCTGCTGGCAACGCTGCTGCTGTGCGCGATGGAGCTGACCTGTGCAGTCCTGCTGTGGCATGAGCGGCGCTGCCGCCGTAAATGGTCTGCGGAGAAGCGCATCCGGCACACGCAGAAGCAGATGTTCGCGCTGCTGTCGATGTGGGGGATCGAGGCATCGCTCGGCTGGGACACGGACGAAACCGACCGTCAGGTGGCGGAGAGGCTGCCGTCCATCGCGCCCGGCGAGTATCGGCGCATCTGCGGCCTGCTGGAAAAGACGGTGTACGGCGGTATTCCGCTCGAACCGTACGAAGAACGCGCACTGAATCAGTTCGTGTATCTGCTTTTCGGCCGCGAAGTGAAGAAAAGCTGGAAAATGCGGCTCAAGCTGCGGTATTTCCGCCTGTTCACGGCAAGAGCATAACGAAAACGCCCTGTGCATTTCACAGGGCGTTTGTTATTGCACATCGGTCAGCAGTTTGACTGCACAGAGCAGGAGATCGTCCCGCGTGTGCAGCTGGGCGCCGCGTGCGGCGAGTGCCTGTTTGACGGATGGCGGCAGCGCAGCGAAACAGTCGTGTGCGGCACTGTCGATGGATAAAAGTGCGGTCAGATTGCAGAAATACTCCATAATTTCACCTCACAGGGAAGTATGGACAGTGGGCGCGAAAGTATACCTCCCGGTATGGAAAAACATTTTTTGAAAAAATTGCAGAAAAGTGTTGACAGCCGGGGATTTCTGCGGTATACTAAACAAGCTGTTGAGCGAGAGGTTAAGACGAACGAAAAGTTCGGTAAACTCTTGAGAAACAGCAGATTGTACCTTGTAAATTAAACAACGATGTGCTTAAACTTTTGTTCGATATGAACAAGGTTGTAGTGCG
>CAKSVR010000040.1 GCA_934504345.1 uncultured Agathobaculum sp. | reverse complement strand
CTCCGCGAGAACGGCGTTTCCTGCGTTATCGCATCCTCGTTCGCGCGTATCTTCTACCGCAACGCCATCAACATCGGCCTGCCCATCCTCGAGTGCGAGGCGGCGGCGAACGGCATTGATGCGGGCGACGAGGTAGAGGTCAACTTCGACACCGGCGTTATCACCGACGTTACCAAGGGCGAGAGCTGGCAGGCAGCCGCTTTCCCGCCGTTTATCCAGAATATCATCAAGGCGGGCGGCCTGCTCAAGTCGCTCAAGGAGAGAGAGGCATAATCCCATGGAATACAATATTGCTGTTGTAAAGGGCGACGGCATCGGCCCGGAGATCGTGTCCGAGGCCATGCTCGTGCTCGATAAGGTCGGCGAAAAGTTCGGCCACAAGTTTGCTTTTCAGGAGGTCCTCGCAGGCGGCTGCTCGATCGACAAGAACGGCATCCCGCTGACCGATGAAACCATCGAGATCTGCAAGAATGCGGATTCCGTGCTGCTCGGCGCGGTAGGCGGCCCGAAATGGGACGATGTTCCGAGCGCAAAGCGCCCGGAAAAGGCGCTGCTCGGCCTGCGCGCCGCACTGGGCCTGTTCGTCAACCTGCGCCCGGCGCAGATGCACAAGGCACTCGCGGATGCGTGCCCGATCAAGCCTGAGATCATCGGTGGCGGCTTCGACATTCTCGTTTGCCGCGAGCTGACCGGCGATGTTTACTTCGGCAAGCACTATCGCCGCGAGAGCGACAAGGGCTGGGGCGAGACCGGCGCGGACGACATGAACTACTCGGTTTATGAGGTAGAGCGCATCGGCCGCCGTGCCTTTGAGATGGCGATGAAGCGCAATAAAAAGGTCTGCTCGGTAGACAAGGCAAACGTGCTCGAAACCAGCCGCGTATGGCGCGAAACCATGCACCGCATCAAGGACGAGTACCCGGAGGTCGAGTACACCGATATGTATGTTGACAACTGCGCGATGCAGCTCGTCCGCAATCCGGGTCAGTTCGACGTTATCGTGACCGGCAACCTGTTCGGCGATATTCTGTCCGATGAGGCTTCCATGATCACCGGCTCCATCGGTATGCTGCCGTCCGCCTCGATGAACGAGAGCGGCAAGGGTATGTACGAGCCCATCCACGGCTCCGCACCGGACATCGCGGGCAAGGGCATCGCGAACCCGATCGCGACCATCCTGTCGTGCGCGATGATGCTGCGCTACTCGTTCGGCCTCAAGGCCGAGGCGGATGCCATCGAAACCGCTGTCGAGAACGTGCTGAACGCCGGCCACCGCACCGCGGACATCGCCGCAAAGGGCGAAAAGGTGCTGTCCACCTCGGAGATGGGCGCGCTGATCCGCGAGCAGCTTTAAGAATAGAAAAGAACGCCGTCTGGCGTTCTTTTCTATTCTCTAAGAGTGAAGAGTGGAGAGTGGAGAGTGAAGAGAACGGTATTTCTTCACCCTGCAACTCTGCTCTTCGCTCTTTTTGATTCTCAATTTACCTCTTTTCCGCATAGATTGAACGGGGAGGTGAACCTATGGAAGAATTAACGCAGTATATCAAGACGGATTTTGCGGTGCTGGTAGCGGTGCTGTACTGCATCGGGCGCGGCATGAAAGCGCTGCCGAAATTTCCGAATCACTTCATCCCGTTGGCGCTGACGGTTTGCGGCATTGCACTGGCGTGTCTTTCGGTGGTGTCGCGCTATGCCAGTTACGGCAACTGGGCGGCTGCGCTGTTCGAGGGCGTGGTGCAGGGCGTACTGTGCGCTGGGATGTCGGTGTACCTGAACGAGGTCATTGCACACTGTCGTAAATAAGAGTGGAGCGTGAAGATTGAAGAGTGGAGAACGTATGAAAGCGGGTTCGGTATCAGCTTTATTTTACGTTCTCTCCACTCTTAACTCTTCACTCTCCACTCTTTTCATAATTCTTCCTTGAGGCTTGCAGATTTTAGTTTGCTGCTGTATAATACAATAGATTAGGAATGTTTACCGCCGAACAAAGGCTGGAAAATATGGGAGATACGAAGATGAATACTGCTTCTATTCTGGGCGTGCAATTTCATGCCGTCACCATGCAGCAGGCTGTTGAGCTTGCAATGAGCAAGATCCGTTCCCGGCAGAAGGGCTACGTTGTTACCCCGAACCCGGAGATCGTCGATCTCTGCCGCCATGACGAAAAGTTCATGGGCATCGTCAACCACGCGACGCTCGTCCTGCCGGACGGCATCGGCATCATCTATGCTGCGAAGATCCTCGGCGAGAAGCTGCACGGCAAGGTGGCCGGCATCGAGTTTGCCGAGCACCTCATCGCGGCGATGGCGAAAGAGAATATGCGCCTGTATCTGCTGGGCGCGAAGCCCGGCGTAGCCGAAAAGGCGGGCGCGAACCTGTGCGCCAAGTATCCGGGACTGGTGCTGGCCGGCACGCACGACGGCTATTTCTCCGATCCGCAGGAGGTTATCGACGGCATCAATGCTGTGGGCGGCGCGGACGTTGTGTTCGTGTGCCTCGGTGCGCCCAAGCAGGAGAAGTTCATCGCGGACAACATGGAGGATATTCACGGCACGCTGTTCTGCGGCCTCGGCGGCTCGCTGGATGTGTTCGCGGGCGTGGCCAAGCGTGCGCCGGATATTTTCATCAAGCTGGGTCTGGAGTGGTTCTACCGTCTGCTCAAGCAGCCCAGCCGCATCGGCCGCATGATGAAGCTGCCCAAGTTCCTGCTCATCGTTATCAAAGAGCGGCTGTTCGGCAGAAAGGGGAACTGACAAGAATGAAAGTGAAACTGCTGGCCTATACGCCCGACCCGGAAAAGCTGGTCGCGGCGGCGGCCAAGAACTGCTATTCGTCCACGGACGTTGACAGCGTGCTGGACGGCCTGACCGAGGAAAAGACCGAGAGCTTCGTCAATATGCTCTCCGAGATCGGCCACGAGAGCCCGATCGAGCACGTTTCGTTCACGTTTGCCATCGAGGGCGTATCGCGTTCGCTGCTGGCGCAGATCACGCGCCACCGCATCGCCTCGTTCTCGGTGCAGAGCCAGCGCTATGTGCGCGAAAAGGGCTTTGAGTATGTTGTCCCGCCCGAGATCGATAAAATCCCGGCGGCCCGGGCAAAATTCATACAGGCGATGGAGGACGACCAGCGCACCTACGAGGAGCTGACCGCCGCGCTGATGGAGGGCTATCTCAAGGAGCTGCTCGAGCAGGGCGTTCCGGAAAAGACCGCCCGCAGCAAGGCGGAGAAGCACGCCATCGAGGATGCCCGCTACGTTCTGCCGAACGCCTGCGCGACCCGCATCGTCATGACGGCGAATGCGCGCAGCCTCAAGAACTTTTTCCGTCTGCGCTGCTGCAATCGCGCCCAGTGGGAGATCCGCGCGCTTGCCGAGCAGATGTACAAGCAGGTATACGCCGTTGCGCCGACCCTGTTCGGCCGCTGCGGCCCGTCCTGCGTGGACGGCGCCTGCTCCGAGGGAAAAATGTCCTGCGGCAAGGCCGCAGAGGTGCGCGCGCACTATCTGGCGCTGCGCGAGGGCAAGTGACCCTCAGACCAGCCTTATGAAAGGAACTGTATGTTACCGTTTAGAGAAATTACCTTAGAAGACAAACCGACCGTCGAGCAGTGCGGCTCACACTACAACTACCATCTGTGCGAGCGCTGCTTTGTCGATCTTTTCATGTGGCGCGGCCACTACAACACGCAGATCTGCTTCAAGGACGGCTTTATGCTCATCAAAATGAGCCCGCTGGACGGCGGACACGACTGCTATCTTGCACCTGTGGGTCAGGGCGACCTCGGCGCGGCGCTGGATGCGCTGGAGCAGGATGCCGCCGAGCGCGGTATCCCGTTCGTTGTCGTTTCGGTCGCTGAGCCGATGATCGAGCGCATTGAAGCGGTCCGTCCGGGCAGATTCACGTTCTCGCATGACTGCGAGGACGGCGACGACTATATCTACCTCGCGGACAAGCTGCGTACACTCTCCGGCAAGAAGCTGCAGAGCAAGCGCAACCTCGTCAACCGCTTCAAGACCGCCTATGAGGGCCGCTGGAGCTACGAGGACATGACAAAGGACAATATCAAGGATGCGTTCGCGTTCCACGTTCACTGGTGCAACCTGAACGGCTGCGCGCACGAGCGCGACTTCGAGGGCGAAACCTGCGCCATCGTGCAGGCACTCCACAACTTCGAGTACCTGAATCTGCGCGGCGGTCTGCTCCGGCTGGACGGCGAGGTCATCGCGTTCACGTTCGGCTGTCAGGCCACTCCGGATATGTACGTTGTGCAGATCGAAAAGGCCGACCACACGATTCAGGGCGCGTACCAGATGATCAACCAGCAGTTTGTGCAGCGCAACTGCACCGAGGTGGAGTACGTCAACCGTGAGGAGGATCTGGGACTGGAGGGCCTTCGCAAGGCCAAGAAGTCCTATTATCCGGTGATGCGCGGCGTAAAGTATATGGCTGTACCGAAAGGCTGATGAATATGATGCGATTTGCCGAAAAACGCGACTTTCCCGCCGTGCGTGCGCTCTGGGAAACCTGTTTTCCCGATGAGGGCGGCTTCAACGACTGGTTTTTCGCGCACTGCTATAAAGAGGAGCACACGCTGCTGTGCCTTGAGGACGAAACGCTCGTCGCGATGGTGCAGATGCTGCCGTACCGGATGACGGCAGGCGGCGTATCCCGCGAGGTGACGTATATCTACGGCGCGTGCACCGACCCGGCACACCGCCGCAAAGGCCACATGGCGCGGCTGCTCGAGCGCTCGTTCGAGCTGGACAGGAAAGCGGGACGCATGGCCTCCGTGCTCATTCCGGCGGAGGAGTGGCTGTTTGATTTTTACCGGCCGTTCGGCTACGAGCCGTTCTTTCCTGTGAAGCGGCGCGAGATAACCCGCGCGGCGGGGGAGAGCGAAGCGCCTCGGCGGCTGACCGCGGGCGATGTGCCCGCGCTGGCGGCGCTGTATGACAAGCTGGCGCCGAAATGCCGCATCGAGCGGGACACGGCGTACTGGAATACCCAGCTCGAGCTGTTCGACACGCTCGGCGCGGGCGTGTATGGGTGGTCTGACGGTGAAACGCTGACCGGCTATGCATTCTGCTGGGAGGACAACGCGCAGGAGGCGCTCGGCGTGAGCGGCACGCAGATGCAGGGACTTCTGGATATGCTGGGGCGCGAAACGCTCACCGTGACGGAGATCGGCGCGGAAACCGCACTCGGCGTATGCAAATGGCACGAAAAGGCGGACGAAACCGCCGGATATATGAACTTAATGCTCAACTGAAAGGTGTGACAAAATATGGTATATGTATTGCTGGCAGAGGGCTTCGAGGAAGTCGAGGCATTGACTCCGGTCGATCTGCTGCGCCGTGCGGGCGTAGAAGTGAAGCTGGTCGGTGTGACGGGCGCGACCGTGTGCGGCGCACGCGGCATCAGCGTGGTGACCGACCTGCCGATGGACGAGCTCGATCTCGCAAAGGCCGATATGCTCGTTCTGCCGGGCGGTATGCCGGGCACGACCAATCTGTACGCGGACGAGCGTGTCACCAAGGCTGTCCGCGCGATGGCAGAGGCGGATAAGTACGTTGCGGCCATCTGCGCCGCGCCGTCCATCATCCTCGGCGGGATGGGTCTGCTCGAGGGCAAGCGCGCCACCTGCTATCCGGGCATGGAGGATGGCATGACGGGCGCGACCCCGGTAAAGGCGAACGCCGTCACGGACGGAAAGATCATCACCGGCTGCGGCGTGGGCGGTGCGCTGGATTTCGCGTGCGCGCTCATCACCGCGCTGTGCGGCAAAGCCAAGGTGGATGAGATCGCCGAATCGGTCGTGCATCATGTGTACGGATAAGAAAGCGCTGCGAAAGCGGTATCTTGCCGCGCGGGCGGCGCTCCTGCCGGACGAAAAACGGGAAATCGACCGCGGAATCACGGAAAACGTGCGGAACAGTGCGCTCTATCGCGATGCAGCGTGCATTTTCTGCTATGTTTCGACCGCCGAGGAGATAGACACGCGCGCGATACTCGAAGCGGCCCTCCGGGACGGCAAGACCGTCTGCGTGCCGCTGTGCGGCAAGGGCGGCAGCATGAGTGCGCGGAGCATCACGGCGCTCTCCGACCTCCGGGCCGGGCACTACGGCATTCCGGAGCCGTCCGACACGGCGGAGGAGATCGCGCCGGAGGACATCGACCTCGTTCTCGCGCCTGCGCTGGCGTGCAGCAGGGACGGGTATCGCCTCGGCTACGGCGGCGGCTACTACGACCGGTTCCTCGCGCGAACGCAGGCCGTCTGCGCGGCGCTGTGTGCCTCTCGGCGGCTGGTGAACGAGCTGCCGCACGAGGACTTCGACCGCCGCTGTCATTACATCATCACCGAAAGAGAGGTGCTGCACACGGATGAATAAGGAAAAACGCGCCCTGCTCCCGGGACTCAGCCTGTTCGTCTGTCTGGGACTGCTGACCGGCGCGGAACGGCTGATCGCGTATTACAGCCTGCCGCCGTATCTGATGGCGCTGCTCGAGCTGGCCTGTGTCGGCCTGCCGCTGGCGATGGCGCTGCCCGGCATGGACAGACAGGTGCTCAAATACCGGCTGGCGTTCAAAAACCTGCCCAAGGGAGGCTGGCTGCTGACCGTATTCCTCGGTGCGGCGTGCGCCTTTCTGGCGCTGGGCGCAAACCTGCTGGTGTACCGGCTGACCGGACAGACCGGCCTCAATCTGACCATCGCGCTGCTGCATATGCCGGTGGACAGCATGGGCTACGGCTGGCGGCTGCTCATCGGCGCGGTGCTGGCCGCCGTGCTGGAGGAGCTGTACCTGCGCGGTGCGCTCCAGAGCTGCCACGAGAGCGGCGTGGGCACCTCGATGTGCCTGCTGTTCAGCGGCCTGCTGTTCGCGCTGCTGCACGGCAATCCGATGGACCTTGCCGGGCCGTTCTGCATCGGCATCGCGTTCGCGTACCTTACTTATGTGCTGGACAGCGTGTGGGCGGCGATGCTGGCCCATGCCGTGTGCGGCCTGTGCATGGTGGGCGTGCAGTGGGCGGCGGATACCTATGCGCCGTTCGGCGTGTGGAACATCCTGCCGGAGCTCATCGTGCTGCTCCTGCTGCTGTTCGCGTTCCTGACACTGCACACACTGGAGAAAATGCTGGTGCGCGGCTCGATCCTGCATTTCGAGGTCAGCGCCGGATGGTACGACCTGTGGCTGCTCATCCGCGACCCGGGATTTATCGTGCTGGTGCTGGCATTTGCCGGAAAACAGGTCATGGACTGCTATCTGTAACGAGAGGTGAACTATGGATAATAATTACAACAATGAGCAAACGCGCCGCGTGCCCGTCCCGGAGGCGGAGCCGCCGCGCAGAAAGCGCCGCCGCAGCCGCCGTCCGGTGAACAACGGCTGCGCGGGCACGATGGTGTACATGATCGCCGTGGTCGGCGTGTCGCTCGTGCTGTCGCTGACGGCGCTGTTCGTGGCGAATGACGTTTTCGCGTTCGTCAAGGGCTCGGACGAAACCGAGATCACGGTGGCGGAGAACACCGCCATCTCCGACCTTGCAAAAACGCTCGACGAGGCGGGCATCATCAACTACAAGTCGGTGTTCAAGCTGTATCTCACGCTCAAGCATGAGAGTGCTACCAGCGTTCTGGCGGGCACCTATATGCTCAACCCGTCGATGGACTACGGCCAGATCATCGATTCGCTGGCCAACACCGCCAGCACGGAAACCGTGCAGATCACCATCCCGGAGGGCTATTCCATCGCGCAGATCCGTCAAACGCTGCTCGATGCACACGTCTGCACCGAGGATGCCATTGACGAAACCCTGAACGAGTATTCATTCAAGCACGACTTCCTCAAGGACGAGAAGCCCGCAAAGGAGGGCTGGCTGGAGGGTTATCTGTTCCCGGATACCTACGAGATATACAAGGGCAACGCCGCCACCGTTGACACCATCAACAAAATGCTCAACAACTTCGGCAACAAGTACGACGAGGATATTCAGTCCGGCGCAGAGGAGCTGGGCCGCTCGATGCACGACATCGTCACCATCGCCTCGCTGATCGAGCGCGAGGCACAGCAGGATGACGAGCGTGCGCGCATCGCGGGCGTTATCTACAACCGCCTGAACAACGCGGACGAGTTCCCGTATCTTCAGGTGGATGCTTCCGTGCTGTACGGCCTCGGCCGCACCGGCGGCAAGCTGAGCGAGGCCGATCTCCAGTCGGATTCCGAGTACAACCTGTACAACCACAAGGGCCTGCCGCCCGGACCCATCTGCAATCCGGGCTATGCATCGCTGTATGCGGCAAGCCACCCCGAGAACCACGATTATTACTACTATGTTGCCATGCCGGACGGCACGCACCTGTTCGCGGCCAGCTACGAGGAGCACGAGCGCAATATCGAAGCCTCGAACAAGGCGCAGGCTGAGGCGGCAAGCACGACGACGGAGGCCACCGGTGAATAATACACCTGAATTACTGTCGCCTGCGGGCGATCTGGACAAGATGCGGTTCGGCATCGCATACGGCGCGGATGCGGTCTATATGGCCGGTACGCGCTTCGGTATGCGCGCCGCCGCGACAAACTTTGACGACAAGGCGCTGCGCGAGGGCATCGCGTATGCACACGCACACGGCGTAAAGTGCTATATCACGGTCAATATCATGCCGTCCAACCGCGATCTGCCCGCACTCCCGGCGTATCTGGAGCTGCTGGCCGATGCGGGCGCGGATGCGCTCATCATCGCGGATGTGGGCGTGCTGCGTATGGCGAGAAAGTATGCGCCGAGCGTGCCCGTTCACATCTCCACCCAGACCAGCATCCTCAACCACGAGGCGGCGAACTTCTGGGCGGAGGAGGGCGCGGAGCGCATCGTGCTCGCGCGCGAGCTTTCGCTCGAGGAGATCGCCGAGATCCGCGCAAAGACCCCAAAGGAGCTTGAGATCGAGGCGTTCGTGCACGGCGCGATGTGCATTTCGTACTCCGGCCGCTGCCTTATCTCGCAGTACATGACCGGCCGCGATGCCAACCACGGCGCGTGTGCTCAGCCGTGCCGCTGGAGCTATTCGCTCATGGAGGAGAAGCGCCCGGGCGAGTTCTTCCCGGTCGAGGAGGACGGACGCGGCACCTACCTGTACAACTCCAAGGATATGTGCATGATCGAGCACGTTCCGGAGCTCATCCGGGCGGGTATCACCTCGTTCAAGATCGAGGGCCGCAACAAAACGGCGTATTACGCCGCGTGTGTCACCGGCGCGTACCGTGCCGCCATCGATGCGTACAGAAAAGACCCGAACGGCTTCGTTCTGCCGCAGTTCTGCCGCGACGAGGTCAATAAGGTCAGCCACCGCGAGTATTACACCGGCTTCTACTTCGGCAGCGAGGAGAACGGCCAGCACTACGGCGACAGCCAGTATATCCGCGAATACGAGGTCGTGGGTATGCCGGTCGAGTGCGATGAGAGCGGCAAGGCCGTGTTCGCGCTCAAGAACCGCTTCTTTGACGGCGAGGAGCTCGAGCTCATCCAGCCGGGACAGGCGCCGTATGTGTTCCGCGCGGAGAACGTCACCGACGACGAGGGCGCGAAGCGCGAGCTGTTCAATGTGCCGCAGATGCACGTTCACTTTGCGTTCCCGTTCAAGGTCAGCCAGTGGGCGATCTTGAGGAAGGTTAAGGAACGACCGGAATAGTTTTAATAGAGTGAGGAGTGGAGATTGGAGAGTGGAGAGATTCTCTGAGGCTTCACTTGCCGTAGGGGCGGACCAGCGTGTCCGCCCTTTCCTTTTGTGAGTGCGAGGAAAAAACAGGTACACGCAAACAACAAACGCTCTCCAATCTCTTAAAAGCTCTCCACTCTCCACTCCTCACTCTTCACTCTATTAGAATCTCTTCACTCTTTTTGAACGGTTGCAACCTCCCTCAAAGTGTGGTATCATTACAATTAAGTATGGAAACCCGATGGGATTCCTTTGGCACTGAAATCTAAGTAAGGGAAGTATATACATGAGCGATAATCAGAAGAAAACGATATTCTCCGGTGTGCAGCCGTCCGGCAAGCTGACACTCGGCAACTATCTGGGTGCTATCCGCAATTTCCCCATTTTGCAGGAGCAGTACAACTGCATCTACTGCGTGGTCGATCAGCACGCCATCACCGTGCGGCAGGAGCCTGCGGCGCTGCGCCGCGCAACGCTTGAGCTGATCGCGCAGTACATCGCCTGCGGCCTTGACCCCGAGAAGAGCATCCTGTTCATCCAGAGCCATGTGTCCGCTCACGCGGAGCTGGCATGGGTGCTCAACTGCTTCACCATGTTCGGCGAGGCCTCCCGCATGACCCAGTTCAAGGATAAATCCGCCAAGCACGCGGACAACATCAACGTCGGCCTGTTCACCTATCCGGTGCTGATGGCTGCCGACATCCTGCTGTACCAGACCGACCTTGTGCCGGTCGGCGTGGACCAGAGCCAGCACATCGAGATCTGCCGCGACATCGCGACCCGCTTCAACAACCTGCATCCGGGCACGTTCACCATGCCGGAGGGCTATTTCCCCAAGGTGGGCGAGGGCGCAAAGATCACCAGCCTCGCTGACCCGAACAGCAAGATGAGCAAGTCCGACCCGAACCCGAACGGCTATATCCTGCTGATGGACAAGCCGGAGGACATCATGCGTAAGTTCAAGCGCGCTGTCACCGATTCGGACTCCCGCATCCTGTTCGACCCGCAGAACAAGCCGGGCGTGTCCAATCTGCTCCAGATCTACGCGCTGGCGGCCGGAAAGACCATCGAGCAGGCAGTAAACGAGTTCGACGGAAAGGGCTACGGCGAGTTCAAGCCCGCTGTCGGCGAGGCCGTTGTCGAGCTGCTCCGTCCCATCCGCGAAAAGACCATCGACCTGCTGAACAACAAGGACTATCTCGAGCAGGTTTACCGCGAGGGCGCACAGAAAGCCTCCTATCTGGCCCGCAAAACGCTGGATAAGGTCTACCGAAAGGTTGGCTTTGTGGCACGCTGAGAGGAGTAGAGCATGAATGAATATATTGTGATCGGCACGATCATCGCGGCGTTCGCCGTGGCAGGCGTGCTGAGCTATCTCTTCACCCCGCCGGTGAAGAACTTCGCGCACAAGGTCGGCGCGATTGACGTTCCCAAGGATGCCCGCCGGATGCACAAAAAACCCATCCCGCGGCTGGGCGGCCTTGCCATCTTCGGCGGCTTCCTGTGCTCCATCCTCATCTTCGGCAAGCTGGATGAAACCATGCTGTGCGTGCTGCTCGGTGCGGCGATCATCGTTGCGCTCGGCATCTTCGATGATGTGCTCGCGCTCGGCCCGAAGCTCAAATTTGTGGTGCAGATCGTGGCAGCCGCCATCCCGGTATGCGTGGGCGGGCTCCAGATCGGGCTGTTCACCAACCTGAACCCGTTCTCGGACACGCCGTTCGTCCACCTCGGCATCCTTGCCGTGCCGGTGACCATCATCTGGATCGTGGGCATCACCAACGCCGTCAACCTTATCGACGGTCTGGACGGCCTTGCGGTCGGCGTTTCGTCCATCGCGGCCATCACCATGCTGGCCGTTGCGCTGCTGACCGGAAATGCGCCCATCGCCATCACGATGGCGGCGCTGGCCGGTGCGTGCATCGGCTTCATGCCGTACAATCTCAACCCGGCAAAGATCTTCATGGGCGACACCGGCTCGACCTTCCTCGGCTATATGCTGGCGACCGTGTCCATCATGGGTCTGTTCAAGTTCTATGCGGTCATTTCGTTCGCAGTGCCGTTCCTCATCCTCGGCCTGCCCATCTTTGACACCGCAAACGCCATCATCCGCCGCGTGGCGGCAGGCAGGAGCCCGATGAGCCCGGACCGCGGCCATGTGCATCACAAGCTGATCGATATGGGCTTCAACCAGAAGCAGGCGGTCGCCATCCTGTACGCCATCAGCGCAACGCTCGGCCTTACCGCCGTGGTGCTCACCTCGTCCGGCGAGGTCAAGGCCATCGTGCTGCTGCTGGCCGTGCTGGTGGGTATTCTGGTATGCGCCGGCATCATCTACGGCGCGGAACACTGGGGCAAACACGAACACAAGGAGGATAAAGACGATGAATAAGATCAAGGTAATGACGGTTTTCGGCACCCGCCCGGAGGCCATTAAAATGGCGCCGCTGGTACACGCGCTCGAGCAGAACGAGAACACGGAATCCATCGTGTGCGTCACCGCGCAGCACCGCGAGATGCTCGATCAGGTGCTCGACATCTTCGGCATCAAGCCGGATTACGACCTGAACATCATGCAGCCGCGGCAGACCCTCGCGACCATCACCGAGAAGAGCCTGCACGGCCTGGACGAGGTGCTGGAGAAGGCTCAGCCGGACATCGTGCTCGTCCACGGCGACACCTCCACCACCTTTGCGGGCGCGCTGGCGGCGTTCTACCATAAGGTGCCGGTCGGCCATGTCGAGGCCGGTCTGCGTACCTACGACAAGTACAGCCCGTTCCCGGAGGAGATGAACCGCAAGCTGACCGGTCAGATCGCGACCCTGCACTTCGCGCCCACGCCGCGCAACCGCGACAACCTCGCCCGGGAGGGCATCACGGACGGCGTGTTCGTCATGGGCAACACCGTTGTCGATGCCATCCACATGACGGTAAAGCCGGACTTCCAGTTCCGCGATGAGCAGCTTGGGACGCTGGACTTCGAGAACAACCGCGTTGTCCTCGTCACCGCGCACCGCCGCGAGAACTACGGCGAGCCGATGGAGAACATCTGCCGCGCCATCGCGGAGCTGAGCGAGGCGTATCCGGACGTTCACTTTGTCTATCCGGTACACCTGAGCCCGTATGTCCGCGAAACCGCAGAGAAGTTCCTCGGCGGCAACGATAGAATCCACCTCATCCATCCGCTGGCCGTGGACGAGATGCACAACCTGATGGCACGCTGCTATCTCATCATGACGGACTCCGGCGGATTGCAGGAGGAAGCGCCCAGCCTCGGCAAGCCGGTGCTCGTGCTGCGCCGCGAAACCGAGCGCCCGGAGGCCATCGAGGCCGGTACGGTAAAGCTGGCAGGCGTGGAGCAGGCCAATATCGTGAAGCTGGCGCGTGAGCTGTTCGACGACAAGGAGGCTTACGCCAAGATGGCGCACGCCGTCAACCCGTATGGCGACGGCAAGACCTCCGAGCGCATCGTGCAGGCCATCGAGCAGCATTTCGGCCTGCGTGAGGACGGCCCGGCTCCGTTCAACCCGTGAAACCCGTAAAGCCCGGCAGAAAACGCCGGTTCGACCCGGATTCGACGCCGATGATCGCGGCACTGGGCGCGGGTGCGCTCGTTATCCTGCTGGGACTGAGCATCCTGCTGTCCTCGGGCCTCACGCACGGCAGGGATACCGGCATCATCCTGCCCGGCAGCGACGGCGACAGCCCGAACGTCAGCACCGGCAGTGCGCTGTTCACCGCCGGGAATGCGGCGGAGGTGAACGTCACAAAGAGCAATGCCAAGACCATCATCGCCACGCTGGCGCGCCCGGAAAGCTACCGCTGCAAGGTGACGAACACGCTGTATTACGATGGGGGAGAGGCCGATATGGTCTGCCGCCGTTATGCGCTCGCCGGTGTGATGCGGACGGATACGCTGAACGCGGACGGTACGGTGCAGTCCACGCTCATCCGCAAGGGTGAGGCGGTGTACGCATGGAATGCGGGCGACAGCCGCGCGTATCAGGGCGCGGCGGGCGATTTCTCGGACGATGCCGCCGCCATGCTGCCCACATGGGAGGATGTCCTCGCGGAGGACGTTGTGCTCACCGAGGCGAAAACGGAAAACCTCGGCTACGAGCCGTGCATCACCGTCACGTTCGAGCGGGACGGCTATCGCTGCGTGTACGCGGTCAGCACCGTCACCGGCCTGCTCCGGCAGGCGGCGTTCTATGACGGGGATACCCTCGCCAGAAAGGTCGCGGTCAGTGAGGTCGATACGACACCGCCGGATAGTTCGATGTTTGCGCTGCCGGATGGGACAAACACGATTGATAGTTAGGAATTAGGAGTTAGGAGTTATTTAACGCTGTGATTTACGTTTCCGTAGGGCGCGACGACTCGGCGCGCCGTTCGTAACGATGTGCAGACACGGCATATGCGGCGGGGTGAGGTCATCCTCCAGAGGACCCTCTCTTGCCCTGCGGGCAATTCACCTTGCCCCGCCCTACCCGTTTGGGTCATTAAAATTATTTAACGGAAATACCATCATTATCACGTTTGATTTCATAACAGGAGAACCAGTCAACCAATGTCAGAATACATCAAAATTTCAAGTGAAATCCGCGCTTTGGGCCGCGAGGCGGAGCGCGACATCCGTCCGTATTTCGAACGGCTGGAGGACATCTGCGACCGCAACACCGAAAAGGTGCTGGCGGCGTTCGCGAAGAATCGCGTTTCCGACAATCTGTTCGCGGGCACGACCGGCTACGGCTATGATGACTACGGCCGCGACACGCTCGACAAGATCTACGCCGATATTTTCGGCACCGAGGCCGCGCTGGTGCGTATCGGCTTTGTAAACGGCACGCACGCGCTCTCCTGCGCGATGTTCTCCGCCGTCAAGACCGGCGACACCGTGCTGTCCGTCACCGGCCCGGCGTATGACACCTTGCAGAACACCATCACCGGCGATTACTGCGGCAGCATGAAGAGCTACGGCATCGGCTACAAGCAGGTTGACCTCAAGGACGGCGCGCCCGACCTGCCCGCCATCCGCGAAGCCGCAAAGGACGCGGACATCAAGCTGGTGTTCATCCAGCGCAGCCGCGGCTACGGCGTTCGCAAGACGCTCTCCGTTGAGGAGATCGGCGAGATCTGCAAGGTGGTGCGCGAGGTCAACACGACTGCGGCCATCATGGTCGATAACTGCTACGGCGAGTTCACCGAGGAGCTCGAGCCGACACAGGTCGGCGCGGACATCATCGCCGGCTCGCTCATCAAGAACCCGGGCGGCGGCCTTGCGCCGACAGGCGGCTACATCGCGGGCCGCGCGGACTTGGTCGAGAACGCCTCGTACAAGCTGACGGCGCCCGGCATCGGCGGCGAGTGCGGCTGCACGATGGGTCAGAACCGGCTGCTGTATCAGGGCCTGTTCCTGGCGCCGCACGTTACCATGCAGGCCGTCAAGACCGCCATGTTCTGCGCCAAGGTGATGGAAAAGCTCGGCTATGAGGTCAGCCCAAAGGCCGAAGAGCCGCGTTACGACATCATCCAGACCATCGCGTTCGGTGCGCCCGACCCGCTGCGCCGCTTCTGCGAGGGCATTCAGGCCGGTGCGCCGGTGGATTCCTACGTCACGCCCGAGCCGTGGGCGATGCCCGGCTATGACGATCCGGTCATCATGGCGGCAGGCGCGTTCGTGCAGGGCGCGTCCATCGAGCTCTCCGCCGATGCGCCCATGCGTGAGCCCTATGTCTGCTATATGCAGGGCGGCCTGACGTATGAATCGGGCAAGCTGGGTATTTTGCTTGCTGCGGATAAAATTACCAAGGCAAAGGCACAGTAATGGAGAATTGAGAATGGAAAATGGGGAATGGACGTAACGGTTTTCCGTTTTTCATTTTCGCCGGATGGCCGGATACGCTGACAAAAGAGCCTCGGACTGCCGCTTGACAAATCCGAGGCTCTGCATTATAATAATGGAAGCAAACGGCGGCTCTCGTGGGGCGGGAGCAGTCGTTCCTCGGATTCGATTTTGAGTCGAGAGAAAGCCGCTTCCTACTTCACTTGAGGGGCTGTTATTTCTTTAAGTATCCGAGGATACCGAAGACGATCGTACAGATCAAGTTAAGAAGTGCGATGACTTCTAAAACCGTCACGTTGATCACCTCCCTCCTAATCGAGGGAGGAACAACCTTGCCGTTTGCTGCCTTTATTATATCATGTCATATCGTGTCGTTCAACCGCCATTCCGGCGGTTTTTTGTTTATACGAATTAGCCAAAACCCGTTGACAAATCCCCAAAACAGGCGTTATAATATCACTGTATTCGTATATTTACAAAGCAATGACGGAAAGACCTGTTTTCGGGTGTCCATCGAAGCAGAGAGCGTGAGCCGAGGCTGCAAGCCCACGCAGATGGAGGAAAACAGCACCGATTCCCGAGCTGCACAGCGGAAACAAGCAGTATGCTGTGCCGTTTCGTCCGCGTTAAGGACTCCGAGCGGCAGTTTCCCTCACAGGGAGGCTGCAAGCAGGGTGGAACCGTGGGCAAGAGCTCACCCCTGAGTTTGCAGGGGTGGGCCTTTTTTTATTGCGGAGCAATAAAAAAGCAATTACTTGAAGAAGGCAGACAGTTAGGAGATAGGAGGCGGAAGCAAGTTAGGAGGTAGGAGGTAGGAGTGGATGACGATAAACGTTTCCCGTAGGGCGCGACGACTCGGCGCGCCGTATAAACCGTCTGCACATCGTTACGAACGGCGCGCCGAGGTCGTCCTCCAGAGGACTCTCTCTTGCCCTGCGGGCAATTCACCTTGTCGCGCCCTACGAAACCCATCCACGGGTATGATTTTGTTAAAAATCCTTCGATTTTACAAGAAAGGTCTGATATAAAGTGTCTGAAGAAAAGTACACGTTCGAAAACAAGGAATACCGCGACACCTACCGTCACACGGTATCGCACATTCTCGCGCAGGCGGTCAAGCGCCTGTACCCGGAGGTCAAGCTCGCCATCGGCCCGTCCATCGACAACGGCTTCTATTACGACTTTGACGCGCCGTTTTCCTTCACGCAGGAGCACCTCGATGCCCTCGAGGCCGAGATGCGTAAGATCTGCAAGGAAAAGGAGAAGCTCGAGCGCTTCGAGCTGCCGCGCGCGGAGGCCATCAAGCTCATGGAGGAGCGCGAGGAGCCCTACAAGGTAGAGCTCATCAACGACCTGCCCGAGGATGCTGTCATCTCGTTCTACAAGCAGGGCGAGTTCACCGACCTGTGCGCGGGCCCGCATCTGGATTCCACCGGCCGCGTGAAGGGCAACGGCATCAAGCTGATGAACGTCACCGGCGCATACTGGCGCGGCGATTCGTCCAAGAAGATGCTCCAGCGCATCTACGGCACGGCGTTCCCCAAGAAGGACGAGCTCGACCAGTACCTCAATATGCTGGAGGAGGCCAAGAAGCGCGACCACCGCAAGCTCGGCAAGGAGCTCGGCCTGTTCATGCTGACCGAGGAGGGCCCGGGCTTCCCGTTCTTCCTGCCCAACGGCATGACCCTCAAGAACACCCTCATCGACTACTGGCGCGAGGTGCATAAGCGCTACGGCTACGTTGAGGTTTCCACGCCGATGATCCTCAACCGCAAGCTGTGGGAGCGCTCCGGCCACTGGGACCACTACAAGCAGAATATGTACACCACCGTCATCGATGACGAGGATTACGCAATCAAGCCGATGAACTGCCCGGGCGGTATGCTGGTATACAAGAGCCAGCCGCACTCCTACAAGGAGCTGCCGCTGCGTGTCGGCGAGCTGGGTCTGGTACACCGTCACGAGCTGTCCGGCGCGCTGCACGGCCTGTTCCGCGTGCGCTGCTTCACGCAGGATGATGCCCACATCTTTATGACCTGGGACCAGATGAAGGACGAGATCAAGAACGTTGTCCGCCTGTTCGATGAGGTTTACTCCACCTTTGGCCTGACCTATCAGATCGAGCTGTCCACCATGCCGGAGGACCACATGGGCGACCTCAAGGACTGGCAGTTCGCGGAAAAGACCCTCGCAGAGGCCATCACCGAGATCGGCAAGGACTACGTTGTCAACGAGGGCGACGGCGCGTTCTACGGCCCGAAGCTGGACTTCCATCTGGCGGATTCCATCGGCAGAACGTGGCAGTGCGGCACCATCCAGCTGGATATGCAGCTGCCCGAGCGCTTTGAGCTCGAGTACACCGGCGCAGACGGCGAGAAGCACCGTCCGGTCATGATCCACCGCGTTGTTCTGGGCTCCATCGAGCGCTTCATCGGCGTTATCACCGAGCACTTCGCGGGCGCATTCCCGACCTGGCTCGCACCGGAGCAGGTTCGCATCATGCCGATGACCGACCGCAACATTCCGTGCGCCAAGGAGGTCATGCAGCAGCTCACCGACAACGGCTTCCGCGCCACCATGGACGACCGCAACGAGAAGATCGGCTACAAGATCCGCGAGGCACAGGTACACAAGGTACCGTATATGATCGTCATTGGCGATAAGGACGAGGAAAAGGGCGTTATCTCCGTCCGCACCCGCAAGACCGGCGAAACCACCGCGATGGAAACCGGAGAGTTTATCGAGAAGCTGGCGTATGAGGTTAAGAATAAGCTGAAATAATTAGTAATTAGGAATGAGGAATTAGTAATTATTTGGTGCTGTGATTTGCGTTTCCGTAGGGCGGGGTGCCCTCACCCCGCCGCACATAACGTCAACCACCATGTTTACGGGCAACGGATACCATGTAAAC
>CAKSVR010000039.1 GCA_934504345.1 uncultured Agathobaculum sp. | reverse complement strand
TGGATGACGAGGCAGCCCAGGTTGTGCGCCGCGTTTACAGCATGACTTTGGAGGGCTTCGGAACAGAGCAGATCGCCACCCAGCTTGAAAAGGATGGTGTCCTGACCCCGCGGGCCTACTGGCTCACGAAGGGCATCAAACGCCCCGGCAAGGGCAAACAGCAGCCGCCTACCAAGTGGAACAGCTCCACAATAACCAAAATTCTCTCCCTGCAGGAATACTGTGGTGACATTCTCAATTTCAAAACTTATTCCAAATCCTACAAGAATAAGAAGCGAATCGACAATGACCGTGAGAATTGGGTGGTGTTCCAGGACGTCCATGAGGCGATCATCGAGCGTGCTGTGTATGAGCAGGTGCAGCAGAAACGGGGCAAAATCCGCAAGCGCCGCACTAACAACGGAGAACACAATATGTTTTCCGGCCTGTTGGTCTGCGCCGATTGCGGCAGCAACCTTCACTTTCACTTCAATCAGGGCAATCCGGAGATCAAGTATTTCAACTGCTCCAACTACAAGGGCAATCGCGGCACCTGCACCTCTACCCATTATGTCCGTGTGGACTTCCTGGAGGAAGTGGTACTGGGAGAGATACGGCGCTTAACGAAATTCGCCAGTCTCTATGAGGACGAATTTGTAAAAGCGGTGATCGGTCATTCCCAGCAGGCGGAACAGACAGACCGCAAGCTGAAGGAAAAAGAGCTGAAAACGCTCCTTGCCCGTGACGAAGAATTGGACGGCCTCTTTGAGCGCATCTATGAGGACAATGTTTCCGGCAAGCTCTCCGATGACCGCTTCGCAAAAATGTCCCGGCGGTATGAGGACGAGCAAAAGGAATTGGCAGAGAAAATAAAAAAGCTCCGCTCCGAGATAGAGAAGCAGAGTAGCCGTTCCATGACAACGGATATGTTTATCGGTCTTGTCCGCAAGTACACCAGAGCGCGGAAACTGACGCCCCGGATGCTGAACGAACTGGTTGAGAAGATTGAAGTATTCAATGCTGAGAAGATCGACGGCGTTTGGGAGCAGCGGCTTCGTATCCACTATAACTGCGTTGGAACGATTGAGATTCCAACGGTGCTGCCCCTGCCAATCCCGGAAGTGTCCGTAAATACAAGAAAAGGCGTAGTCGTCAACTACGCCCCCTGTGAACTCGCTGTATAAAAAGCGAGTGTTCTTACAGCCTTTCAAATGCTGTAAGAACACTCGCCATGGTCCGAGTGACAGGACTTGAACCTGCGGCCTCTTGACCCCCAGTCAAGCACGCTACCAGCTGCGCTACACCCGGATTTGCTTGGCTTCTCAAACCTTGCTTAAATAGGATACCAAATCCAGCCGGAAAAGTCAAGCATTTTTTCGAAAAACTTCTCTTTTCTTTGCCGCCGGGCGGCGGCTCTCCGCTTACTGCCGCTTCTTAAAGTCCCTCTCGATGCGATCCTTCCAGCTGCCGCCGAGCTTGGAGGCGCGCACTGCCGAAACCGCATCGCTGAGCACCTCGAAGTTCAGGGCTGTGCCCGCATGGTCGGCATGGTAGTTGACTGCGCGGCTGCTGTCGATGCCGAAGTGACGGGCGGTTTCCACCGCATCGATGTTGGCACCGAGGAACAGAAATTCCCAGCCGTTCTGCTCCTTGCGCTGCTCGATCATACGCTTGACCTGCTCGCTGTCGTAGCGGCGGCTGGCGTTCTCCATGCCGTCGGTCGTGATAACAAACAGCGTGTGCTCGGGCACATCCTCCTCGCGGGCATATTTGTGTACGTTGCCGATGTGGTGGATCGCGCCGCCGATGGCATCCAGCAGCGCCGTGCAGCCGCGCACCTGATAGTCCTTGTCGGTCATAGGCGCAACGTCCTGCACCGGCACGCGGTCGTGGATAACAACGCTCTCGTTGTCGAACAGCACGGTTGAGAGCAGGGCCTCGCCCTCTTCCCTTTTCTGCTTGGCGACCAGACTGTTAAAGCCGCCGATGGTGTCGGCCTCCAGCCCGCTCATCGAGCCGCTGCGGTCGAGGATGAATACGATCTCGGTCAGATTCTTTTTCATACGGTGTTCCTCCCTGTCAGTGTGTGTGGGTTCCTCTTGTTGATGAACACAGTATACACCCAAAGGGAAGATCACAGGTCGCCCGGCAGGCGACACTTACCTATTCCTGCCGAAAAACAGGCCGATGCCGTATCCGGCCGCCGCAGCCGCCGCGAATACCGTCGTTGCCAGCAGTACAGCCAGTCCCTCAGCGGCGGTAAAACCGCCAGCGGCGCGAATAGACGGCACGCACCATCCCGCAAGGCGCAGCGGCACGCCCAGCCCGTCTGTCAAAAGATGCGCCGCCAGCGCCGCACCCAGCCACAGCAGGGTATCTCTCAGCGGGCGAAAAGCCGCGCTGCCGGACAAAAACCGCACCACCGCAAATCCTGTCACCGCGCCTGCCGCCGCAGCCGCCGTCATGCTGCCCGTAACCCAAAACAGCAGGAACGCTGCCTGAAACACCGCCTCGCACAGCAGGCCGCCGAGCACTGTCCGCCTCATGCGCTCGTGCCCAGCAGGCTCTGGTCGAACTCGAACAGCACGGAGTTAATCTCCATAACGTCATAAATGCCGTTCTGCACGAAATATTCGATGATAACGTCGAATTTATTCGAGTGCGACAGCGCAAACCCAGCTTTCCGCAGCATATCGGTCAGCTCGCCATACGGCAGCTCGAGCGCCAGCGCAAACGCGACCGCCGTCGGCTTGGACGGCTTGTAATTTTTGTCCGCGCGGATCTTGGCGAACAGCCTGCGGTCGATATTCGCCTTTTTGTAGCACTGAGCATCCGTCATGCCGCGCTCGTCGATCTTACGCAGCAGCATCTCGGAGAAGCTCTCGTCGAGCTGTTTCAGCATATCCTCCAGCGGCAGCGGCGCGGAGCCAATAGTCGCACCGGCCACTGCCACAGAAGCAGCTGTGCTGCTCCATGTTAACGCCGGCCCGAACGTCCTCGATGCGCGCGTGCGGAAATCCGCGTGAGCATCCGCATAGCAGTCGCTGATATATGCGGTTACCTCGTCATGCAGGCGGCTGCTGATACGGTATGCGGCCCGGTCGAACACGACCAGATACACCGTCATATCCGCCTGCTCGAGGAACGCACGGATGCTCTCCACCGCGGTTTGCAGCGCCAGCTCTTTCGGATACCCGTTCACGCCCGAGGCGATCAGCGGGAACGCGACCGTTTCACAGCCGTGCGCCTGCGCGAGTTCCAATGCGTTGTGATAGCACGCCGCCAGCTGCTCGGATTCGCCGTGCGCGCCGTCCAGCCAGTGCGGCCCGACTGTATGGATGATGTACCGGCACGGCAGCTCATACGCCTCTGTCAGCTTGGTCTGACCGACTTCACAGCCACCCAGTGCATCGCACGCCGCCCGCAGGCGCGGGCCCGCCGCCTGGTGGATACACCGGTCTGCGCCGCCGCTGCCGGATAGCGTGCAGTCAGTCGCATTGACGATGGCATCCACTTTCATTTTTATCAGATCGTTCCGAACGATATGTAAGGGCATGGAAGTTCCCTCCTGCTGTCTTTGTATCTATTTGTATCTCCAGTATACCGCACCCGTGCGTACAGCACAAGAGGGCAGCAGAAAAGGCGGGCTGAAAGCCCGCCTTTTGCGTGTCTGTTTACAGCACCGTTTCCTCTACTGTGCTCTTTTCGGCCTTAATGCCATGCTTATCCGCATAGCCGGTCAGGATCAGCGTCAGCGCGCCGTCGCCGGTGACGTTGCAGGCTGTGCCAAAGCTGTCCTGCAATGCGAAGATGGTCAGCATGAGCGCTGTACCCGTGCCGTCAAACAGCAGGATACCGGTGATCAGGCCGAGCGAGGCCATGACCGTACCGCCCGGAACGCCCGGTGCGCCAATGGCAAAAACACCCAACAGCACACAGAACAGCACCATCGTGCCGACCGACGGGATCTTGCCGTACAAAATCTGCGATACCGTCATCACGAAGAACACCTCGGTCAGGACCGAGCCGCACAGATGGATGTTCGCGAACAGCGGGATGCCGAAGTCGACCATATCCTTACGCAGTACGGTGGACTTTTTCGCGCAGCGCAGTGCGACCGCCAGTGTCGCCGCCGAGGACATCGTACCGACCGCGGTAATATACGCCGGGCCGTAATGCTTGACGACCTCGATCGGGTTTTTGCCCGAGTACGCGCCCGCAATGGCATACAGCAGCAGCATCCACAGGTAATGGCCGAGCATTACGATGATAATGACCTTGATGAACACCGGGAACTGCTTGGTGATGGTGCCCTCATACGCCAGACCGCAGAACGTGGAGGCGATGAAGAACGGCAGGATCGGAATGATGATCTTGCTGACGATGGCCAGCACAATGTTCTGCACCTCATCGAGCAGGGACTCCATCTGCTTGGACTTGGTCCATGTGATGGCAAGGCCGACCATCAGCGACAGCGCCAGTGCGCTCATCACGTTCATCACAGCCGGTATCTCCAGCTGGAACAGCACCTCGGGCAGCTCGCGCAGACCGTCCACCTGCGAAACGATGGACAGGTGCGGGATGAGCGCGTAGCCCGCCGCCGCAGAGGCCAGCGCCGCGCCGACCGAGGACACATACGCGATGACGAGCGCCACACCCAGCATACGGGATGCATTGTTTCCCAGCTTGGTGATGGACGGCGCGATGAAGCCAATGACGATCAGCGGCACGCAGAACGTGATGATCTGGCCGAGCACCTGCTTGACCGTTACGACCACGTTCATCACGGCCTCATTCGCCGCAAGGCCGAGGACGATGCCCACCGCAACGCCAAGCAGCAGCTTGAACGGCAGGCTGTGTACGAGTTTTTTCATAACATACTACTCCCTTTTTGTCGCTGTGCCCGGAAGAACGAGTCCGCAGTCCGCCGGGCACATGATCTCCTTTCTATCATACCCGGAATGTGGCTGTCCGTCAACATCCCGGCGGCAAATTATCAGCAGAATATCAAAAAAGCACCCTGTCAAACTTCGCTCAGCGGGAACATCGAATAAAGCATCCGTAAACGCAAAAAAGAGAACGGCATCAGCCGTTCTCTTAGGCTGTCGCGAAACTACAGTTTCGCCGACAAGCAGGAACGGACCGTGGGCCGTTCCAAAGTCGTCCGAAAGTTCCCATACGGAAACTTTTTCCCTCTTAAGGTATAAAAACCGAGATACACGCTCCCGGTTTTTATGAATTTGCACAGCAAATTCTATTTAATGCGCGCTGCCGCGCGATATGATGAAATTGGTTCAATACCGACTTTTTTGACAAACTGAAGAGAACGGCATCAGCCGTTCTCTTTCTCATTTCGTGTAGTAGATCGCCGTTACTCTTCCGTCCTCGATGGAGGGATAGCAGTAGCGGTAAGTGCCGCCCGTGCTCACCGGTGCGTTCATCTGGTGGTACGGCTGACTGACATCGATTGCCACACACGCCTCGTCCGCCGGCACGCTCACCGTGCCTTCGCCGTCACGGAACGTGAATACGCCGTTGACATAGGCGGCTGTCCGGTCGATGCTGCGCTTCGCGCCGAGCGTGACATAGCTCACACCGTTCTCGCGGTGGAAATCCGTGTATGCCATCAGGCCGGTGTACTGTACCGCCGCATTGTAGTTCTCAATGACCACATCGCAGTAATTCTGCGTGCCGATGCAGATATTGACAATGTCACTGCGGTTCTGATAGGCCGCGCCGCCGCTGCGCGCCGTCAGATGGGTCGCGCGGTACAGCATCACCGCCATCTCGGCGCGGGTGACATTCGAGCGCGGATTGAGCTTTCCGTGCGAGCCGCCGATGACCTTTGCGCCGACGAGTGCGCTGACCGAAGCCCGCGCATAGGTGGATACCTGACCGGCATCCGGAAATTCGCTCAGCGAGCCCGCGCCCAGTGTCAGGCTCGTGCGGTCGAGCGTGCGCTTGAGGAACACCATCGCATCCTGCCGAGTGATGGGCTGCTGCGGCTGGAACGCGCCGGTCGCAGTGCCCGCCGCAACGCCGAATGCCTTGGCCGCGATGATGGACTTGCTGTAATAAGCGCTGCCCGGCACATCGGTAAACGTGCCCTTCGAATCGATCAGGCCGCGGTCGAGCGCCTCGCTCATGCCGAACGCGCGGTCCAGCATCACGATGAAGTCCGCCCGCGTGATGGCACTGCCCGGGTAATACAGATGGCTGCCGCTGCCCTTGATCACGCCTGCCACTGCCAGCGTATCGATCTCACGGGCCGCCCACGCATACTGCCCTGCTGTATCATAAAAGTAAACCGAGTGCTCAGGCAGATATGCATAGGTTTCCGTGGTGTTCGCATCGATCGCGCACGCCGCCGTCAGCATACTCAGTGCAGCGATGAGCGCCATGAGCGGAACGAGCACCAGCTTATGCGTTCTTTTCATATCGTTCTCCTTGCCCCGTTGGGTGGATAAATGGGGTCGATTCCCCACTTATGCAAACTTGCTTCAAAAGTAT
Organism: uncultured Agathobaculum sp.; assembly: GCA_934504345.1. Lineage (GTDB taxonomy): Bacteria > Bacillota > Clostridia > Oscillospirales > Butyricicoccaceae > Agathobaculum. Next base: position 12,483 of record CAKSVR010000039.1, on the reverse strand, counting down.
ATCACATCGTTCCCCACCCGGCAAGTTAAAATATGACTAAATTTGTTGTAACCGTCCTGTAATTTTCTCCTTTTGATACAGAAAAAGCGCAGTTTTCCACAAACTGCGCCTGTAAAGTCCTGTTTTTGTCCCTTACTGCTGTTCCTCTCGATACCACCGCCAGCTGAGCACAGTCGGGATGACCGTCGCCGCCGCCATCGGCGCGAGCACCAGCACGAATTTGGCAATATCGTTCGGCACGAACGAACCGGCCACGCCGATGAGGCCCGCCGCGAACATCATGCGGCCCGCCGCACGGTGCGTTCTCGTCCAGACGGTTTCGCTCGACAGTGTCCACGGCGTTTTCAGGCCGCAGTACCAATTCATGCGGAATTTCGGCATGACGTTGCCGAGCCACACCACCAGCAGGCTGACGAGCAGACAAACGACCGTCGGCACATCGATCACGCCCGGATGCAGCGCCTCCGCGATGCAAATGCCGCACATCGCGGTCAGAAACAGGTCAATCATCACCTGAAACCCGACATAGGCATCGGAAAATTTGTCATAGTTCTTGCTTTTCGGGTCAAAGCGCGGCAGGAAATAGAACAGCACCGCAAACAGCGGCGCCATGCCCGCAACGATCCACAAATGCCACTTGGTTTCGTAGCCCACATAACCGCCGAAGTTCCACTGCATCGGGATTTCAGCGGGCAGGCGGCTGTAAAACACCGCCGCCAGCGCCATCGGCAGCAGCGACAGCACCCATGCTGCCACCTGCATCTTACTGATCTTTTTCATCTCTGTCCGCTCCTTTCAGCGCGGCGAGCCACTCTAAAAGCTCGTCCACGACCGACATATTCAGCTCATAATAAATGTACTTGCCCTGCTTGTCGTCCAGCACCAGACCGGCCTCCTTGAGCACGGACAGGTGGTGCGACACGGTCGCGCCCGACACCTTGAAGTGCGCCGCAATATTGCCCGCCGCCATCGGTCCGCGCCGCAGCAGCGACAAAATCTCGCGCCGCACCGGATCACTGAGTGCCTTAAAGCTCTGCTGAAATCCCATTATCGCTCCTGCTCCCTCTTTTGGACGGTGAACCATGTTTTGCGCCCGCAGACCGGGCACGCCAGCCACCAGTCGTTTCCAACGTGCTGCCGAAAGAGCAGCCGCTTCCATGGAAAGTGCTGCGCCGTACCGCAGAATACGCAGACAAGCTCGCACTTTGCAAGCGCTTTCGCCTGCCACAGCACCAGAATAAACGCCAGAATCAGCACAATACCGCAGTATATGATCGTCAGCTCCATTGAAAGCACCGTCCTTTCTCTGCCAGAACAATTAGACAGCCATCTAACTATCTTCAGTATAGCACACATTCTTGGGATGTCAAGAGATTATTTAGACGTTTATCGAAATATCAGACAAAACAAAAACCGCAAGTAAAACTTGCGGTTTCGATGTTCTATACCAGAACTTACGCCATGCCGTTGAGCTTGGTAGTCATCTTGCTCTTCTTGTTGGACGCATTGTTCTTGTGCAGGAGGTGCTTGGCAGCCGCCTGATCGACAGCCTTGACAGCGGTCGTGTAAGCAGCAGTTGCTTCAGCCTTATCGCCGCCAGCAATCGCAGCATCAAACTTCTTCAGAGTGGTCTTGAGCTCGCTCTTAGCCATCTGGTTGTTCAGCGCCTTAACAGAGTTAACCTTAACGCGCTTCTTTGCAGACTTAATATTGGGCATTCTGAAAACACCTCCTTCGTTTTCTATTCAACAGTGATATTATTCTACCATCTTCTCACAAAAAAAGCAAGTGTTTTTTTCAAAAACCGCATAAAAACTTTTTCATCCCGCAAACTACACGAAAAAGGAGGGATTTTCATGGCATTTCGCACCGATCTGGCCGTTGAGGCCATCGAAAACCGACAGTCCGCCGCCGCGCTGCCTCATGTGCGGCAGTCCGACCGCACGATCGAGGGCTTCGCAGTACACGAGGTGTGCATCCGCTCGGACGAGGCCGCCCGTGCGCTCGGCAAGCCGCAGGGCCGCTATCTCACGCTCGAGCTCGATGCGCTCATCCGCCGCGAGGAGGATGCGTTCCCGCGGGCGTGCAGAGCGCTCAGCACACTGCTGCGCGGGCTTCTTCCCCGCGCGGACAAGGGCCCGGTTCTCATCGCCGGACTGGGCAACCGCATGATAACGCCGGATGCCATCGGCCCGCAGACCATCGACCATGTGATCGCCACCCGCCATCTGGTTTCCCAGTCGCCCGAGGTGTTCGCAGACTGGCGGCCGGTATCCGCGCTGGCGCCGGGCGTGCTCGGTCAGACCGGTGTGGAAACCGGTGAGGTCATCTGCGGCGTGCTCGGCCGCGTGCGCCCGTCCGCCGTCATCGCGGTGGATGCCCTTGCGGCGGGACGGCTCTCCCGGCTGCTGCGTACCGTCCAGCTGGCCGATACCGGCATCACGCCGGGCGCAGGCGTAGGCAACGCGCGGGCTGCGCTGAACGAGCAAACCCTTGGCGTGCCTGTCATTGCCGTCGGTGTGCCCACCGTGGTGGACGGTGCGACACTCGCACATGAGATCAGCAGTCAGCTTCATCATCCCGACTGCGAGGCGCTCGACGACCTCGCCCGGCCTGTGATGATCACCACGCGCGACATCGACCGCGAAGTCGCAGACATCTCCCGCATGATCGGCTATGCGGTCAATATGGCGCTGCATCCGCACCTGTCCGTGTCGGATATTGACTTGTATCTCTCGTGACAGGTTTCGGGCATACTCGCGCGGCGGCAGGCGTATGATAGAGAACAAACAGGCAGGAGGTGGCGCAATGAAGCGGCGCAGAAAACAACATTCCCGAGTGAACGGCAGTATCCGTCTGCCCGCCGCCGTTACGCTGTGCCTTGCACTGTCACTGCTGGTGTTCTCCCATCTCGGCGGCGAGCCTGCCGCGCAGAATGCACTCACCGGTCTGGCGCAGAGCAGCGGCTTTGTCACACGGGCGCTGGCGCTCGAGCTCGGCGTCATGCCGGACAACACCGAGGTCTACACACCGCGCTCGGCGGCCTCTGCGCGCGACGAGCAGGCGGAAAGCCCGCTTGCCGAGAGCACTTACGTTGCCTCCGAGGACACCGAGAACGACAATCCGGTGCTGTCTGCCGCCGATAAGGCCGCAACGCTCTCCATCAACAACGAAACCTCATACGAGGTGGATGCCGCCGCCTGTCTGGCCGCTGACGAGCATCTTTCTGCCGGCAGCGACGGCCCGCAGGTGCTCATCTACCATACGCACGGCAGCGAGAGCTACACGCCGGATGCCGCCTTTCCCTACACACCGACCGAAACCGAGCGCACGACCGACACCAATTACAACGTGGTGCGTGTCGGCGACGAGCTGCAAAAGGTGCTCGAGGACAACGGCATTCAAGCCGTACATATCCGCGAGATGTTCGATACGCCGGTGTATACCGGCTCGTATGACCGCTCTCTGTCCGCTGTCGAGGATGCGCTGGCCGAATATCCGTCCATCACGACCGTTATCGACGTTCACCGCGATTCCATCCTGACCGACGACGGCCGCGCCTACAAGACCTCGTGTACGATAAACGGCGAGGAAACGGCCCAGCTCATGCTCGTGGTCGGCACGGACGACGGCGGCCTGTATCACCCGGACTGGCAGGAGAACCTGAACCGCACCGCCTCCCTGCAATACCGGCTCAACCGTACTTATCCGACCCTCATGCGCCCGCTCAATCTGCGTACGCAGCGGTTTAACCAGCACGCCACGACCAGCGCGTTTCTTGTCGAGGTCGGCTCGTCCGGCAACACCATGACGGAGGCACTGAGAGGGATCAGGCTCTTCGGCAAAACACTTGCCGAAGAGCTAATGGAAAATTGAAAATGGAGAATGGAAAATGAAGGAGTCCGCCGCAAGGCGGTATTTATAATCGCGCTACGCGGACGGAACTCGCGCAAGGATAGCGCTAATTCTCAATTCTCCATTATCCATTCTCAATTAAAACGTATAAAATACGTTTTTCTGCACACCCTAACTCGGGGTGAAACTATGGAAACGATCACATTTACCGCCGAGCTGGAGTGCAACATCCGCATGATGCAGGAGCTGTTCCGGAACGACGATACACTTATCATCCGCCGCGCTGTTGGACGGAACGGACTGCGCTGTGCGCTGTTCTTCTTCGACGGGATGGTGAATTCTCTTTCTATCAACCAGAGCCTTGTGCGGCCCATCCTGCGTGCCGAGCAGACCCGGCTCGCCGCCGATGTTCTGGCCGACACCGTGCTCCAGACCGACGAATGCCGCGTAGAAACCGACATGAACAAGGTGTTCGCCGCCTTTCTGTACGGCGATGCCATCGTGTTGACCGACGGCGATGCACGGCCGATTCTTGTCAACACCAAGGGCTTCGACAAGCGCGGCACCGAAGAGCCCGAGAACGAACGGGTGCTCTCCGGCCCGCGCGAGGGCTTTACCGAGTGCTTTATGCCCAATCTGGCACTCATCCGCCGCCGCGTGAACGACCCGCGGCTCAAATTCCGCTTTATCCGCGTGGGAAACCGCACGAACACCAACGTGTGCCTGTGCTACATCGCCGGGCTGTGCGAAAAGGGACTGGTCGAGCGGCTGGAGACCCGCCTGACTGCGCTCGACATCGACAGCGTGCTGGATTCCAACTATCTCTGTGAACGCATCCGCGACCACCGCTGGTCGCCGTTCCCCACACTCGGCACGACCGAGCGGCCGGACGTTGCCGCTTCGCGTATGCTGGAGGGCCGGTGCGTGATCGTTGCGGACGGCAGTCCGGTGGCGCTGACTGCGCCGTTTCTGTTTCAGGAGTGCTTTCAGTCCAACGACGATTACTATATCAGCTTTTTGCAGGCGAATCTTTCGCGCGTGCTGCGCGTGATCGGGTTCGTGTTCACCATCACGTTCCCCGCCGTGTATGCCGCGCTCATGCTGTACCACCGTGAGCTGGTGCCTGCGCGGCTGCTGTTCGCGGTGTCCGCCGCACAGAGAGGCGTTCCCCTGCCCATCGGGTGGGAGATCCTCCTGATGCTGTTCGTGCTCGAGGCGCTTAGAGAAGCCGGTGCACGCACGCCCGGCGCGATGGGGCAGACCATGAGCATCGTCGGCGGGCTGGTGCTGGGCGATGCGGCTGTTTCCGCGCGGTTTGCCGCCGCGCCGACCGTCATCGTTGTTGCCATCGCGGGTGTTACCGGACTGATGGTTCCCAAATTGCAGACCGCCGCCCTGTGGCTGCGCTTCGCACTGCTGGCCGCTGCCGCTGCATGGGGACTGTACGGTGTCGGACTGCTGCTCGGGCTGACCCTTGCGGCGCTGTGCCGGATGCACTCGTGCTCGGTGCCGTATCTGCTCAATCTCGTGCCGCGCATCTCCGCCGAGCACGAGGACACCTGGCTGCGCTATCCATGGTTTTTCATGCGGTATGACCGCTTCGCCGTCAAACGCCCGTCAAAGGAGGAACGCCCGTGAAGCTGCTCCGAATTCTCCCGCTGCTCCCGCTGCTCCTGCTGCTGTGCGGCTGCGCCCGCGAGGTTTCGCCGGTGTCCGCGCTGGCGCTCGATTGGGAGAACGGCGTGTACCGTCTGACGGCCGAGGTCGTGCGGCAGGATGCGCCGGATGACACCGCCGCGCCCGCCTATCTGTCCTCCACCGGCGCAGATGTGACCGAAGCACTGCGAAATCTGCGGAACATCCTGCCCGGCGACCTGTATCTGAGCCATGCACAGGTGCTTTTGCTGAGCGAAGAGGCCGCTTCGGACAGCATCCTGCCGCTGGCAGACTACCTGTGCCGCGAGAACGATGTGCGGCTCAGTCTGCGGGCTGCGGTCGTGCGGGACGGCTCGGCGGCGGCGCTGCTGGAAAATGACGACGAGGTATACGCGCTCAGCGATTTGCTCGACCGCTCCGCACAGGAGGGCGTTCTGCCGGATATGCCGCTCTATCGCGTGGCCGATGTGCTGCACGCAGACGGCACGGCCATCCTGCCCGCACTGCGCGTGGACGATTTCGGACAGACAGCGCCGGCCGGAACGGCGGTGTTCCGCAGAGAGCGGCTCTCCTGCTTTTTAGACGGCGAGATCGGAGGCGGCGACAATGCGTGAGCGAATGTTCCCGCGCTGGTGTACGGCGCTGTTCGCGCTCCTGCCGCTGAGCGAGCTGCTGTACCTCCCCGCGGACGGACAGAGCGTGTACGCCGCCGCACTGGCGTGTGCGGTCTGTGCGCTCTGCGGCACGGGCGCTGCAAGGCTGTCCGGTGCTGTACGACGGCACGCTTTGCCGCAATGGAGCCTCGCGGCTGCGGCGCTGTTCCCGCTGCTGGCCTCCATCGCCCGCATGAGCATCTTTCTGCGCGAAACCGTGTTCACCGGGCGCTCGTGTGGCGGCACGGTCATGCTGCTGACCGTCTGCATCCTGCTCACCGCCGCGATGGGCCTCAATCGCTGCGCGATGTGGGCACTTCCCGCCGCATGGCTGGCCGGGCTGACACTGGTGCTCTCTCTGGTGCTGACATTCACCCAGCTGACACCTGCATACCTTACCGCACCGACTGCCGCCTTTCTGCCGCAGTTCTGGCGCATTTTGTGGCGATTACTGCCTGTTTCGGCCATTCTGGCGCTCTCTCTGCCGGAGGACAGGCTGTGCTCGAGCGTATCGCGCGGGCTGGGTGCAGGCGGCGCGCTGCTGGCGCTCCTGCTGCTGCGAACCGGACTCCTGCTCGGCCCGAACACTGCCGCTCTGCTGCCCTATCCGGCATTCACTGCCGCCGGACTTGCCGCCATCGGTAACTTTGCCCGCCACGGCGAGGTGTTCTTCGCGGTGCCGCTCATCCTCTGCGAAGTCGGCCGGTGCGCCGCACTGCTGTGCGTGCTGCTGTATCCGTTCACGCAGACCTGCGGCGTGCTGCATTTGCGCCGCAGCCGTTAGGGCTTGTTTTCCGTTCTCCGTTCTGCTATAATGCAAAGGCAGAGCAAAGGAGATTACGGCATGAATATTCAGATTTTCGGCAAAAACAAGTGTTTCGACACCAAAAAGGCACAGCGCTGGTTCAAGGAGCGCGGCATCAGGTTTCAGATGATCGACCTTGCACAGAAAGGGATGTCCAAGGGTGAGCTGGACAGCGTGCTGAAAGCCGTCGGCGGGCTGGACAGCCTGCTCGATGAGAAAAGCAAGGGCTATGCCTCGCTTTCCTACCTCGCTTACGACGAGGACAAAAAGGAAAAACTGCTCGAGGACGGCACGCTGATGAAAACGCCCGTTGTCCGCAACGGCCGTCAGGCTACTGTCGGCTACCAGCCCGATGTTTGGGCAAAGTGGGAGTGAAAATCCTCCAAAACGCGCAAAACAGCCATGACACGACGAAAATCGTGTTATGGCTGTTGCTTTTTTCTGATATTTGTATCTTTAGTATAAAGGAAACGGACGGCTTTGCAGGGCCGTCCGTTTTGCACAGCAATCAGTTTTTCAGGCTCTGGATCGGAGCCGGGATGCGGCCGCCGCGGTTAATGAACTTCGCGGGAGAGCCGGTCTTGATCGGCATGATCGGCGCAGAGCCCAGCAGGCCGCCGAACTCAACCATATCGCCGACACCCTTGCCGATGGCCGGGATAACGCGGACAGCTGTGGTCTTGGTGTTGACAACGCCGATGGCGATCTCGTCCGCGATCAGGCCGGAAATAACCTCGGCGGTGGTGTCGCCCGGAACAGCGACCATATCGATACCAACCGAGCATACAGCCGTCATGGCCTCGAGCTTTTCAAGGGTCAGCGCACCCGCCTGTGCCGCCGCGATCATGCCCTCGTCCTCGGAAACCGGGATGAATGCACCGGACAGACCGCCGACACTCGAGGATGCCATAACGCCGCCCTTCTTTACGGCATCGTTCAGCATGGCAAGGATAGCCGTCGTGCCGCAGCCGCCGCAGACCTCCAGACCAACTTCTTCGAGGATGCGCGCAACCGAGTCGCCGATGGCCGGAGTCGGCGCGAGCGACAGGTCAACGATGCCGAACGGCACGCCCAGACGCTGGCTTGCCAGTGCGCCGACCAGCTGACCCATACGGGTGATCTTGAATGCCGTCTTTTTGATAACGTCAGCGACCTCGCCGATGGAGCAGTCGCCTGCACGGCGGATGGCGGACTGTACAACGCCCGGGCCGGAAACGCCGACGTTGATAACGGTTTCCGGTTCGCCAATGCCGTGGAACGCACCGGCCATGAACGGGTTATCGTCTACCGCGTTGGCAAAAACGACCAGCTTAGAGCAGCCCATGGAATCGTTGTCCTTGGTGAGCTCTGCCGTCTGCTTGATGATGCGGCCCATCAGGCCGATGGCATCCAGATTGACGCCCGCCTTGGTGGAAGCAACGTTGACAGACGAGCAGACCAGATTGGTTTCCGCCATGGCCTCCGGAATAGAGTTGATCAGGATCTCATCGCCCTTGGCAAAGCCTTTCTGCACCAGCGCAGAGAAGCCGCCGACGAAATTCACGCCGGTGGTCGAAGCGGCGCGGTCGAGCGCCTTAGCCAGCGGCACATAGCTGTTCGCAGAAGAGGTCGCACCGACCATGGCGATCGGCGTTACCGAAATGCGCTTGTTGATGATCGGGATACCGAGCTCGCGCTCGATCTGCTCACCGGTCGCGACCAGCTTTTCCGCACGGCGCGTTACCTTGTCGTAGATCTTGTCGGCCAGCACGTTCACATCGTCCGCCGCGAGGTCGCGCAGCGAAATGCCCATCGTAATGGTACGAATGTCGAGGTGCTCCTCCTCGATCATCTTAATGGTTTCCAGAATATCTTTTGTGTTGATCATAGACATTTAACATAAACCTCCTGAAAAATTGAGAGTTGAGAATCTTTACCTGCTCTCGATCCTGTCAATTTGTCAGATCTTGTGCATTGCGTCGAAGATGTCCTCGTGCATGGTATGGATCTTCATGCCGAGCTCCTCACCGTCCTTGTCCAGCAGATCGATCAGCGTGTTGAAGTCTACGGTGCACTTGTCGATGTTTACCAGCATGACCATTGCGAACACATCTTCCATAACGTTCTGGGAAATGTCGATGATGTTGACCTGATGCTCATAGAGCGTGTTCGAGATCTTGGCGATGATACCGGTACGGTCCTTGCCTGCTACTGTGATTACTGCGCGCATTGTGATTCCTCCGTTTTTTGCGTCTATGTTAATTTATAACAAACCCTTTAAAATTGAGAATGAATCCTCATTCCCAATTACTCCCGGCTTCCACGACTGCATTGATGATGCTGTTGGAAACCAGAAAGCCCTGTTCCGTCAAATGCCATCGTGTGCCCTCATGCGCGGTGAGCCCGTGCTTTTCCAGCGTGCGGAACACCTGCTCATACAGAGCCGTATCGATGCCATATCGTTCTGTAAGGTCGAGCATATCCGCGCCGTCCGAGGTACGCAGGCGCACCATCAGGTATTCGCCCTGCCGCTGGAAGTCCGCGACTTCCTCCTCGGCGTGCGGGACACTCGTGCCGCTGATATATGTGCTGATGTCGCGGGCGAACGAGAACCGGCAGCCGTTCAGAAACGAGTGTGCGCCGGGTCCCAGCCCGAGATATTCAGAAAGATCCCAATATTTGAAATTATGCCGGGAACGGAATCCCGGTCGGGCGAAATTCGAGATCTCGTAGTGCTCAAAACCGTTTTCGCGCAGCTTTGCACACAGAGCGAGATAGGTGTCCGCCTGTTCGTCATCGTCCGGCAGGATGGGATTTTCCCGTCCCATCGGTGTGGCCGGCTCGAGCTTGAGCCCGTAGCACGATAAATGCTGCGGCGCAAGTGTCAGGCACTGCTCCACCGAATCGAGGAACTGCGCCTGTGTCTGGTTCGGCAGGCCGTACATCAGATCAAGGCTGATGTTGGAAAAGCCGCACGCACGCGCCAACTCCACCGCCCGTTTCGCCTGTGCGAAATCGTGGATGCGCCCGATGCGTTTGAGCTCCGCATCATGCGCCGCCTGCACGCCGAACGACAGCCGGTTGACACCATACGCGCGCATGGCCTCCAGCACTGCCCTGTCCGTGCTCTCCGGATTGCACTCCACCGTTATCTCGGCGTTATCCGCCAGCGCAAAGCACTCCCTCACGGCCTGCAAGACCGCACCGAGCAGCTCTGCGCCCAGACAGGTCGGCGTGCCGCCGCCGATGTACACGGTATCGGCCGTGTAGTCCGCACAGCGTTCACCATACACCCGCAAATCGCGCACCAGCGCCGAAACGTAGTCCGCCTTGCGCGAGGCATCCGTAATGGAATAAAAATCGCAGTACGCACACTTTTTCACGCAGAACGGGATGTGCAGATACAGCCCGAGCGGCTTGCCGCCTGTTGCAGCGTTAGTTTTCCTCATCGAGTTTGAGGACTGCCATAAACGCCTCGGTCGGCAGCTGAACCGTGCCGAGCGCACGCATCTTCTTCTTGCCTTCCTTCTGCTTTTCGAGCAGCTTCTTCTTTCGGGTGATGTCGCCGCCGTAGCACTTGGCCAGTACGTCCTTACGCATCGCCTTGACGGTTTCACGGGCAATGACCTTGCCGCCGATGGCCGCCTGAATCGGCACCTCGAACAGCTGGCGCGGGATATTCTCCTTGAGCTTTTCGCAGATGCGGCGGGCACGGCCATAGGCCTTGTCGCGGTGAACGATAAACGACAGCGCATCCACCTGATCGCCGTTCAGCAGCAGATCGACCTTGACAAGATCGCTCTTACGGTAGTCGATAAACTCATAATCGAGCGATGCATAGCCCTTGGTACGCGCCTTGAGCGCATCGAAAAAGTCGTAAATGATCTCACCGGTGGGCATTTCGTAGTGCAGCTCAACCAGATTGGAGTCGAGGTACTGCATATCCTTGAAGATGCCGCGGCGGTCCTGACACATCGGCATGATGTTGCCGACGAACTCCTGCGGTGTCATAATGGATGCCTTGACATATGGCTCACGGGCCTCTTCGATCAGGTCCGGGCTCGGATAATCGTGCGGATTGTCGCAGCGCTGGGTCGTGCCGTCGGTCTTGACGACCTCGTAGATAACGCTCGGCAGCGTGGTGACGAGGTCAAGGTCGAACTCGCGCTCCAGACGTTCTTGAATGATCTCCATGTGCAGCATTCCGAGGAAGCCGCAGCGGAAGCCGAAGCCCAGTGCGACCGAGCTCTCCGGCTCGAACGACAGCGCCGCATCGTTGAGCTGCAGCTTCTCCAGCGCATCGCGCAGATCGGGATACTTCGAGCCGTCCTCGGTATAAATGCCGCAGAATACCATCGGGCGTGCCGGACGATAGCCGGGCAGTGCCTCGGGCGTGGGATTCTCCACACCGGTGACGGTATCGCCCACGCGGGTATCGGATACCTTCTTGATCGAGGCGGTGAAGTAGCCTACCTCGCCCGCACAAAGCTCCTGCTGCGGCGACAGGCCGAGCGGCAGCATATAGCCGCACTCGAGCACCTGAAATTCCGCGCCGGTAGCCATCATCTTGACCTTCATGCCCGGATAAATTTTGCCGTCCAGCAGGCGCATATACACGACAACGCCCTTGTACGGGTCGTACTGGCTGTCGAACACGAGCGCACGCAGCGGCGCATCCGCATCGCCCTCCGGCGCCGGGATGTCGGTAACGATGCGTTCGAGCACCTCATGGATGTTGATGTTCATTTTTGCGGAGATCTCCGGCGAATCCTCCGCCGGAATGCCGATGATGTCCTCGATCTCCTTTTTGACGCGCGGTGCATCCGCCGCCGGCAGGTCGATCTTGTTGATGACCGGCACGACCTCAAGACCCGCATCAATGGCAAGATAGGTGTTGCCGAGGGTCTGCGCCTCGATGCCCTGCGCCGCATCCACGACCAGCAGCGCGCCCTCGCACGCCGCCAGCGAACGCGAAACCTCATAGTTGAAGTCCACATGGCCCGGGGTGTCGATCAGGTTCATTTCGTAGGTCTTGCCGTTGTCCGCGGTGTATTCCATGCGGACTGCACGCGCCTTGATGGTAATGCCGCGCTCGCGCTCGAGCTCCATATTGTCCAGCAGCTGTTCCTCCATCTCGCGCACCGAAACCGCCTTGCACTGCTCCAGCAGGCGGTCTGCCAGCGTGGATTTGCCGTGGTCGATATGCGCGATGATCGAGAAGTTGCGGATCTGCTCACGATTCTTCACGTCGAAAGCTCCTTATCTGTAAACTGTAAAAACCGAAATAAATACAGCCTCATTATAGCATATTAAACGGGGTGTCACAAGCGTTCTTTCGCAGTTTGCGCGTGTTTATCTACGCAAAACGCGAATTTCGTACTTTTTCATAAAATTCATTTTCTGTCGAGGGGAATTTCATGCAAAAAGAAAAGGCCCTGAGAAGATCAGGGCCCACAGCTTGTCGAAAAAGTCGGTATTGAACCAATTTTATCATATCGCGCGGCAGCGCGCGTTAAATAGAATTTGCTTTGCAAA
>CAKSVR010000038.1 GCA_934504345.1 uncultured Agathobaculum sp. | reverse complement strand
CCGCAAAACTGCGCCTCGTCAGTACGCAAAATTTGCTCGCAAATCGCTCTTGTTCAATTATGCGGTATTGCCCTAACATAAGATTTTACGCCGTTGCGAGGCTGTTTGCATTCCAAACAGCCTTGTTTGCGGCTTGTGGTGCGATAGGCCGTACCACATCATCCTGCAAACCGGTTTTGCCGGATGATGTGATATTACCTAATGCAATCGACTGTATCTGAATGAAAAGAGAGGGGAACTCGATTTGAAACTGTATATCACCGGAGGCGGCACGGGCGGCCATGTAACGCCGGGCCTCGCCATCGCACGTTATTTTGAGAAAAAGCAGCCGGACACGGTCGTTCGGTTTGCGGGTTCGGCACGCGGCATCGAGAACAAGCTCGTCCCGCGTGAGGGCTATCCGCTGGATACGATTGAGATCATCGGCCTTTCGCGCTCGATGAGCCCGAAAGGCATCCTGCACAACGTAAAGGCGGCCAAGCTGGCGATGTCGGCGGTCAGCAAGGCGAAGAAAATGCTGCAAAAGGCCAAGCCGGACTGCGTGATCGGCTGCGGCGGCTATGCCTCGTTCGCGGTGGTCCGCGCGGCGCAGCAGCTCGGCATCCCGACCGTGCTGCTCGAGGTCAACGCGCTGCCCGGCAAGGTGACGCAGATGCTCTCCAAGAAAGCCGACCGCGTGCTCGTGTGCTTCGAGCAGGCGAAAGAGCTGCTCGGCGGCGGCGACAAGGTCGTGCTGACCGGCGCGCCGGTGCGCGGCGAAATTCTTGCGGCGGACCGTGAAAAGGCCCGCGCGAAGTTCGGCCTGCACGATGATGACCAGCTGGTCGTTTCGTTCTGGGGCTCGATGGGCGCGAAGTACATGAACGAGCACATGGCGGGTGAGCTGGCGCTCGAGTGCAGGAACGGCGTAAGTTATCACCATGTTCACGCGACCGGCGCGGCAGCGCGCGAGTGGCTGCCCAAGATGGCGGCAGAGCAGGGCGCGAACCTTGACGAGCACCCGAACATCCAAGTGACCGAGTATATCTACGACATGGCCGACCGCATGGCGGCGGCAGACCTTATCGTGTGCCGCGCGGGCGCGGCCACCCTCGGCGAACTGTGTATGCTGGGCCGTCCGGCGCTGCTGGTGCCCTCGCCGTATGTGGCGGAGAACCATCAGGAGAAGAACGCGCGTGCGCTCGAAAAGGTGGGCGGCTGCCGCGTGCTGCTCGAAAAGGATGCAGATCCGCAGGTGCTGTACGATGCCATTCAGGATATGCTGCGCGACCGCGACCGTCTGCACAAGATGGGTCACGATGCGACCAGGCTCGCCGCACACGATGCCAGCGAGAAGATCTATCAGGAGATCCTCTGGGCGATCGAGAACCATGGAAAAAAGTAAAGATAAAGGGGCGGTACGATGAAGCGCAGAAAGCGAAAAAAGCACACGCCCGATCAGATGGAGCAGCAGCGCCGCGGGCGGCGGATATTTCGGGCGCTGGGACGCGCGGTGCTGACGGTTATCGTGCTGGCGGCTGCGGCCGCGGCCATGACGGTGTTCTTCAAGGTCAAGACCGTTTCGGTCGAGGGCGCGATGAAGTACAGCGCGGACGAGCTGATCGCCGGGATGGACGTTCAAAAGGGCGATAACCTCTATCTGTGGAACAAAAACCGCGTGATAACCGACCTGATGCACGATTTTCCCTATCTGGAGAGCGTGCAGCTGCGCCGCAGACTGCCGGATGCGCTGGTGCTGACCGTTACCGAGTGCTCGGCGGCGGTGGCCGTCAAAAATGAGGACGGCACGTTTACTTATATCAGCGCGGCGGGCAAGGTGCTCGAGCAGAGCACCTCGGACAGCGGCCTGCCGGTCGTGATCGGCGCAACACTGGACACTGTCACCACGGGCGATTTTCTCCAGACAGCCACCGAGGTGCATACGGATGCGGTGCTGGAGATTCTGGAAAATCTGGATGCCGCCGGCCTGCTGGACCGGCTGCGGTTCATCAACGTGCAGGATCTGACCGACATCCGCATCGGCCTCGGCACGCAGTTCGACCTGCGTATCGGCACACTGGATGATCTCGCGTATCGGCTGCGGTTCGCGCAGACCGTCATTGACGAGCGCCTGTCGCCGTCCGATGTTGGCCGTCTGTACTGGGATGCACAGAACCGGCTGCATTTTGTGCCGGATACCGCGGAAAATGTTGCGCGCTCGGGCACGGATCAGGCGCAGAACCCGCCCGCGACCTCGCCGGCGTATACCAACCCGGACGGAGAGGTCGGCTCGACGAACACGGACGGCTCCGATCCGGACGGCACGACCGACGGCACGGATACCTCGGACAGCAGCGGTTCCTACGATGACGGCAGCAGCTACGACGACTCGTATGACGACGGCTCCTACGATGACGGCAGCTACGATGACTCGTACGACGAGAGCGATTACGACGACAGCTACGACGATTCGGGCGAAGGCTGAATGAATGTCGCCCAAACTGGCGAAAATGACCGAAAAAGCCGGGAAAATCTCGAAAAAATACAGCTTTTTCCCGCAAACGCCGCGCCGCTGCGGCAAAGATACCGAAAAGCGCAAGATTTTTTTGAGTAATTCACTAATTTCTGTTGCAAAATAGAATAAATAGAGGTAAAATTAAAACAATAGGGGCAGAGTGCCCTCAAAGCGGTATTGATAATCAAGAACGATTCTTTATCATAAAACGGAGGACAACAACAATGGGTTTTGAGTTTGAACAGGGCTTGGATAACGTAGTAAACATCAAGGTTATCGGTGTCGGCGGCGGCGGCGGCAACGCTGTCAACCGCATGGTCGAGAACGGCGTACAGGGCGTTGAGTTCGTATCCATCAACACCGATATGCAGGCGCTGAATTATTCGCAGGCAAGCACGAAGATCCAGATCGGCGAGAAGCTCACCAAGGGTCAGGGCGCAGGCGCCAACCCGGAGATCGGCCGCAAGGCTGCCGAGGAGAGCAAGGATCAGATCGCTGCGGCTCTCGCGAACACCAACATGGTATTCATCACCGCCGGTATGGGCGGCGGCACCGGCACCGGCGCAGCTCCGGTCGTTGCACAGATCGCCCGCGAGATGGGCATCCTGACGGTCGGCGTTGTTACCCGTCCGTTCGCATTCGAAGGCAAGAAGCGTCTGGAGCAGGCTCTCAGCGGCATTGAGGAGCTCAACAAGAACGTGGACTCCCTCGTTATCATCCCGAACGAGCGCCTGAAGTACGTTTCCGAGCAGAAGATCACCTTCAAGAACGCATTCGAGATCGCAGACGGCGTTCTGCGTCAGGCAGTCAAGAACATTTCCGAGCTGATCACCGTTCCGGGCTTCATCAACCTTGACTTCGCGGACGTTACCTCGGTCATGAAGGATGCAGGCTTCGCACATATCGGCACCGGCTCCGCTGCCGGCAAGGATAAGGCTGCTGAGGCTGCCCGCATGGCGATCTCCAGCCCGCTGCTCGAAACCTCGATCGATATGGCGCACGGCGTTATCGTTTCGGTTATCGGTTCGGATGACATCGGCCTCGATGAGGTTGAAACCGCAGCTACCATGGTGCAGCAGGCGGCTCATCCGGATGCACACATCATCTTCGGTGCGTTCATCGATGAGAACATGGACGATGAGATCCGCGTTGTCGTTATCGCGACCGGCTTTGACAACGTGCCGAACTCTGCCAAGATGAGCATGGACAACAACAAGCAGGAAACCAAGTCCTCCGGCCTGTTCACCGAGGCTGCTACCGCAGCGACGGATAAGAAGCCGTCGGTTTCCGCCGCTAAGCCGCAGGGCGATGTCGGCTCGGACGATGCAGCATTCGATGTGCTGATGCGTATTTTCGACAAGGATCATCGTTAAGGCAACACCGCACAATTAAAGCGGCGGTGCTTTGCGGAAATTTTGTATCCTGACTTTGTTGCAGTTTCACGGTAATACATCAAGTATTACCGCAAAACTGCGCCTCGTCAGTACGCAAAATTTACTCGCAAATCACTCTTGTTCAATTATGCGGTATTGCCTTAAGATAAAGAGAACTTCCAAAACAGCCCGAAAAACGGGCTGTTTTGTCAGGTAAGGGCAGGTTGAAGCCCGGTAAATTCAATGTACAAGGAGAGTGATCACCGTGAGTGCGGACCCCGGAAGTAGACAGATAAACAATACGCGCGGTGGCATTTTCCGGAGAAGCCGCCGCTGAAAGGCGGTAAGATATGGTTGAATTTTACAAAACGGTGGATGGCCGCATCACCGAGGTGAGCGGTTTCACCGAGGGCTGCTGGGTCAACATGGTTCATCCGAGCTCGGACGAGCTGGAGGAGATCGCACGCGCGGCACAGGTCGAGGAAGAGTTCGTGCGTGCGGCACTCGACCCGGAAGAGAGCTCGCGTGTCGATACCGAGGACGAGCAGCTGCTCATGATCGTCGATATTCCGATGGTCGAGAAGAGCTCGGTCGAGGACGGCGGCCAGATGTTCACCACCATCCCTATGGGCATCGTGGTGGCGCAGAACGCCGTTATCACGGTCTGTCTGGAGGACAGCATCATCCTGCGTTCCATCGCAGAGGGTGCGGTCAAAGGCGTGCATACCTCGCTGAAAACACGGTTCGTGTTCCAGATTTTGCTCCGCATCGCGGGCCGGTTCCTGAAAAACCTCCGCATGATCGAGCGTGACTTTACCCGCATCGAGAAGCGCCTGTACGATTCGCTCAAAAATGAGGAGCTCATCCAGCTGCTCGGCCTGAGTAAATCGCTGGTCTATTTCTCCTCTTCGCTCAAGGGCAACGAGGTCACGATGGAGAAGGTGCTGCGCGGCCGCGTGCTCAAGCTGTACGAGGACGACCGCGACATTCTGGAGGATGCGCTGATCGAGGTCCGTCAGGCCATCGAGATGGCGAACATCTATTCCAACATCATGGCGGGTACGATGGATGCCTATGCATCGGTCGTTTCCAACAACCTGAATATCATTATGAAAGTCCTGACCATCCTGACCATCATCATGACCATCCCGAACATCGTGTTCGGCTTCTTCGGCATGAATATCGGTGAGGGCCGGATACCGGGTGACTGGGTCTGGTGGATGCCGCTGGGTATTGCTGTGGCGGGCTGCTTCTTCGCATGGTGGATGCTCAAGAAGAAAAACCTCGACTAAAACTGCAAGCTGCGCTTCCGAGCAACCCTCGGAGGCGTTCTTTTTTGCCCTCTCTGTGCATACGATAGACCAAAAGCAGGAGGGACAATGCCATGATCGTTTTTGCGGCAAAGGTGTCGGTGAAGAAGATAGCGGTGAGCGTGCTCGCGGTCGGGCTGGTGCTGGTCGGTGCGGCGGTGCTGCTGCCAAAGACCGCACAGGCGGATGCGGCCGTCAGCACGGAGGGCGTATCGCTCAGCGCCAAGCTCAAAACCAACGAGGAGCGCGTAGCGCTGCTCGAGCGGTGCGGCTGGTCGGTGGAGCCCGAACCAGTCAGCACCCGCGAGGTGCAGATACCCAAGGAGTTCGATGCGGTATACGAACAGTACAACGCCATCCAGCAGGCACAGGGACTCGATCTGACACCCAGCCGAGGCAGGCGTGCCACGCTGTACACCTACGCGCTGACGGCCTATCCCACAGGAGAGGAGGGCGTGACAGCCAACCTTTTGGTGCGGAAAAATCGGCTGATCGCGGCAGATATAAGCTCTGCACAGGCGGATGGGTTCGTGCATGGACTGCTGGATATGCCGCAGACATGACAGCTTCGGCTGGATGCGGGGAAAATTGACAAAACTGTGCAATTCCACGAAAAACTTTTCATAGGTTTATGGTATCTATTGGTAAGTTTCGGGGGATTGCACTTTTTTTGCAATTAGCTATTGTGCAATTTGCGAAAAAGTGGTATGCTTATAGCAGAAATGTATTGGCGGAGGGAACAAAATGCCACAGATGCGATTGGACAAATTGCTGTCCCACCTGAACTGCGGCAGCCGCAAGGAAGTGCAGGCGCTCATTCGGGCGGGCCGCGTGACGGTGGATGGCACCGCGCAGCGCGACCCGGCGTTCAAGGTCGATCCCGACCGGGCGGAAACGGCGGTGGACGGCGCAGTGCAGCGGTATCGCGCGCAGCGGTACTATATGCTCAACAAGCCCGCAGGCGTTATCACGGCCAGCCGGGACGAGCGGCACGACACCGTGCTCGAGCTGTTTCCGGCGGACATCCGGCGCGGCCTGTTCGCGGTCGGGCGGCTGGACAAGGACACCGAGGGCCTGCTGCTCGTTACGGACGACGGCGCGCTCAGCCACGCGCTGATGAGCCCCAGCCGCCATGTCGAAAAGGAGTACGAGGCCGTTGTAGACGGTGTGCTCGTGCCGGATGCGGTTTCACGCTTTGAGCAGGGCATGACCCTGCGGGATGGCACGGAATGCCGTCCGGCGGGACTGGAGATCCTTCAGACCGAGCCCGAGCTGCGCGTGCGCGTTACCCTCAAAGAGGGCAAGTACCATCAGGTCAAGCGCATGATCGCGGCAGTCGGCGGCACGGTGACGGCGCTCAAACGCCTGCGGCTGGGCGGGCTGTGGCTCGATCCGGCGCTCGAATCCGGCGGATTTCGCGAGCTGACAGAGGAGGAATTGGAAAAACTTGCCTCTCGGACTGAAAAAACTTAAAAATTCGACAAAAAAAATTAAAATTTTTGTACAAAAATGCGTTGGTCTATGATATAATGACATAAAATGCATAGGGAACTTACGGCGTTCTTGTGAAGAATGTCAGTGAGCAAAGCGGCACGGCAGACAGGCGCGGAGGAAAGCCGGGCCGCCTGATTAGAGATGTGAAAAAAGACGGGAAAGGTGATGGAAATGGCTTCGAGATTGTTCCAGTCGATTGTTTTACAGATGAAGGATACGGTGGATCGCACGATCGGCATTGTTGATGCAAGCGGTGCGGTAGTTGCGTGCACCGATCTGCCCCGTATCGGCGAGATGCGGGAGGAAGCGATCACGGAACTCGGGTTTGCCGGTGAGATCGTTCGCTTCGGCGGCTATACTTATCATACAACGGGTGATCGCGCTTCGCGTCTGGAATACGCTGTATTTGTACAGGGCGAGGACGAGCTGGCGCGCAGCATCTGCTCGCTGGTGGCGGTGTCGATCAACAATATCAAGACGCTGTATGACGAAAAGCACGACAAGGCGACGTTCGTAAAGAATATCATTCTGGACAACATCCTGCCGGGCGATATTTATATCAAGTCGCGCGAGCTGCACTTCGGCAACGACGTTCCGCGCGTGGTATTCCTCGTGCGCCAGCAGGCGCCGGCGGATGTCGCGGCGATCGACGTTGTGAACGGGATGTTCCCGGACAAGCAGAAGGATTTCGTTCTGCATATCTCCGAAACCGACATCGTTGTCGTCAAGGAGGTCAAGGCCGGCAGTGAGATCAAGGACCTCATCAAGCTGGCAGGCTCCATCGAGGAAACGCTCCAGAGTGAGCTGTCGGTCAAGTGCCTGATTGGCATCGGTTCGGTGTCCTCGCAGATGAAGGACATCGCAAAGTCCTTTAAGGAGGCCACGACCGCCATCGAGGTCGGCGCGGTATTCGATACCGAAAAGAACATCATCAGCTTCGAAAATCTGGGCATCGGCCGTCTGATCTACCAGCTGCCGATCACGCTGTGCGAGATGTTCCTCTCCGAGGTGTTCCGCAAGGGCTCGATCGATTCGCTCGATCAGGAAACGCTGTTCACCATCCAGAAGTTCTTTGAGAACAACCTGAATGTTTCGGAAACCTCGCGCAAGCTGTTCGTACACCGCAACACGCTGGTGTACCGCCTTGAGAAGATCAAAAAGCTGACCGGTCTGGATCTGCGCGAGTTCGATCACGCTATCGTGTTCAAGGTAGCGCTCATGGTACGCAAATACCTCGCAAGCCGCGAGGAGGGCACACGATAAGTGTCGTTTGTTCATACAATATTCACAGAAAAAACGTAAATTGTGCAATATTGCCGTCTGCTGTCGGCTTGCACGATGCATGAATATCTGGTATAATAGACAAAGGTGTAAGTTTCTGCACCTTTGTCTTTTTGTTTGCAGGAAAGCGGGAACGGCATGAGCCGCAGCGCTTTCTGCGTTTGGCACCGAGGAGGATCGCCTGTGATACGAATGAGCAATGTCACCATGGTTTACGAAAACGGAAACCGTGCCGTGAACAAAGCAAGCCTGCGTGTGGACGAGGGAGAGTTCGTCTTTCTGGTCGGCGCGTCAGGTTCGGGTAAAACGACAATCATCAAACTGCTGACCGGTGAGGTCCGCCCGACCGAGGGCCGCATCATCGTCAATAACTACGACATCGGCCGCATAAAAAAGCGCCAGATCCCGTATCTGCGCCGTACATTGGGCGTTGTCTATCAGGATTTCCGCCTGATCAACACCAAGACTGTTTACGAGAACGTTGCGTTCGCGATGCGTACCATCGGCGCAAAGGGAAAGGCCATCAAGCAGCGCGTGCCGTATGTGCTCGATCTGGTCGGTCTGGCCGACAAGGCGCAGGAAAAGCCGATGAACCTTTCCGGCGGCGAGCAGCAGCGTGTCGCCATCGCGCGTGCGCTGGTGAACAATCCGCGGCTCATCATCGCGGACGAGCCGACCGGCAACCTCGATCCGGCCCGCTCTCTCGAGCTGATGACCCTGTTTGAGAAGATCAACGAGCTCGGCACGACCGTGCTGATCGTAACGCACGAAAAAGGACTGGTAGACGAATTTGAAAAGCGCGTTGTCGTCATCGACAAGGGCGAAGTCATCAGTGATCAGACAGGTGGGTATTATCAGATATGAGATCGATCGGTTATTATTGGAAAGAGGGCCTGCGGAACATCTTCAAGCATGGCTTTATGTCGGTGGCGGCGATCGTCATTATGGTCGCGTGTCTGCTGCTGACAGGTACGGTCACGCTGGTTTCGTACAATATTGATAACAATATCACGGCCTTGCAGCAGTCCAACCAGATCGTGGTGTGGATAGACGATTCGCTCACCACACGCGAGGCAAAAGCGCTGCAATCGGAGTTCGAAAAGATCGACAACATCGCGACCATCGAGTTCGAGGACCGCGATGTGGCGCTCGAGCAGTACCGCAAGGAGCTGGGCGACGATGCCTCTATCCTTGAGGATTACAACGAGGACAACAATCCGCTCCGCAACAGCTATGTGTTCACGCTGACCGATTCCACGCAGGCGGAGCAGACCATCAGCCGCATCGAGAGCGTGGACGGCGTGGCAAGCGTCCGCGCGGACGAGAACGTCATTCAGAAGCTGATCCAGATCCAGAACGTGTTCAACATCGTCGCACTGGCGATGATCGTCGGTCTGGCTGTTATCTCGATCTTCATCATCTCCAACACGGTCAAGCTGGCGATGTTCGCCCGCCGTGCGGAGATCTCCATTCAGAAGATGGTCGGCGCGACCAACTGGTTCATTCGCTGGCCGTTCGTCATTGAGGGCATGGTGCTCGGTCTGGTGGCCGGCGGCCTCGCCTTCCTCGCGGAGTGGGGACTGTACACCGAGCTGTACAGCATCGCGGGCACGGTTTCGCTGTCCTCGTTCCACCTGCTCTCGTTCGAGCAGCTGCGCTGGTGGGTGCTCGGCGTGTACTGCGGTGCAGGCGCGCTGTTCGGCATCGGCGGCTCGGTGACGAGCATCCGCAAGTTCATGGATGTATAAGGAGCGACAAAATATATGATGAAAAAGAAAACCGTGCGGCTGATCTCCTGCATCATTGCAGGCATTCTGGTCGCAGCGATGGTATTCTCGATGATCGCCTCGGGCCTTGTGTATGCGGGCGCGGTGAGCAGCAAGGAGCTGAAAAGCAAGCTGTCCGACCTTGAGGATCAGAAAGCCTCGGTCAAGGCCGAGCTCGACGAGCTTTCCGGCAAGGTGAACGAGGTCGAAAAGACCCGTGCGGCCCTGCAGAAAGAGATCACGCTGACCAAGGAAGAGATCGAAACCGTAACGGCGTACATTGCACGTTTGCAGGATCAGATCGATGTCAAGACCACCGAACTGGATGCCGCTATCGTGGCGCTGGACGGCAAAAAGGAGCGTTTCGCGGAAACCGTCCGCACGACCTACGAGCAGGGTGAGGCCAGCTACCTCGAGGTGCTGCTGAACGCATCCAGCTTTTCCGATCTGCTGAGCCGTCTGGAGATCGTTTCCGCGATCATGGACGACAACAAAAAGGTCGTAGCCGAGTACACGGCGGCCAAGGAGGACATCCAGCAGAAGCGCGATGATCTTCAGGCCACGCAGGACGAGCAGGTGCAGTATCAGGAGAACCTGAACTACAAGGCCGAGGAGCTCAAGTCCAGCGAGGAGCAGCAGAAGGCACTTCAGGAGAGCCTGGAAGCCTATCAGAAGGAACAGAAGGCCGAGTACGAGCGCATCACGAGCGAGATGGACACCGTAAGCGACCAGATCGCCGAGCAGTCCCGCAAGGAGGCTGCGGCAGCAGCCGCGGCAGCCGCAGCGGCCGCAAAGAAGAAGAACAGCGCAGCTTCCTCGAGCACGACCACCACGACCAGCAGCGGCGCGACCCGTTACAGCGGCACGTTCACATGGCCGCTGCCGGGCTACACGAATGCTTCGAGTGCTTACGGCTGGCGTACCCATCCGATATTCGGCACCCGCAAGTTCCATAAGGGCGAGGACATTCCGGCGCCGACCGGCACGTCCATCGTGGCGGCAGCCTCCGGCACGGTTACGACCGCAGGCTGGGTTTCCGGCTACGGCAACTACACGGTCATCAACCACGGCGGCGGCGTTATGACGGCTTACGGCCACCAGTCGGCCATTTACGTTTCGGTCGGCCAGACGGTAACGGCAGGCCAGAGCATCGGCGCAGTCGGCTCGACCGGCAACTCGACCGGCCCGCATCTGCACTTTGAGGTGTATGTGAACGGCTCGACACAGAGCCCGATGAGCTATTTCAGCTAAGATTTTGCTGAGCAATATGGCTATACATAGGGGGAGAGGGAAAACCTCTCCCTTTTTGCTTGTGAGGAGGAACGGATATGAAAAAACTGCGGGAAATGCAGGTTTCGATGCGTATGGCGCTGACGATGTGTGCGGCGGCGGGCGCGGTGACGGCAGTCCTCTGCCTGCTGGCGACCGGCTGGAGCAGCCATGCGATCGGCAGCAAGCTGCATGAGATCGACCGGCTGGTGTCGGACAAGTACATCGGTGAGCTGGACGAGGACAGCGTGGCGGATTACGCCGCGACCGGTTACATCGCCGGACTGGGCGATAAATGGTCGTCGTACATCCCGGCGGAGAGCTACGAGGCGTACCGCCTGAGCGGCGAGGGCAAGGGCTGCGGCATCGGTGTGTCGGTGACGAGCACGGACACCAGCATCCGCGTAACGCTCGTGTATGACGATTCACCGGCGGCAAAGGCCGGTATTGAAAAAGGCGATTACATTCTCGGCACAGGCGGCCTGACCGTCGAAAAGGACGGCTCGAGCGCAGTCATCAGCGCCATTTCGGGCGAGGAGGGAACGGACGTTACCGTCACCGTACAAAAGGCGGATGGCACAACGAAAGACCTCACGATGCAGCGCGCGCTCGTCACGCAGAAGATGGCATGGGGAAAAATGCTGAACGACAGGGTCGGCTATATCCGCATCGAGAACTTCCACAGCGGGTGCGCGGAGCAGTTCAAGGCGGCGCTGCAATCGCTGACCGACAGCGGCGCGCAGTCGCTCGTCATCGATGTGCGCCACAACGGCGGCGGCCGCGTCAAGGAGATGAGCGAGGCGCTCGATCCGCTGCTCGGCGAGGGCACGATCATGACACTGCGTATGAAAGACGGCGCGGAAACCGTGTACAGCTCGGATGCGGACTGCATCGACCTGCCGATCGCGGTCCTCATTGACGACCAGAGCATTTCGGCGGCGGAGTTCTTCGCGGCGGCTTTGCAGGAGTACGGCCGCGCCGCGCTCGTCGGCACGCATACCACCGGCAAGGGCCGCGCACAGCGCACCTACGAGCTGAGTGACGGCTCGGCGGTCAACCTGTCGGTCGAGGAGTATTTTACGCCTAAGGGAAAGAGTCTGGCCGATGTCGGCATCGCGCCCGATGCGGAGGTGAAGCTCACCGACGAGCAGACACGGGACTTTTTCTTCCTGACGCCGGAAACCGACTCGCAGCTTCAAAAAGCAATGGAAATCGTGCAATAACTCGGATGCTGCGGAGAAAATCGGACAGAAAATGGCCGAATCGCTTGACAGTATGATGGTCGGTATCTTATAATATAGTGTACTGTACGGCTCGAAGCAGCCGATCACGTTTGAGTAAGAAGGGTTTTCAAATATGGCAAAAGAAATTAAACTGACACAGGAAAGTCTGGACGCATACAAGGAAGAACTGGAATACCTCAAAACTACCCGCGCGGATGAAGTTGCTGAACAGCTGAAAGAAGCACGTTCGTTCGGCGACCTCTCCGAGAACGCCGAGTACGATGAGGCCAAGAACGAGCAGGGCAAGCTGTACTCCCGCATTGCCGAGCTCGAGGAGATCATCAAGAATGCAGTCGTTGTTACCGGCGACAGCTACGCCGCAGACGAGGTTTCTCCCGGCTGCCGCTTTGTCGTAAAGGACATCGAGGAGGACGAGGAGGAGGAATACCACTTCGTCGGCTCGCAGGAGGCTGACCCGATGGAGGGCAAGATCTCCGACGAATCTCCGTTCGGCAAGGCTGTGCTGGGCAAAAAGGTCGGCGCGATCGTTGAGGTAGAGGCTCCGATCGGCGTTGTCAAGTACGAGATCATCCGGATCGAGAAGTAAACCGGTCCGTCCCGGCGGACGTTCACTGTAAATTTATATGAAAGATGGGGAAGACATGGCAGAACAGCATCAGGCGCAGGAGCAGCACGAGCAGACCGCAGAGGAGCTGCACGAGCTGAAGCGCATTCGCCGCGAGAAGCTGGCAGAGCTGCAGGCTGCGGGCAAGGACCCGTTCCAGCAGGTGCGCTTTGAGCGCGATCACTATACCACCGATATTCACGAGCATTTCGATGAGCTGGAGGGCAAAACTGTCCGTCTGGCAGGCCGTATGATGTCCAAGCGCATCATGGGCAAGGCTTCGTTCTCGGATATGCGCGACCGCTACGGTCGTTTGCAGCTGTATATCAAGCGCGACAACGTTGGCGAGGAAGTATACAAGGGCTACAAAAAGTTCGACATCGGCGATATTATCGGTATCGAGGGCGAGGTATTCCGCACCCAGAAGGGTGAGATCTCGGTTGCCGTTACCGAGCTGACACTGCTCTCCAAGAACCTCGCGCCGCTGCCCGAGAAGTGGCACGGCCTGAAGGACACGGATATGCGCTACCGTCAGCGCTACGTTGACCTGATCGTCAACCCGGAGGTTCGCGACACCTTTGAGAAGCGCTCGGCTATCGTGCGCGAGATCCGCAACTTTATGGACTCCCGCGGCTTTATGGAAGTGGAAACGCCCTGCCTGAATACCATTCCGGGCGGTGCGGCGGCTCGTCCGTTCATCACCCACCACAACGCGCTGGACATTGATATGTATCTGCGCATCGCGACCGAGCTGCACCTCAAGCGCCTGATCGTCGGCGGTCTGGAGCGCGTGTACGAGATCGGCCGTATCTTCCGTAACGAGGGCATGGACACCCGTCATAACCCGGAGTTCACCACCATCGAGCTGTATCAGGCCTACACCGATTACCACGGCATGATGGATATTACCGAGGACATGGTAATCCATGTCTGCGAAAAGGTTCTGGGCAGCACCAAGGTGATGTATCAGGGCGTGGAGATCGACTTCTCCAAGGGCTGGAAGCGCATGACGATGGCTGAGGCTGTCAAGGAGTACGCCGGTATCGACTTTATGGCGCTGTCGCCGGAGGAGGCGCTGGAGGCCGTTAAGGCCAAGGGCCTCGAGATCGAAAAGGGCAAGGAGAGCTGGGGTGACCTGATGGCACTGTGCTACGACGAGTACGTCGAGGCAAACCTCATGCAGCCGACCTTTATCACCGATTATCCGGTCGAGATCTCTCCGCTGGCCAAGCGCAAGCCGTCCGATCCGCGTCTGACAGAGCGCTTTGAGTGCTTCATTTACGGCCGCGAGCTGTGCAACGCATTCTCCGAGCTGAACGACCCGATCGACCAGAAGGAGCGCTTCGAGCGCCAGGTCGCTCTGCGCGCCGCCGGCGACGAAGAGGCCGGCATGATGGACGAGGACTTCATCAACGCGCTGGAATACGGTATGCCTCCCACGGGCGGCATGGGCATGGGCATCGACCGTCTGGTCATGTTCCTGACCGATGCGGCATCTATCCGCGATGTGCTGCTGTTCCCGACAATGAAGCCGCTGGACTAAAAAGTTCGAAAGTTTGCCGTGTTTGCAGGAATTTCTGCATGATTATGATACAGAAAAGCTGGGCTGTATGCCAACGTGTGCCAAGCGTATGCCAATCTGTGTCGAAGTCGGCAGAATGCCCCCAAAATCACACATTTGCAAATATTTTACCGCCGCATCAGAGTAATCTGGTGCGGCGGTTTTTGCGTTTATAAGCGATTTTGCGTACCGAAAAATAACCTCTGTTTCCAATGTGGAAGCAGAGGCTTTTTTTGTCCAAAAATTTTTTGAAAAATCTCAAAAGTTTTTTATTAGTTTTTGAGGTTGAAGGTTGTAGTTGGTTAGTGAGAGGCAAAGTTGATGTCCTCCTCAAAAACTGAATAACAGTCATCAGGTACGTTACCTGCACCGAGGGAAACCTCAAGCCGCTATCGACGGTGCGCCATGATTCCGGAAACGGAGGAGCGATCAAACCGATTCGATAGAAAGCCGGACTGCTACCGGCGAGGGCGATGAAATGTGCAAGGGATAATGATACTTCCGTAATTCGCGGCCCGGCCATAAAGAAGGCGGGGAGGTGAAATGCCTATGGAGCTGGTTCGCAGCCAGCCGCCTGATGATGCCCGGCACACAGGGCATAGAGAAGAACAGTGTGCGTACATAACCCAAAGGAGGAAAATGTTATGAATGAAGAATTAAATCTCGAAAAGCTGGCAGATCTGGCAGTTCACTACCCAGAGTACCTGATTGATGCGGCGGCAGAACACTTTAACGGTGATGAATGTAAGCTGGAGGCTATCGCAGTTGTGGTCAGCGGCCTTGATGCGCTGTGTATGCCGAGTAGCGCACTGCTGTTTGTTCAGGTGCTTTCCAGAATGCTTAAGATGGAAGTTGAGCTGCCGGCTGCGCTGATGGACGAGCCGTACCTCTGCGCGTGGTTCATTCGGGAGTTCTCATATTGGCTGCTTCAGTATGTAGATGACTACTGCAAACTGTCGCAGGATGAGTGAGCGCACAAGCGCTCACATACATAGCTGCCTGATTCAGACAGCTTAAAACGCGAAAGGAGGAAACCAATATGGAACAATGCAGAGTAATCGCAATTACCAATCAGAAAGGCGGCGTTGGAAAGACCACCACAACGATAAATCTGGGTGTCGGCTTGGCGAAACAGGGAAAGCGAGTGCTGCTGATTGACGCAGACCCACAAGGCAGTTTAACAATCAGCCTTGGAGAACGTAATCCGGATCAGCTGAGCGAAACGCTGTCTGGTGTGATGGAATATGTATTCCACTTATGAAAATGTCGCTTACAACATGAAGAAGGTTCCAATCTGGGAGAAATACGCTTTGTCATTATCCGAAGCAGCGGAATACTTCCACATCGGCACCAGAAGGCTTCGACAGATCATTGCGAAGGATAAGTACGCCAAGTATCTGATCTGGAACGGCGGACGGGTATTCTTCAAACGAAAAATGTTTGAAGAATATCTGAATAATGAGGTTCAACTGTTTAGTAATAACAACACTGAGTCGTGAGGTGCTGAAATGGCCAGGGAACGAAGAGATAATAAGGGGCGTCTGCTTCTGACCGGAGAAGCTCAGATCAGAAACGGCAGCTATACATTCCGATATACGGACGAGAACGGAGTTCGCAAAAGCATAACCAACTGGAAGCTGCTCCCTGAAGATCCGCCACCCCAAGGGGATACAAATCCGGAATGCCTGCGTGACATGGAGAACAGGATTACCGACCGGCGCACAAAAGCGATGCCTAAGAAGACAAAAACGGTCAATGCGTTTTGGCAAGAATATATTTCTATGAAATGCGAGATTGCGGAAACAACGCTGGTCCGGTACATTTATCTTTATAACAAGCATGTAAAGAACGAGTGGGGAAAAAGACCGATCCAATCTGTTCGATATTCTGATGTGAAGCGGTTCTATATCAGCAGGCTCAAACATGGCTTGAGCCTTTCTACGCTCGGGAATCTGAACAATGTAATCCATCCGGTGTTTGAACTGGCCTGTCAAGAGCATTATATCGTCGCCAATCCGGTTGATGGTGTTTATCAGGAGTTCAAAAAAAGAAAGGACTGGGAGCCGAAACACAGAGATGCCTTAACCGAGGAAGAACAGGATAGATTGCTTTCTTACGTTGCTCATACGCTGGATTATCGTGAGTTGCTGCCTGTTTTGACCGTATTTCTTGGAACCGGTATTCGCTCCGGTGAACTTGCGGGTCTTACCTGGAATGATATTGATTTTAAGAAAAATACGATCAGCATCAATCATACGATGAACTATACTGTTACTCTGGACGGAACGTGTAAGTATACTGTGACTGTGCCGAAGAGTAATACGGGAAAGCGAGAAATCCCCATGCTGACAGAAGTGCGGGACACGCTGCTGGCGCTGTATGAAAGAAGAAATGATTTCAATGCAGATAATCAGATCGCTATTGATGGCTATACGAATTTCGTCTTTCGTGATCTGTATGGCCGCGTTTACTCGAATCATCGCATCAACCGTCAGCTTAAAAGAATTACGGCGAAATACAATCAGGAGGAACACGCCGAGGCAGAACAAGAAGGTCGAGAGGAAAATCCCCTTCCGCCAATCACATGTCATATACTGCGGCATACATTCTGTATGAGAATGATTTTGAACGGTATAGATGTAAAAACAGTCCAGATTATCATGGGGCACGCAGATGTCGAAACAACCATGCGCGTTTATGCAAACGTGACTAAAGCGCAGACCCAGAATGAGATGATGCGAATGGAGGGAAAGATGAAGCTGAAGTAGAATAATGAAATCAAAATCCTGTTATCGGTGTAAAATCGATAACAGGATTTTTTTAGGTCCAAGAAACTATGAAATGCGATGATCGTCAGAAAAGAGCGACCTTGACTGATTAAAAGCGCGTCATATCTCTGGTATAATTTGAATACTAAGACGAATTGATGCTATAAATGATGCCATACGAATCTGCCAACAGACATTCACGAAACAACGAAGTATCTGGAAGCGTTTCTCAGGAATCTGCTTTTGAACGAGGAGAATGAGCTTCATAATCGAAATCTACATATAAGTGGACTTTTGAATGAAGAAAAAGTGGATATTGGAAATGCAAAAGTGGATATTGAGAATGAAAAAGTGGACATTGAAAGCGTGCTTTCCGAAAAAGGCAGTAATTTCTCAGTAAAAACGACGGTTCATATTCATAGTAAATGCTGAAAATGCACTTTTCATAAGGAGAAACGAGAGTTGAGTAAAATAATTCTATATCACGGTACTCCGAATAAAATTGTTACGCCGAGATTTTGCGGCAGAGATGAAAAACACGACTACGGTAAGGGCTTTTATCTCACCGAAAGTATCGAGCTTGCAAAAGAATGGGCAGTGTGCCGATCGAATGATGCAAACGGCTGGGTACATAAGTATGAACTTGAAACCGATGGATTGAAAATCCTCGATTTTCAGCAGTTAGATGTTCTCTCATGGCTCACAGAACTGATGAAGCACAGGGATGCTGCTGATACGAAACGCTACCGTATGCTTGCGAAGAAATTTATCGAGAAATTTGGCGTGGATACAAGTGGATATGATGTAATCTGCGGCTGGAGGGCCAATGCTTCGTATTTCTACATTGCAAAGGAATTTGTGCGGGATAATATCGACATTGATATTTTGGAGGAACTGCTGCCCGTTCCGTATGCCGAGTTCAACGACAGATATAATCAGAGGAATATAACAGCAAGAAACCGTATGCGAGATCTGGTCGATTCAGATGCGAATACGGTTACGAAGGTGTTCAGCGCGTTGTTTTAGAGGTGAGAATCATGCGGGCATATGCGGAAGCATACTTGAATGATGTGGTAGAAAATCAGGGAAAACTCTTCGATTTTGTCGCACAGCAGTATCCGGATAAGGATACGGAGGCGTTTATAAATACCTACATAGCGAGCAAAACAAGAAAGAGCATTGATGAGGCAAAAGCCTATGTCAATACGATGGACGCGAAAACACTGTGGGATTATTTTACCAAAACAGAAAACTACCGCTTGGAAGCGGGCAAGGCTCTGGCAGGATTTATGCCTGACTGGATTGGTGAGTTTTACGCTTATTATCAGTGGTACTATAACCTGTCGAGCGCAGAATTGATCAAGAAAATCCCCGTATCTTTTTTGGAAAAGGCTTATGCCGGACTTCATGATTTGGAACTTGATTTGGCAGTACAAAAAGTGGGTGAAGTGTGATGCCTGTTATTTGCTTTCACAACGCAGGCGAAGAAAACGGATACCTGAGCAACTGGTATCCCTCTCCATTTACGCTTCATGGTGTTGATTTTTCCTCAATGGAGCAATATATGATGTATCGCAAAGCGATTTGCTTCGACGATGATAAGGTCGCCGCACAGATACTTGCCACAGAGGATGTTGCCGAAATCAAAGCACTCGGACGGCTTGTGTCCGGCTATGATGAGAATCTATGGAACGGTGTCCGGCAGATCGTTGTCTATGAGGGGCTTTTAGCGAAGTTCTCTCAAAATCCTGAGCTAAAAGAGAGGCTGAAAAATACAGGAAGTGCGGTTCTTGCCGAGTGTGCAGTGAAAGACAGGATATGGGGCATTGGACTGTCCATGTACGACCCTGACCGTTTTGATCGAACCAAATGGAAGGGGCAAAACCTGCTTGGCTATGCCTTGATGATGGTGCGCGAAAAGCTGTAATTTCTCCATTCTTAGGAACAGTATCGTATAAATTATTGGAGGTGTTAAGGTTGAAACATTGTAATTTAAGTACCATTCCAAAAAAGAGCACACAAAATCAAGCCCCCTAAAAGCGGGCTAA
>CAKSVR010000037.1 GCA_934504345.1 uncultured Agathobaculum sp. | reverse complement strand
GCTGGCAGTCTATTTTGAGGATCGGATGCCAGACTGAGCGATTGGCGCAACTACGTGCCAGGCTTGACTTTCGCCATGATCGGCGTTATCTTGTTACAAAGACGGCCTCGAATTACAATGCCGCCTTGTAAATATTTTACTCCGTTTTACATCCAATGCGGAGTTTACACAGAATTCGGGATAGAGCCGTCGAGAACTTTGCATACGTCGAATATAACTACGTTCGCCCTCACAGCTACAATGGCTATGCTACGCCTCATGAAGCGCGTGTCAGCGCATAACTGCCTTGATCTTTTTAGCCACTAGTGTTACAAAAAAGCTTGACCACAACACCAGCAGAGTATCCTTGTTCGCCAGTTCGACCAATGTAGTCAATCGGCCATAAATTGTGCATGGGCAGCCGTATGCTTCTTCATTGAGGTCAACAACACGGAACACCTTCTGCGAATTATTCACTACAAACTCATCCAGCGAACCATAGTTTATGAACGCATTGTCATCCGGCGGCTCCGGCCAACTCCGCTGCTGAATCGGCTCATTGGTATGCACGTCAAAGAACCTTGTTTCCGGCTCGCCATTCTCACATTTCGTTTCAAAAAGACAGTCCGACATGAACTCTGTTCCATGCCAGCCGCGACCTTCACCAGTTTCTGCATCGTACTGCGTAAAGTACCAGCCGGTACCCTCCGACTCTCCTTCTTCCTGTTCAAAACGAACATACGGGCGATAGACCATTTTGCTCATTTTTTCTCACC
This sequence comes from uncultured Agathobaculum sp., assembly GCA_934504345.1. GTDB lineage: Bacteria > Bacillota > Clostridia > Oscillospirales > Butyricicoccaceae > Agathobaculum. The sequence goes on along the minus strand of CAKSVR010000037.1, from coordinate 19,347 downwards.
TCTTTTCCCTTTCTTATTTGAGGAACATTTTTTCTCCAGACAAAACAAAAAGTGCCGGTAATGAGGATTTCATTACCGACACTTTTTATCGTGTCATTTGATGACTTTTTAGCGTTACAATATCACTGCTCACGCATCTTTGCGAAGCACTCGCTGCAGTAAACCGGACGGTCGGACTTGGGCTCGAACGGAACGCGAGCCTCGCCGCCGCAGGCAGCGCAGGTAGCGGTGAAGAACTCACGCGGGCTGCGGGCTGCGTTCTTGCGAGCGTCGCGGCAGGCCTTGCAGCGCTGGGGCTCGTTCTGGAAACCGCGCTCTGCGTAGAACTCCTGCTCGCCGGCGGTGAATACGAACTCGTTACCGCATTCCTTGCAACGTAAAGTCTTGTCTTCGTACATGATTTTTACCTCTCTTTGATACTGTTCCCTCGGGGAAGCTGAAATATATGCGTACAGACACGATGCCTGAAATCGCCTAAATGGGTTTAATGGCTGCCGATTTTCGCTTGATGCGCTGGACGGCATTATCCACAGATTTGATCGGTTTGTGCAGCGCTTCGGACATCTCATCGTAGGACAAGCCATCCAGAAACAACGTCAAAACCTGTGCCTCAAATTCAGACAAGAGCGAGTAGAGCCGCTTTTTCAGCTCTTCCCTCTCCTCATTGCCGATTACAAGCGATTCAGGATCACCATTCGGTGCAGTTACCCGGGTACGCGATTCCGCAAGGTCTTCAAACAGAGGTCGATCTATCGACATGGACTGATTGAGCGGGTCATGCTTGAGCGAGGCCGCCGCCTTCACCGCGGAGCAGATCTTCCGGGTGATGCACAGCCGCGCGAACGCTCCAAAGGGTGCGCCCCGGCTCTCGTCGTACTCGCGGACCGCGCTGAGCAGTCCGAGCATCCCCTCCTGCATCAGGTCCTCCGCATCTGCCCCTGCCAGAAAGTAAGGGCGCGCACAGGTCTTGACCAGACGGGTATACCGACGAACCAGAACCTCCATCGCAGAGCCGCTTCCCTGCCGCGCCTGACGGCACAGCGCTTCATCGGTTTCCTCGGTGGATGATTGCTTTTGATAATCATTTCTCATGTCAATAGTTATTATACGCGCTATAATTGGAAATGTCAAGAAAACCTTGTCATTTTGCCGGTATCCCACAAAAACAGCTGTCCGTTTTTATGAGATTTCAACAACAAATGACCGTTTTTTACTCGACTGTTACGGATTTCGCGAGGTTACGCGGCTTATCGACATCGCAGTTGCGCTCAACGGCGATGTAATATGCCAGCAGCTGCATCGGGATGATGGACAGCGAAGCCGAGAACTCATACAGGCACTTGGGCAGGCGCACGATATGCTGACAAACCGATTCGTCGCCCGTAAAGTCGTCCGTGGTGACGAGTACGACACTCGCGCCGCGCGCTACGACCTCGCGGATGTTGGACACGGTCTTTTCGAACAGCGCGGGCTGCGTTGCCAGCGCAACGACCAGCGTGCCCTCCTCGATCAGCGAAATGGTGCCGTGCTTGAGCTCACCGGCAGCGTAAGCCTCCGAGTGGATGTAGGAGATCTCCTTGAGCTTGAGCGAAGCCTCGAGCGCGGCGGCATAGTCCAGCCCGCGGCCAAGGAAGAACACGCTCGAGCGGTTCGCGTACAGCGTTGCGATGCGCTGCATATCCGACTGGCATTTCAGGGTCTGCTCGATGCACTCCGGCAGGCGCTGGAGCTCAGCGCAGAGCGCACGCTCGTCGCCGATGGAGATGAGGCCGCGCACACGCGCGATCTTGACCGAGATGAGGTACAGCGCGGACAGCTGCGCGGAGTACGCCTTGGTGGTGGCGACCGAAATCTCCGGGCCTGCCCATGTGTACAGCACGCCGTCCGCCTCGCGGGCGATGGTGGACGAAACCACATTCACGATGGCAATGGTGAACGCGCCCGCCTGCTTTGCCAGCCGCATCGCCGCCAGCGTATCGGCGGTTTCGCCGGACTGGCTGATAACGATGCACATATCCTTTTTACCGATGATGGGGTTCTCGTAGCGGAACTCGCTCGCGACCTCCGCCGTGCAGCGGATGCGGCACATCGCCTCGATGACACGCTTGCCGACCATGCCCGCGTGCAGCGCAGAGCCGCAGCCGATGATGTGGATGTGCTCGATCTCGCGCAGGCGCTCGTCGGTCAGTCCGTTGTCCTCGAACAGCACCGAATCATTCTTGATGCGCGGCGTGACCGTGTCGGCAACGGCCTTGGGCTGCTCCATGATCTCCTTGAGCATGAAGTGCTGATAGCCGCCCTTTTCCGCAGCGGACATATCCCACGTTACGGTCTGGATTTCCTTTTCGATCTTGTCGCCGAACTCGTTCATCACGACAACGCTGTCCGGACGAACGACTGCGACCTCGTTATCATCGAGGATGATGTAGCGCTTGGTGCGGCCGATGATAGCGGTAATGTCGGAGGCGATCATGTTCTCGCCCTCGCCGAGGCCGATGACCAGCGGATTGCCGCGGCGCGCCGCTACGATCTCCTCAGTGTTGTCCATGGACACAACGCCCAGCGCATACGAGCCGCGCAGGCGCTGAACGGCCTGCAGAACGGTCTGTGCGAGATCCTCCTGCTTGCCGGTGTGCAGATAATCCACCAGATGCGCTACGGTTTCGGTATCGGTTTCCGACTTGAACTCGTAGCCGTGCGCCTCGAGGCGCTCACGCAGCTCCTTGTAGTTCTCGATGATGCCGTTGTGTACGACTGCGACCTTGCCCTTGCCGCCCAGATGCGGATGAGAGTTGCGGTCGGACGGCTCACCGTGAGTTGCCCAGCGCGTATGACCGATGCCGCAGGTGCAGTACATATCGCCGCCCTCTTCCTTGATCTTCTCCTCGAGGTTGGCGATGCGGCCGCGGGCCTTGACAACGCGCAGGCCGTCCTTGGTGAACGCCGCCACACCGGCGGAGTCATAGCCGCGGTACTCCAGACTGTACAGACCACTGATCAAGATCGGGAGCGCGTTCTCGCGTCCGGTAAATCCAACGATTCCACACATAATAGTTTACTCCTTTGTAACGGTAAATATGATCGTTTCATATAATGTCCGCAGCATTTCAGTATGAGCCTTACCTCAATATATGCGGTTAACAGTTGTCTTTGTTTTTCAGCTTGTCACTTCGTAACAAGCTGAAAAAGGGTATAAAAATAGTGCGTTATGCATGACTGCTCTGTCGATACGGTCGCCCGTATGTTTTAACAGCCTGCTGACGATCAACCCACTTGTGACCGAAGGGCACCCGCCGAATACTTTCGATAAACCCTTTCCTCGTCAACTGCGATACCGGCTGCACCGCAGTTCTGGCGCTTGGCATATTATTCACTTGTGTGCAGATACTCTCACCTCCCATGCACCATTCGGTGTCAGAATGAAGAAAGTGGGTGTGCAAACCACACCCACTCCCGTTGGCTCTATCTCATTATACAACAGACTCGATGACTTTGGCAACCTTTTTTGCCAGCACATCGACCTGTTCGCTGTCCGTGCCCTCTACCATCACGCGCACGAGCGCTTCCGTGCCGGACGGACGGACGAGGATGCGGCCGTTATTGCCCAGCTCCGCAGAGGCCGCATCGATGGCCGATTTGACCGCGGGAAGCTCCTGCAAGGTCGCCTTTTTGTCATTCGGCACCTTGACGTTGATCATCAGCTGCGGCCACGGCTCGACCTCGGCTGCGATCTCCGAGCACTTCTTGCCGCTGGCCTTGAGGATGGACATGAACTGCAATGCGGTCAGCTCGCCGTCGCCCGTGGAGGCGTACTCGAGGAAGATAACGTGGCCGGACTGCTCGCCGCCCAGAATATAGCCCTTTTTGAGCATCATTTCGAGCACATAGCGGTCGCCGACGTTGGAGCACTCGATCTTCATGCCGTTCTTTTCGGCGTAGGCGTGCAGGCCCATGTTGGACAGGATGGTCGCAACAAACGCACCGCCGCGCAGCTTGCCCTCCTTCTTCATGTGGGCCGCGCAGACTGCCATGATGCGGTCGCCGTCCAGCTCCTCGCCGGTTTCGTCCACGATGAGGCAGCGGTCGGCATCGCCGTCGAACGCCACGCCGAGGTCAAAACTGCCCGAGCGCACGCGCTCCTTCAGCTTGCCCAGATGGGTCGAGCCGCAGCCCGCGTTGATGTTGATGCCGTCCGGCTCGTAGAAACGGATCTCCGCCTTGCACTCGACCAGTCGCATCAGGCGCTCCACCGTCGTGGAGGACGAGCCGTTGGCGCAGTCCACCGCCACGCGCAGACCGGACAGGTCGCCCTTGATGGTGTCGGCAAGGTGATCGGTGTACTCAACGACCGGGTCGATCTCGCTTTTCAGCACGCGGCCGATCTTTTCGTGGGTCATCTTCGGAATGGACTCGAAATCGTCGATGAGATCCTCGATCTTCGCCTCGGTTTCATCCGGCAGCTTGTAGCCGTTGCCCGCAAAGATCTTGATGCCGTTGTACTCAAACGAGTTGTGGCTGGCGGAAATGACGATGCCCGCATCCGCCTTGTGCTTGATGGTGAGGTATGCCACCGCCGGAGTCGGGATGACGCCGAGCAGCTCCACATCCGCGCCGACCGAGCAAATGCCGGCCACCAGCGCGTTCTCCAGCATATCCGAGGATACGCGGGTATCCTTGCCGATCAGCAGCTTGGCCTTGCGCCCGTGCGCGGATTCCTGCGTGAGTGCGTATGCCGCCGCCGCGCCGATCTTAAAGGCCAGCAGCGCATCCAGCTCCGAGTTCGCAACGCCGCGAACGCCGTCCGTTCCAAAATATCTGCCCAAATAAAACACCTGTCTTTCATTGTGATAAGGCGGTCTGTGCCGATGCCCTATTACAGCATCTGCTGTCCATCCGCCGGTTCCATATGCAAATGGCGATAAGCCTGCATCGTCACGCAGCGACCACGCGGCGTGCGGCTGAGAAAGCCGATCTGCATGAGATACGGCTCGTAAACATCCTCCAAAGTGATCGCTTCCTCACCGATGGTGGCGGCAAGCGTATCCAGTCCGACCGGGCCGCCGCCGTAGTTGAGGATGATGCTCTGCAGCATCCGGCGGTCCACATTGTCGAGGCCCAGCCCGTCGATTTCGAGGGCCTTCAGCGCCATGTCGGCGCTGGCCTTGTCGATGATGCCCGTGCCGCGCACCTGCGCGAAATCGCGCACGCGGCGCAGCAGCCGGTTCGCGATACGCGGCGTGCCGCGGCTGCGGCGGGCGATCTCGAACGCGCCCTCGTGCTCGCACGGCACGTTCAGGATGCCGGCCGAGCGCTCCACGATGCCGCACAGCTCCTCGGGCGAGTACAGCTCGAGGCGCAGCATCACGCCGAAGCGGTCGCGCAGCGGGCTCGTCATCTGTCCCGCGCGGGTGGTCGCGCCGATGAGCGTGAACCGCGGCAGGTCGATGCGGATGGACCGCGCCGACGGACCCTTGCCGATGATAATATCGAGTGCGTAGTCCTCCATCGCGGGATAGAGGATCTCCTCCACCGCACGGTCGAGGCGGTGGATCTCGTCAATAAACAAAATATCATTCTCCGAGAGATTTGTCAACAAAGCCGCCAGATCTCCCGCTTTTTCAATGGCCGGGCCGCTCGTTACGCGGATATTCACGCCCATCTCCGCCGCGATGATGCCCGCGAGCGTGGTCTTGCCGAGGCCCGGCGGGCCGTACAGCAGCGTGTGGTCGAGCGATTCGCCGCGCATCTTCGCGGCCTGTATATAAATGCTGAGATTCTCCTTCACCTTGGTCTGGCCGATGTAATCGTCCATGCTCTTCGGGCGAAGCGAGTTCTCGGTTTCGTCCTCGCTCAGCTGGCGGGTGGAGATGATGCGTTCATCATCCGCCATGCCGCCGGAAAATTCAATACTCAAAGGTACACTCTCCTACCCCGTCAAACCGATTTGACCAGCTTTTTCAGGCACTGGCGGATGATCTCGTCCGCCTCCATGCCGGCGGTGTCCAGTCCTTTCATCGCACCGAGCGCCTCGGCCTGTGTGTAGCCGAGCACCATGAGCGCCGCAACAGCCTCCTGCGTGTGGTTTACGCCGCCGGAAGCCATCTCGACCGCCGCCGGAGAGGCAGCGGAAGCAGTCTGAAGCTGCTCCTTGCTCATTTTGTCGCGCAGCTCGAGTACGATGCGCTGGGCGATCTTCTTACCGATGCCGGGCGCCTGCATGAGCATCTTCTCATCGCCGGTGATGATGGACAGCGCCAGTCTGTCCGGCGGCGCGACCGACAGGATGGACAGCGCGGCCTTCGGGCCGACACCGTTCACGCTCGTCAGCATCTCAAAGCAGGATTTCTCCTCCTCGTCGATGAAGCCGTACAGCTCAAAAACGCCCTCGCGGACGTTGAGATAGGTCAGCAGGCGGGCATTTTCGCCGGCTTTCAGCTTGCCGATGGTGTTCTGCGAAGCGTGGCAGGCGTAGCCCACACCGCCGCAGTCGATCACCGCAAGTCCCTGCCGGAGCACTGTCACCTTGCCGTCTACATAATAAAACATCTGTCTAAACCTCGTAAATCGTTACGGCAATACCGCATAATTGAACAAGAGTGATTTGCGAGTAAATTTTGCGTACTGACGAGGCACAGTTTTGCGGTAATACTTGATGTATTACCGTGAAACTGCAACAAAGTCAGGACACCAAATTTCCGCAAAGCACCGCCGCTTTAATTGTGCGGTGTTGCCTTACAATAAGCCCTCATAGCGCATCGCCTGCCGCGAATGCCCGTGGCAGATGGCCAGCGCGAGTGCATCCGCCGCATCGTCCGGCCGCGGCAGCTTGGTGAGATGGAGGATGCTCTTGGTCATTTCCATCACCTGCTTTTTCTCCGCGCCGCCGTAGCCGACGACAGATAATTTCACCTGATTGGGCGTGTAGGACACCGGATGCAGCCCTTTCTGCGCCAGCGCCAGCAGGATAACGCCGCGCGCCTGCGCCACCTGAATGCCGGTGGTGACGTTCTTCGAGAAGAACAGCTCCTCTATCGCCACCTCGTCCGGATGGAACGTGTCCACCAGCGCGCACATATCGTCGTAGATCTCGCATAAACGCAGGTGCATGGGCGTGCCGGGCGCGGTCTTTGCCGCACCGTACTGCACCGGCGTGAATTTCATATTGTCGAACCGCACCACGCCGTATCCGATCGTGCCGTAGCCCGGGTCGATGCCAAGAATCGTCATTGCTTTACCTCAAGTTCTTTAACCTCAAGATTATACCATAAGAGGCCCCGCTGTGCAACATTTTTGCATGACGAAAATCAGTTTATCGTTCGGCACATCCCATTTCTCGGTAAAATGTAGGGCGGGATGACCTCATCCCGCCGCACATAAGCGAAAGCACCCGGTCACGACGGCGGGGCACCCCAGGGTGGCTTCTCTTGTCCTTCGGACAATTCACCTTCTGAGGTCACCCCGCCCTACGGAATAGGTTTATATGTCCTCCATCCGTGCCATCACCGCGCCCTTATGCGCTACGGTGAACGCCGCACATTTGGACGAAAACGCGAGGTATTCCGCGAGTTTCGCCTCGGAAAGTGCGGCGAGTGCATCCGCGGTGATGCCATCGCGCGTGAGCTGGTGCAGGAACGACCCGATGAACGAATCGCCCGCGCCGGTGGTATCCACGACGTTCGCCGGAAGCGCCTTGACCTCGGCGTGTGCGTTCGGTGTGTACGCCGCCGCGCCGCCCGCGCCGCGCGTGACGAGCAGCAGCCTGCAGCCCTGTGTCAGCAGCTTTTCGGCGGCCTCCCGCTCGGTCGTGCAGCCGGTGCAGAACGTCACTTCATCGTCCGACAGCTTCACGAGATCCGCGCACGGCAGGAACTCCCGGATGGCCGCCTGACAGCTCTCCGGGCTGTCCCACAGCGGCAGTCTTACGTTCGGGTCGAACGAAACGAGCGCACCCGCCTGCTTTGCCAGCGCGATGGCCTTTCGGTGCGCCTGCTTGACCGGCGCATCTATCAGATCGACCGAGCAGAAGTGCAGCGCGGCGCAGTCCGTGAACAGGCCGGGCTCTATCTGGCCTTCCTCGAGGAACATATCCGCCGAGGGATTGCGGTAGAACGAAAACTCGCGGTTGCCGTCCTTATCGAGTGACACGAACGCCAGCGCGGTGTTGGCGCGTGCCGTGCGGAACACAGCGGACGTATCCACGCCGTTCGCGTGCAGCGTTTTGAGGATATGCGTGCCGAAGGCATCCTCGCCCACCTGCGAAACCATCTGCGCCCTGCCGCCGAGCCGCGCGATCGCCGTTGCCACGTTGGCCGGCGCGCCGCCCGCGACCCGCTCGAACTGCACGACCTCATCGAGCGCACAGCCGCGCTGCTGCGGCACGAAATCGATAAGGAGCTCTCCGATCGCCACTGTCTTTTTCATGTTATCCCTCCAGAATATACCGATAGACCGCCTGTGCCACGCCGTTCTCCGTGTTGCTGCCCGTGATAACGTCCGCGGCGGCGCGGATGGACGGTTCGCTGTTCGCCATCGCCACGCCCAGACCCGCCATTTGCAGCATGGTCAGGTCATTTTCGCTGTCGCCGATGGCGATGACGTTTTCCAGCGTGCAGCCGAGGTGCTGCGCCAGCCATTCCAGTCCGCGCCCCTTGTGTACGCCCATGCGGTTGACCTCCACGTTACGCAGCTCTCCGCCGTACATGACGGACGGCGCGAGCTCGAAGATGCCGTACCGCTCCAGCGCCTTTGTCAGCGGCGCGATGGCCTCCGGGTCGTCGTGGTAGAATATCGCCTTTGTGAACGGGCGCGGCTCGTTTTTCAGCACCGTGCGCCACGCATTTCTGTCCGCAACGAAGTGATAGCCTTCGTCCGCCTCGTCCATCACGACTCTGCCGCGCCGCTGCAAATTTTCAAGAAAATGCCGGAACGCATGGCCGTAGTACAAATCCTGTGTGGTGTACAGGCACGGGTCGGTGTCGATGGCGGCGCACTCCGTCAGGATGATGCCGAGCATCCGCTCGTCCAGCCCGTCGAAGAATGCCGGTTCGGTGTCGTTCGGCTTCTGCACTGCCGCGCCGTTCGCGGTGACGAGCCAGTCCGGCTCGGCCTCGAGCTGCTCGCTGAAGCGGCGCACCTCGCGCACGTTCCGTCCGGTGCACAGCACGATCTGCACGCCTGCCTGCTGGGCGAGGCGCACCGCGCGGGCGTTCTCTTTTGGAATACGGCTGCGTGCATCGAGCAGTGTGCCGTCAAGGTCGAGTGCTAATATCTTATATTGGTTCATAATCGATTCCCATTTCATTCATTGTCCAGATTTCGGGCTCCATGCCGGAAAATTCTATGCCGCGCGACTGCGGTTCAGGATAATACCGCGCAGTCAGCACCGCTTCGCCGCCATTGACGAAAAGCTCGAGCGAGGAGCTGTCCGCCAGCACGCGGAGGCTTCGCACCTGCCCGATGTCCGCGCGGCGGGTATCGCGGCCCGCGCCGCCGTGTTCGAACGTCAGCGTGAGCAGTCCGGGCTCCCATTCTACCACGGCGCTGCCGCGGATGACAAGCCGCCCGCTCGCTCTGGTGACACTTTCCATGTCGAACACCTGTGCTCTGTCCGGCGGGATGCGTTCTCCGCGCAGCGCGGTCAGCTCCGGCGCAGGAATGCGGCGCAGCGTGTCACCATCGCGCACAAGCTCGCACGGCACGGTCAGGCAGTGCTGCCAGCCGTTCGATACGGTCGGGTTGCGGTACGGAATATCGCCCAGGCCCAGCCAGCCGAGCTGCAAACGGCGTCTGCCGTCCGAAAAGCTCTGCGGCGCGTAGAAGTCAAAGCCGAAATCCAGCTCCCGGAACGCGCCGAGCGTGCAGTCACCGCGAAAATCGCCGTACAGCGGAAAATAACCGCAGGAATAGACGTTCTGGTAATGGTTTCCCTGTTTTGTCACGCCCTGCGGCGAAAGTGCCAGAAACCACTGCCCGTCTAAGCAAAACAGGTCGGGACACTCCCACATATAGCCGAATTTTTCCGGTGTGGTGATGGTATTGATGTGTGTCCAGTGCCGCTTGTCGGCGGATTCGAACACCAGCACTTCCCCGCGGTCATCGCTCGTGCGGGCGCCCTGCACCATATAGTATCTGCCGTTCTGCGCCCACACTTTCGGGTCGCGGACATGACAGGTCAGCCCGCGCGGATAATCGCAGTTGTGCATCAGGCATTCGTTGGAATCGACCGTCACGCCGTCACTCGATACAGCCAGCGCGGTGTTGTGCTCTCGGCCGGAATGTGTGTAGTCGTGTGCGCCGCCGTGCAGCACGTTGCCCGTGTAATACAGGTACAGCCTGCCATCCTCGGCCAGCGCCGAGCCGGAATACACGCCGTGTACATTCCACGGCTCGTCCGGGCACAGCATGGGCGGCAGACTGTCCCAGCGCAGCAGGTCGCGGCTGCGATAGTGTCCCCAGAATTTTACGCCGCCTGTTGGGTCAAATGGGCCGTACTGGTAGAACACATGGTAGAATGTGCCGTCAAAGCACAGCCCGTTCGGGTCGTTCATCCAGCCGACCGGCGGCATCAGGTGAAACCGCTGACGATACGGGTCAGCTGCAAGGCGCGGGCGTGCTTCGCGCGCGGCGTGCGCGGCAAGGCGCTGCAAATCCTGTCCGAGAATGTTCATGGCGTTTTCTCTCCCTTACTCGCGCAGCATGGCGCGGCGCTGACGATAATCCGGCAGATACCGCTCCACCAGCGCCCAGAACTGCGGGCTGTGGTCATGGTGCGCGATGTGCGCCAGCTCGTGTACGACAACGTAGTCGATGGCGGGCTCCGGGTAATCCATCAGCCGCCACGAAAAGCAGATGCTGTTCTTTCCGCTGCATGAGCCGAACCTTGTCCTTGCCGAGGTGATCTTCAGACCTGTTGGGTACAGTCCCATGAGGTCGGCATAGTACCGTACCTTGGGCGGCAGCTCCTCTTTCGCGCGGCGGATGAGCTCGGCCTGCTTTGCGGCATCCGGCTCGGGATGCGCCTCGCGGCGGGTCTGCTGCGCGGCAAGCGCATGAGTTATCCAGCCGGCGTGCTCGGTGACGAACTGCTCGATGCGGTATTTCGCCAGCCGCAGCGGTGCGCGGACAAGGACACGGCCCTCGCGTGTTACCTGAACGGCAAGCGTTTTGCGCCTCGAGCGGATCAGCTCATATTCGATCATGTTACTGTCCCCTGCGCTCCAGCTTGCGGTTGTACAGGAACACCGTCACCGAGATGCCGCAGATCAGCAGATAGCCGAGCGCGCTCCAGCCGTCCGGCAGCTGGCCGAACAGGAAAAAGCCGAGGATGGCCGAGAAGATGACCTGCGTGTAATCGAACACCGAGATCTCTTTTGCCGGTGCGTTGGCATACGCGAGCGTTACGCCGAACTGACCCAGCGCCGCCGATGCGCCCGCGCCGATCAGGCAGAAGAACTGGCCCCAAGTCATGGGCTGGTAATCCACGATCATAAACGGCACGCACACCAGCGTGGAGAACATCGAAAAGAAGAACACGATGCGGGCGCTCTTTTCGCCTTTTTTGCTGAGCGCGCGCACACAGGTATAGGCCGCACCCGCGCCCATGCCGCCCAGCAGGCCGATGACGGCCGGGAATGTGGCGGACGAGAAGCCGGGCTTGATGATGAGCATACTGCTGCCGAACGCCGCCAGCACCGCCGCATACTGGAACACGGTGGCGCGTTCTTTCAGCAGGATGAGCGAGAAGATGATGGCGAAGAACGGCGACATTTTGTTGAGGATGTTCGCATCGGCCAGCACCAGATGGTCGATGGCGTAGTAGTTGCAGAAAATGCCGAGTGTGCCGCAGGTCGCGCGCATGACGAGCAGCGGCAGATTGCCCTTTTCCCATTTGAAGCCGACTTTCTCGCGGCACAGCACGACAGCGGCCACCGCCACTGCCACCAGATTGCGGAAAAACGTTTTCTGCGTGAACGGCAGCTCGCCCGCCATCCGCACAAATGCCGCCATCATCGCAAAGCCGAACGCCGACATGATGATAAAACCGATCGCCTTACTTTTTTTAGAAAGCACCGAAGTTTTCCTCCCTTTGTGTGTGAAGTTTTTAGCTGCTCTTATTGTATCACAAACCACTCAGGCCGACAAACAAAACGCACATTTTGCGGCGCCGGAAATTTTTCAAAAGTTTTTGAAAAAAAGTGTTGACATTTCACGCTCACATGGATATAATAATTCTTGTCGCTGACAGTGAGGCGACTCGATTGAGAACAAAATGCGAGTGTGCTGGAACTGGTAGACAGGCACGTTTGAGGGGCGTGTGTCGAACGACGTACGGGTTCAAGTCCCGTCACTCGCACCATTTCCTTTCAGTGCAGAAGTAAATACCACATGCGGATGTGGCGGAATGGCAGACGCGCTAGCTTCAGGTGCTAGTGTTCGCAAGGACGTGGGGGTTCAAGTCCCCCCATCCGCACCAAGTTAAAGAGCTGAAATCTTTTGACTTCAGCTCTTTTTCTGTACTTTTTACGGTGTTTAATTTTATGATGTAATTTGTGAAAAAGTGGTGTCTAATACCGGTGTCTAATACTTTGCACGACCTCTGTTTTCGCACTAAATTCTTTGTGCTAACATTAGCATTGTATTAGACGATTTTCAGCACCTTTCCCATCGCGGCAGCGGTTTCCTTTTTTGCATTTTCATCGGTGTGCGTGTAGATGTTCAGCGTGGTCGTTACATCAGCGTGACCGAGAAATTCCTGAATCTGCTTAATGTTTACGCCCTGTGCCAAAAGCAGACTGCCAGCTGTATGGCGCAAATCATGAAAACGAATTTCCGGCAGGTCGTACTTCGCCAGCAACTTCTTAAAGTTGTGCGAAACATAGCCCGGCAGGATGATGCGGCCGTCCGGCCAGACGCACACAAAATCGGAGTCGTGGTATTTATCGCCGTATTCGCGTTTATTTGCTTCCTGCTGCGCTTTCAAGCGCTTGAAGTATCCGATTACATCATCCATCACGCTGAGCATACGGTGGCTTGTAAAGGACTTGGTGTGCTCATCAATGAGCAGCGTACGCATTTGAGTCATCGTATTGGAGATAACAATGGTCTGATTCTTAAAATTGATGTCGCTCCAACGCAATCCAAGCGCTTCGCTGCGGCGCATACCAAACAACAGACCCAGCATGATAACCGGCTCCAACACTTCTCCGTGAATGACTTCGAGCAGCTTGCCGGCCTGCTCGGCTGTATAGGCTTGACCCTTAAACCGGTCCTGTCGATTCTGGCGCGGAATACGAACACGGTCGCAAGGATTGGACGAAATTGTTCCCTTGTCCAACTCCCTTTCGAGCGTGCCGCGAATAATAATATTGTGCTTTTTAATTGTTTCTACAGACAATCCCTCCTTTAATTTCGCCTTGTAGTAATCTTCAATATCATCTATCGTAATTTCCGTGACCAGCTTGTTTTTCTTCTCGAAAAACGGTATAATATGCCTATTAAGATTCAAAGTGTACAATTCATAGGTGTTCGTGCGGATTTCATACTTCTTATATTCGACCCAAGCCAGCAAAGCCTCAACAAATTTGAGTTTTGTGACAAGAAACGAAGTTGATTTCGTATTTTGCGCTTCTAATTCCGTTAAAATGCGGTGCAGTGCCGCATCTGCTTTTGTCTGGTTACGTCCTTTGGATGAAATTCCTGTTGGAATCCACTTTTGACGAAGTTTTCCGTTTTCATCCTTTTGGTAAACTACGACGTAATACTTACCATGCTTTTTCTGTAAGCTTCCTTTCATTGAGCATCACCTCCCTCGTGGAGTGATAAAGATGCAAATTTGTTCATATAAAGTCCTTTCCGTATGGAAAAGGGTTCGTGAATTTATATAATTCGAGAGACAATATTTCGTGCATTGCTTACGATAGACATTCCACACTGTTGAAATATGTGGAGGCTTTAGACCTCTTACCTTCATAGTATGTATTAAGTCGATGTGAAGAAAAACAGGAGCGCTGCTGCGCTCCTGTTTTCTTATGCCCTCAAACATTAAAACGGTTGATATTCGTTCAAATTTCCCTCAAGATACATTCCTTTCAGAGTGAAATGCAGACGAAACAGCCCATCAATAAAGGGGTCAGGATGCGGACGGCTGACATGACCTGCCATTTCGTCAATGTCCTGCATCGGGCTAAGACATGGCGGAAAATTGCCGTCCAGAAGCGCGTGCAGGCAGCACTCGGTATCACGATGGAGCGGCAGGGCGACCTTTTGAAAATCCTGAAAAGAAACGTGCTCGAACAGTTCTTTCAGCATCATAATCATGTGATTCAAATCCTCCATCTTGTTTTCACCGAGGATGATGTCCGGCAACATGAAGAACAGCTTGCCCTCAAAACAGTTTACCAGATAAAGCACACAGCTAGGAGCGCCATTAGGCCACGGGTACTGGAAGAACAGAAACCAATCGAAAACGCGCTTCTCCTTTTCAGTCATCTGGCTTTCATAATCCAGCAGATTGAACTCCAGCTCGTCCAGATTCATGCAGTCCAGACCGAAACGGTCACCGAGTTCCCATGCAAGCTCCTGCACCCGAAGCACCAAATCTCCGGTGACGGCGAGCCGTTCCGGCTCACCAAGGTTCTTGACTTCCTCACGGAAGCGCATAACAGTTGTTTCCAATTCGGACTGCGGAACGCTCAGCATATTTTCGAACAGAGATTGTACAGCTTCAATAGCAAAATTATTCATAATCGTAACCTCCAAGACCGTTAAAACAGTTTTCCATCAGCGTAAATCTTCATCAGAAGATGGTGCAATCTGAACAATTCCTGCACCAAATCATTGTGCCGTCCGCGATATAAAACCGCCATTTCGAGTTCGTCGATGTGGCAAAGCGGGTCAAGTTCGCGCGATACACAACCAGTCAAAAGTGCATAAAGATAACCCTCGACATTGCAGTGCATCGGTACGGCAATCTTCTGAAAGTCGGCGATTGTTAACATGTGAAACAGATGCATGAGCATCACGATAGCCTTGTTGACTTCTTCTGGCGTGTGGTGGGTAACCACCACGTTCGGCGTGAGAAAGAACAGTTCGTCCTCGAAACAGTCAATGAGCAAGAGCCGAGCTTCCGGTGCTCCGTCACGCCAAGGATACATCAGAAAGTCGTAAATCTGAAAGGTGCGGCGGTCGCTCTCAGACATCTGGTTGACCAGCGTGACAAGCTGACAGTCACGGTCGGCCTTGTTGAAATACTCAATGTGCAGGTCGTTGGTGATACGCTCGATTTCACGGCAGATGTCGTTTTCGAGCACATCGGTCAGCTCTTTCAAGTCGGCCTTGCTCAGTTCCATTGCGTGGTTGCGGAAGTGCTGAACGGTATCGTTCAAATAAACGGTGTCTACGGTCTGGATTTTACGAAAAGCGTCCTGAAAAGTTGCGATGTTATTCATGGAAAAACCTCCCTCAATCAGCAAAAACGGCGAACTGGCGATAGAATTTGTGGTCGGTGGACAACTCAGCGATGATGTACGACAGAACTTCGTCTGCCTCGTCCCCGATACCCTTACTCCACTCGCGGTAATCGTTCGGGCACTGGTTCACCGCATAGGCGAACACCTTGCTCGGCGCGACACCGGATGCCAGATCGTGCAGCGCGGCGTAAACCAGATGCACGAACCCGCACAGGCGCGGCATGGTTTCCAGCGTTTCACGGAACAGCGGGTGGTTCGGCGGCACGATAACCACGCGCAAACCGTTGCGGCTTACCAGCTCGAACTTAGATTTCGGGTCGATGCAGAGCAGCAGTACCGTTCCGATTGCACCCTCACCGAAGTTCTTCTGCGTTTCGAGAATGCACGCTGTAAGCGGCTTCAAACGCTTCGGCAGGCGGTACGGGTAGACAATAACAGTCACCTGCTCTCCGGTTGTGGTCATGCCAAGTCCACCAACTAAATGCTTGGAATTCATAAAGAATCCTCCCTTGAAATTGTATTTGAAAGCAAAAACAGCGTGTAGGTGTGCCTACACGCTGTCTAACAATTTCGACTGGAGGAAAATCCGGGTTCGCTAAATAAGCCCGTTTCGCTTGCATTTCTGCAACATAATATGAACATGGACATATATATAGGAGGAATTCGCATGGCTTGGTCCTATATAAGACTATGGAAACTGCTGCTCGACAAGGGCATGAAACGTATAGACTTGGCAGCAGTTGCACATCTAACACCGAACACACTTGCCAGTTTAGGTAAGAATAAAGAGGTATCGATGGAAACGCTCAACAAGATTTGCAACCAGCTTGATTGCAGAATCGAGGACATTCTCGAGCACATTCCAGATTGAAAAATAGACCGAAGTTGAACTGCAAAATGCAGCATTTTTTCGACTTCGGTCTATATTTTTAGGTACAATGTTTTATGATTTTTTCAAAGATTATTGATTTTAGCAATGATTATAGAACTACAAACATTGACATTTCCCAATTTCTATATCACTACACTTGCTATTTTCCGCTTTTCAATCAATAATTATTTTGTATATCTACACGAATTTTGTCATCTGTATTTGTACAATTCGACGGTGTTCTTATCACCTCAAAAATCCCGAAAAACCGCATTTTTGCAACCAAACCCCGTATGTGATTTTGACCCCTGATTTTATGATTTCGGGGAAACCGTAATGATTACGGGGTCTGGACTGAAAAAATCGTATATTTTTCGATTTCGCGTCTTTTTTCGTCTTTTTGATGCAATGATTTTGATGTTTCTTATACGGTTTTTGTTCGATTTTTTCTGGTTACGGGGTTTTTCGCCCGCTTTCTGGCTGCAACTTTTTCGCCGTTTTCATTTTTCTGTAAATAATTGCATATTATACGCTAACAGCACCGAAATCTCCGGATTTTCGGTGCTGTTGTGTTTTTGGCGACCATCGATTCTGCCATGTTGATATTGTAGGAGATTTATTTGACGAAAAGGAGGCTTTAGTTGTTTCAAGTAATTGTTTCCAGCGGTTATGAAAACCGCACGATATGCACCTTGAAACAGCGTCCATGGTTGTGTTTTCAATGAAAAACGCAATCACAATCAAAGTTGGGACGTGTGCAATCGAAACGGAATTGGCGAACACCGGCGGCTCGGACGAGCGCATGACATGACAAATATTTACTGTCGTTCACCAATCTACTGCTGCAATTATTGGTCGTAAATAACACATCGAACGCGAATGGCTTAAAGGTTATATTGCACGAAAAAGTGCAATATAACCGATTAAGCAGGTGCTCAATCGGATTTTCTCAAATATCACCGATGCACCACTAGCTTTTCTACAGCAATGATTGTAGCCTCTCACGATTTTTTTCTTCATATAGATGTTAGGTTGTTCGAAACCCATTTGTTTCCCAACTAATTCGCCCACATAGGTTTATCATCTTTCCCACTGATTCGAATATCAGCGAACAAAAAAGATGTCTCTCGGGCGAGAGTTGAACGGCGTGGCGGGTTGAAATCCCCGGTGCGGAGGCACAAAAATCATGGGATAACTATACCCATTCGCAAAACAATTTTTGTATAGGAGAATTTTATGGGCAGACGAAATAACAACGGAAGTCTTTTTCATCAGCTCATCAATGCGCCGGGATTGATGGAGCGACAAGACCTTTCACAGTCGGTATCATTTCAAACGCGAGAGAATTATTGCAACTGGTGTCACAAAGCGGCCAGTGTTTTCAAAAGCTACGGTATCCGAAATTTAAGCGAAATCGGCAAGGACGAAATCCAACGCTACGAAAACCAACTCGAGGTCGAGGGTAAATCTGCGTCTACCATTCACAATTATCTTGTGCCGATTTGCAAAGCGACAGGTATCGCAATCAAAGATATTCACAAACCAATTCGTGCATCCAGTGAGTTTAAACGCAGCGCTGGCAAAGGCGGTAAATATCAGGAGCAGCGGGTTTGCGACAAAGACATTTCTCAAGTCGAAAAATTCTTCGACGGCTCACATCGCAAATTGTTCATTGCCGGAGATTTTGGCCGCAATTTCGATTACCACGGCCAACGGCGAGAGTATGCGATGAACATTTGCACCTACTACACCGAGCAGGCCAAGGACCCGAAATTCCGCAAAGCGTTGTACAAAGAGGTTGCGACCCAGTGGCACCAACTCAACAAAAAGCATCGCGGACACCTCGAACCGTTGAGTTTCTTCGACAAGCCGTATGTTCTACGCGGCAAGAATAAAGATTTAGCCATCAAGCAGGGCCGGCCGTGGATTCTCGACCGACTGGCCCTGCGTGCCACGAGTGTACTCCATCTCGCGCACTGGCGGGATAATGTTACGGTGCAAAGTTATTTGGCGCGACGGTAATTCACTTGAATTTTCCATACATATAGAATTTCCCGTAATTGATAAAGTAAATGATAATTTAGAGCAAATGGCGTATGATACTTATATGCACCTGTTCTTCAAAAAGCAGCCGAACGGAAAGCTTGGAGAAATCATTGCAGAAAACAATAAATCATCTGTCCAGGTCGGCGAAGCAAAAGGAAAAAGCGGAGATTATCCGTTCTTTACAAGCGGCGATGCAATCCTTGAATGGGATTGCGGTATGGTAGATGGTCGAAACTGTTTCCTAAATACCGGTGGCAATGTCAGGGTCAAGTTTTACGTTGGAGAGGCTGCATATTCTACCGATACATGGTGCATAACCGCTAACTCCGATTTGGAAGACTATTTGTATTTGCTGCTGCTTTCAATCAAGCCAGAGCTGAACCAAATATTTTTCCAAGGTACGGGGTTAAAGCACCTTCAAAAGTGCCAGTCGATTTTTACATCGAAATACTGACCTACAGCGAGAGAGTACTTTTTGGCTTTGATTTCATCGTATGTAACAGCAACAGAGAAATCATCGACAGCCTCTTTGTTCTGGAAAGCGGAAACAATCTGCTCAATCTCAAAATCACGCAGACGACGTTTCTGATTATTTCCGTCTTTGTATTCTTCGCCCATTTTAGAAGCGTCAATGAGCACGACCTTTTCCGCCTTTCTGGAATTATCAAAAAATAGAACGGATACATTCGTGCCAGTGTTAGCAAAAACATTAGATGGCATACTTATAACACCATACACAATATGCTCATCAACAATGTGGGTTAATACATTTTTTGCAACTCCGCTTTTTGCTGTTAAAAAACCAATTGGAACAACTATGGCCCCTTTTCCTTTCTTATTCAGCGAGTTTAACACATGTTGCATAAACAAACCAGAATTTGTCAGTCTAATTGCTTTTTGATTTCAGCTTTCACTTTATCCAAATCACTGCAAGTCAAGATTGGAATCAGCCGGTTGATTTCG
>CAKSVR010000036.1 GCA_934504345.1 uncultured Agathobaculum sp. | reverse complement strand
GGCGTGCTCGCGCCCGCATTTGGGCTGCTGGGCATACCGGAGGAATGCACGGCGCTGGTGCTGCTCAAGCCGATCAGCGGAGGAGGCGGGCTTGCCATGGGCAGCGAGATCATGCAGCGCTGCGGGCCGGACAGCTATGCCGGGCGTGTGGCAGCGGTGATGCTCGGCGCCTCGGAAACCAGTCTGTACACTATCAGCGTATACAGCGGACACTTAGGGCTCAAACGGACACGATACGCGGTTTTTGCGGCCTTGTGCGGCGATTTGGTTGCCTTTGCCGTATCGGCAGCGCTGATTCGATGGTATTTCCCATACAGTTAATATTATATCGTATTTGTTAAAAAATTACCATAGCTTGCAGAAAAAACAGCAAAATAAATAAACATTTCTGGCGAATATTGTGCAATTTGCGAAAATTTTCACAGGTTGAGAAGATAGAAAAAAGCCTCTGTACCGCAGTACAGAGGCTTTTGCTGTGATCCAAAGCAAAAAAGTTTACTTGGTGATCTCCTTGCCGAACGGGCCGTCGTAATCGAAGAAGCCCTTGCCGGTCTTAACGCCCAGCCAGCCAGCGCGAACCATCTTACGCATCAGCGGATGCGGACGGTACTTCGGGTCGCCGGTTTCGTGATACAGAGTTTCCATGATGGCGAGGTTTACATCGTGGCCTACGAGGTCAGCGGTGTGCAGCGGGCCGGACTTCATGCCAGCGCCGAGCTGCATTGCAATGTCAACGTCAGCCGGAGAAGCAATGCCGTCGGCAACGATACCCATAGCCTCGTTCATCATCGGGATCAGGATGCGGTTAACAACAAAGCCGGGGCCCTCGTTAACAGCAACCGGAGTCTTGCCCAGAGATGCCATCAGATCGAACGCAGTCTTAAAGGTTTCGTCCGAGGTCTGGATCGCACGGGTAACCTCAACCAGCTTCATGATCTGAGCCGGGTTGAAGAAGTGGCAGCCGATGAACTTGTCCGCACGATGCGGGATGCAGGCAGCCATCTCGGTGATGGACAGGCCGGAGGTGTTGGAGGCGAAGATGGTGTGCTCCGGGCAGATCTTGTCCAGATCCTCCAGCAGATCCTTCTTCAGATCCATGCGCTCCAGAATAACTTCCATGATGAAGTCAGCACCGGCAGCGTCCTTGCGGTCTACCGAGGTCTTGAGGGAAGCGAGCAGCTCGTCCTTGCGCTCTGCGGTCATCTTGCCCTTGTTTACGAGGAACTCATAGTCGTGCGCGATAACGGTCTTGCCGCGCTCGGTGAATTCCGGCTTAATGTCGATCATCGTTACATCGTGGCCGGCGTTCAGGAATACCTCAGTGATGCGTGCGCCCATGTTGCCAGCGCCGAATACACAAACTTTCATGCTATTTACAACCTCTCTCTCACTCTTTGCGGATAGATGAACAGGTATTTGCGTACATATCTGATAAATATTGGTCATCAGTATACGTGTAAGGCAACACCGCACAATCCCTGTTTTGCGTTGTGCGGTTTCGCCATTGCAGTTGCGTAAGACAATACCGCGTAATGGTGCGGTGATGCCTCAGTGCTTACTTATTCTTGAATTCCTTAGCCGGCTTGTCGCGGTTCTTGTCGAGGAAGTAAGCCATGCCGTACTTCTGGTCCTCGGTAGCGAAGCACTGTGCGAAGCAGTTGCCCTCGAACTTCAGTGCGGAGTTCAGGTCGGTCTGCATACCAACGTTTACAGCTTCCTTAACCAGCGAAACAGCGATCGGAGCCTGTGCTGCGATCTCCTCAGCGAGCTTTACAGCCTCGTCGAGCAGGTTCTCCAGCGGGTATACGTAGTTAACGAGGCCCATGTCCAGAGCGTCCTGAGCGGTGTAGTTAGCGCGAGCAGTGTACAGCATTTCCTTAGCCTTGCCTGCGCCTACGAAGCGAGCCAGACGCTGGGTGCCGCCGCAGCCCGGGGTGATGCCCAGACCAACTTCCGGCTGACCGAAAGAAGCGTTCTCGGAAGCGAGGCGGATGTCGCAGGACATAGCCAGCTCGCAGCCGCCGCCGAGGCAGAAGCCGTTGATAGCAGCGATGACCGGGCGCTTGAAGTTCTCGATCTTCCAGCAAACGCGGTTGGACTCGTTGCCGAACAGCTTGCCCTCTGCACAGGTCTTGGTAGCCATCTCGGAGATGTCAGCGCCTGCAACGAAGGAGTTAACGGTCTTGCCCTTCTTGTTGACGGTGGAAGAACCGGTCAGAACTACTGCATAAACGTCGTCCAGATCCTTAGCCAGCTCGTCGAATGCCTCTTCCAGCTGTGCATACATATCGGTGGACAGAGCGTTCATAGCCTTCATGTGCTCGATCTTAACGATGGCAACATGACCCTTTTTTTCGATTACTACGTCAGTCATTTTTAAGACTTCCTTTCAGAATATGTGCTATGAGCGTAAAACGCTCAAAAGCAATCTCCATTCGGAGATTACCAAACATCCAAAGGATGTTTGCAGTCAAAATAGAACAGAAGCGCGCTTCTGTTCGTAAAAACGCGGGGCGTGTACCGCGCAGCGCGACCAAGAAGTCGCGCAAGGTTAGCGCCTGCGTTTTGGCCGTAGTCCTCTAAACCTTATTCCGCCGCAGTGCGGCGATAAGATGAGAGCACACCCCGACCCAGCCGCCGTGGGCGGCGTCATTCGGGTATCCCAAATCAGTTTCTACGGAACTGATTTGGGTATATAGGGGGTATTGGATACCCCCTATAAGCCTGTGCAAGGCGTGTTACTTGCAGAGCTCGTCGCGCTCAACGATGATGGCTTCGCCCATACCGCCGCCGATGCACATGGTAGCCAGACCGATGGTCAGGTCGCGCTTGATCATTTCGTAGATCAGGGTGGTGGTGATGCGGCAGCCGGCTGCACCGATCGGGTGGCCCAGAGCGATTGCGCCGCCGTTTACGTTAACCTTGTCCATGTCGAAGCCAAGCTCACGGTTAACAGCAGCAGCCTGTGCAGCAAATGCCTCGTTGGACTCGATCAGGTCGAGGTCAGCAACGGTCAGACCTGCGCGGGACAGAGCCTGACGGGTGGACTCGATCGGGCCTACGCCCATGATGGACGGATCGCAGCCTACAGAGCCCCAGGCACGAACCTTAGCAAGCGGCTTGAGACCGTTTGCCTTAACGAACTCCTCGGAAGCGATGATCATAGCAGCGCCTGCATCGTTGATGCCGGAAGCGTTGCCTGCGGTTACGGTGCCGCCGTCCTTCTTGAATGCCGGGCGCAGCTTGCCGAGGATCTCGAGAGTGGTGTTCGGCTTTACGTGCTCATCGGTATCGAAGATAACGGTTTCCTTCTTCTTCTTGACTTCGATCGGAACGATCTCGTCCTTGAAGCGGCCGTTAGCGATAGCGGCAGCAGCCTTCTGCTGGGAAGCGAGAGCGATCTCGTCCTGCATCTCGCGGGTGATGCCGTACTTTTCAGCTACGTTTTCAGCGGTGATGCCCATGTGATACTGGTTGAATACATCAAATACGCCGTCGTATACCATCATATCGACCAGCTTCTTGTCGCCCATGCGAGCACCCCAGCGGGTATCGCGGGAGATGTACGGAGCACCGGACATGGACTCGCAGCCGCCTACCAGCATCATCTTGTTCTCGCCGGAACGGATGATCTGGGTGCCGAGGGAGATGGCACGCATGGAGGAAGCGCAAACCTTGTTCAGGGTCATAGCCGGGGTGGTGATCGGCAGACCGGACTTCAGGCAAACCTGACGTGCTACGTTCTGGCCTACGCCGCCCTGCAGTACCTGACCGAACAGAACCTCGTCGATTGCTTCCTTGTCAACGCCTGCACGCTCGATAGCTGCCTTTGCAGCAGCGGTGCCAAGCTCGGAGGAGTGTACATCGCGGAGGGTGCCGCCGTAAGTGCCGATTGCAGTACGGGCAGCGGAACAGATGTAAACGTTCATTTAGCTGTTTCTCCTTTTCTACTGATGCGGCGAAAAAACTATGCCGCCGCATGGTGATGAAAACTCGATTTTTGAGTTCGTTAATATTTTATCAAACTATCGAGCGGAATGCAAGGGAAACTGGTCGATTCTGTAAAATTATATGAAAAGACCAGTTTCCGTTTGCGTAATCTGCACAAAAGAATTGATTAGTCGTTAGCCAGACCCATCAGCTCGTCGCGGAAGATGCGAGCATCCATGGTCTTGATCTCGTCGGCCATCTTCGGAACGAAGTCCATCTGGTCGAGGATCTGGGTCTGCAGGTCGATGCCCGGAGCGATCTCGGTCAGGGTAACGCCTTCCGGACGCAGCTCGAATACGCAGCGCTCGGTGATGTACAGAACCGGCTGATGTACCTCGTTCGCGTAATCGCCGGAGAAGGTGATATGCTCAACCTGCTTAACGAACTTCTTCTTTGCGCCTTCCTGCGTGATGACGAGCTTGCCGTCCTTGCACTCAGTCTTGAGGCCCTTTGCGGTAAAGGTGCCGCAGTAAACGACCTTCTTGGCGTTCTGGGTGATGTCGATGAAGCCGCCTGCACCAGCCAGACGGGTGCCGAACTTGGAAACGTTCAGGTCGCCGTTCGGAGCAGTCTCAGCCAGGCCGAGGAATGCAACGTCAAGGCCGCCGCCCTGATAGAAGTCGAACTGTACGTTGTGCGGGATGATGCACATTGCGTTTGCAGCAGCGCCGAACTGAGTGCCGCCGTAGGGAACGCCTGCGATAGAACCTGCCTCAACGGTCAGGGTCATGTTGTCGGAAATGCCTTCCTCAGCTGCAACGTTAGCGATCTTCTCCGGTGCGCCGGTGCCGAGGTTGACGATAGCGTCCTTCGGCAGCTCCATAGCAGCACGGCGGGCGATGATCTTCTTCGCGTCCATCGGGATCGGCGGGATAGCATCGACCGGAATGCGGAACTCGCCAGTCAGAGCGCCGTCATACGGCATGCCGAGGCACTGCATGTTCTCCTCTTCGGTACCTACGACGACAGAGTCAACGTAGATGCCCGGGATAGCAACGAGCTTCGGATCCAGAGAGCCGCCCTGAACGATCTTCTCGACCTGAACGATTACCTTGCCGCCGGAGTTCTTGCAGGCCTGAGCCATTGCGGTTACGTCCAGAGGACCGATCTCGCGATGTACGGTGCAGTTGCCGTACTCATCGCAGTAGGAAGCGCGCAGGAATACAACGTTGATCGGGAAGCCCTTGTAGAGCAGGCGCTCCTGGCCTTCGATGTTGACAACCTTTACGAGGTCTTCCTTGGTAACGTCGTTGAGCTTGCCGCCGCCGTTGCGCGGGTCAGCAAAGGTCTTCAGGCCGACGTGGGTGATAGTGCCGATGTTGTGAGCGGCAATATCACGGTACATATGAGAAATGACGCCCTGCGGCAGGTTGTAAGCCTCGATCTTGTTGTTCAGAGCGAGCTCGCCCAGACGGGGAGCACGGTCCCAGTGACCGCCGATAACGCGCTTGACCATGCCTTCGTGACCGTAGTGGTCGCCGCCGGTACCGTCGCGGTGGCCCTGACCTGCTGCGAAGAACAGGGTCAGAT
Organism: uncultured Agathobaculum sp.; assembly: GCA_934504345.1. GTDB lineage: Bacteria > Bacillota > Clostridia > Oscillospirales > Butyricicoccaceae > Agathobaculum. The sequence goes on along the minus strand of CAKSVR010000036.1, from coordinate 15,846 downwards.
CCTTCGGATGACCGGTCTCCAGAAAACGCTTCTCAAGAGCCTTGGACAGGGTCTCCGGGCATGCGCAGGATACGAAACCGCCGGTAGCGATGGTGTCGCCGTCCTGAACCTTGAGAGCGGCCTCCTCTGCGGAGATAATGCTTACTTTCTTCATGTTGATCTCCTCCTAAATGTTAATGCAATCCTGGCCGGGGCAGGGGGAAGGAAAACCTCCTGCGGCCAATGTTTCCGCCGTTTATCCGGCGGAATGCGACGCGGCAGCGCGGATCTCGTCGATTGCGCTCTGCATATCGTCCCTCGATGTGATGACAACGCGGCGGTCGGCTTCGATCTCCTCATAGAGGTAGGGACAGCCGGTGCACCCGCGGATGATAAGCAGCACGTCGTAATGCGCGCCCTCCTCCGGGAGGGAGAATGAGGCGGCGTCCGAAAGGGCGGAACGCACAGTGCCGTAGCATTCGCCGCGATCGTGGCGCGGATTGCAGCCGCCGCAGAACTTCACGGTGCAGTGCAGCATGCGTAGTGACCCCCTTTCATACTGTATCGCAAATACAGGCACTCACGGTTTATGGTCCATGAGTGCCTGTGAATTGCTCTGGATTACTGGATGCGAGCGATCTTCTTAGCCAGTTCCTTCTTCATTTCGAGGTTGGACTGACGGGCAATCATGATACGCTGAGCCTGCGGAGAGCCTGCGCCGTGCATGGACTCGGGCAGATAGCCGACAGCTGCGGTACCCATGGTCATGTTCTCGATCAGACGCAGCAGACGCATACGATCCTCGGTCGGAACGGAAGCAACGCCCTTGAGGTACTTCTCGATGTAGGGCTTGAGAGCCGGGTTGCGGTAGTCAGCCTCGGACGGCTGGGTAACCATCAGGCCGCCTGCCAGATCCTGTGCCAGACGAGCGATCTCGTACGGGAAGCGGGTAACGTTCTGCTTGCAGACGTTTGCGAGCAGCAGATCGATCAGGTAGTTGCCTGCCTTGGTCTTGGTGCCCTGAGAAGAACATGCAATGCCGCAGCAGTACAGGGTCTCGTTGAGGTGAGTCATCTCGATGAGCTTGTCCTTGACGTGGGAAGCCTTTGCAGAGCCTGCCATTTCGCCAGCCAGTGCGGTAGCGCCGATCAGAACGTCGCCTACGCCGACCTTGCAGCCGCCGTAAGACTGACGGTGATAGCCTGCGAAGCGCTCTACGATCATGCCGGCAAACTTGACTTCGCCGTTGAGGAAGATGCGGTCGTTCGGAACGAATACACGGTCGAAGATTACGAGGACCTCGTGGCCGCCGTATACCTTGTTGCCGACGTCGATGTCGTTGTACTCCTCGAGCTTGCGGGTGTCGCAGGACTGACGGCCGTAGATCAGGGTGATGCCCTCAGCATCGGTCGGTACTGCGAAGGAGATCGCGTAGTCCTCGTCGCCCTCGCGCATGGAGATGGTCGGCATGACCAGAACCTCGTGAGAGTTTACGAAGCCGGTCTGATGAGCCTTAGCGCCGGTGACGTAAACGCCGTCCGGGGTGCGCTCAACAACGTGCAGGAACAGATCCGGATCAGCCTGCTTGGACGGAGCCAGAGAGCGGTCGCCCTTGACGTCGGTCATAGCGCCGTCAACAGCAAGGTCCTCGTCCTGTACGCGGGTGAGGAACTTGAGGAAGTTCTCGTGGTACTTGGTGCCGCATGCCTCGTCGATCTCGTAGGTGGAGGAGAAAACAGCGTTCATAGCGTCCATGCCTACGCAGCGCTGGAAGCATGCTGCGGTCTTCTGGCCGAGCAGACGCTGCATCTTGACCTTCTTGATCAGGTCATCGGTAGACTGATGCATGTGGGTGAATCGGTTGATCTTCTTGCCGGAGATGTGGGAGGTAGCGGTCATCAGATCTTCATACTGCGGATCCTCAGCCAGCTCATAGGTAGCGGCGAAGGAGTTCAGCGACGGACGGATAACCGGGTCATCAACCGGGTTCTCGATCTTCTTGCCGAACATGTAAAGGTTCAGATGCAGCTTGCGAAGAGACTCAATATACTGCTCTTTGGTCATCATAGCGTTTGGTATCCTTTCTTTTTTGGTTTTCGGTGCAGCCGCTATGGACGCACCGGACAGGAACGCAGCCTGTGAAAACAGGCCGAAAAAACGAAAATAGGGCAGGGAGGCGGGGCTCCCCGCCCTATCAGACGTTTAGTTCGCTTATTACGCCTTTAAGCTCTCGCTTAGAAGCACTCCTTGTAAACGCGCTCGCTGAGCTCGATGCTCCACGGACGGTAGGAGTTGGTGATCAGACGCTGCTGGTTAGCATCAACGGACAGAGCGAATGCCTTGACATCCTCTTCCTTGAAGCCGTACTCATGCAGCGGCTTGAGCGGCAGAACCTTCTCGAGGGTTACGTTCAGGGTGCGCAGAGCGTCGTCCTTGGAGCAGCCCAGGCAGCGAGCAACGATCTCCTTGAACTTGCCCAGCTCGCCAGCCGGCTCGTACTCGTCGTACATCTCGAGGATCTTGCCGAACAGAGCGTAGTTGGACTCGCCGTGCGGAACGTGATAGGTGCCGCCGAGCGGGAAGGACATGCCGTGTACGGTAGCGCAGCCAGCCTTCAGGAAGGCGATGCCTGCGAACAGGGAAGCGTGAACGAACTCGCCGAGGTAATCGATGCGAGCGTCCGGGCCTTCCAGAGCGATGCGGCGGAAGCCCTCGAGGATCATCTCCATAGCCTTTACGGAGAACATCTCAGAGGTAACGGTCTTGCGATGCGGAGAGAGGAAGGACTCGGTAGCGTGGATCAGAGCATCGATAGCGGATGCTGCGAACGGCTTGTACGGCAGAGTCTTGAGCAGATCCGGAACGAGGCATACCTTGTTCGGGATGATGTCGTCGGAAACCAGGCCCAGCTTGGTGTCGCCGCCGGTCAGCTTGCCGTCCTTCTCGTCCTTAACGATAGCAACAGAAATGTTGGTAACCTCAGAACCGGTACCGCAGGTGGTCGGGATAGCGATAACTTCCTTCTCATGTACAACAGGCTCACGCTTGAAGTACAGCTCATGTACGGAAGACGGGCGCTTGCAGCCGAGCAGCTTGCAGAGGTCCATGATAGCGCCGCCGCCAACTGCAACTACGCGATCGTAGGAATCGTACGGAATAGCCTCGTACATGGTTTCGATCATAGCCTCGGAAGGCTCGCCTGCACCAAACTTCTCCTGGAATACGAACTTGCTCTTGAGGCCAAGCTCTTCCATGAAGGGCTTGTAGATGAACTCGTTGGTCAGAACAACGTCGCGCTCGCCCAGCTTGAACTCCTCAGCGAAAGCACCGAAGGTGTCAAACTTGTAAATAGTCGGGGCAATGACGATCTCTCTCTTGTCCTGCATCAGGGAGGCGCTGAAAGCATCCATAGCCATAGTAGAAACATCTCCAATCAAAAATTTTATAAAAGGCCGTGCGGCTTTTTATGACTTGTTTTACAGGGGTCAATTCCCTTACGCTCTTATTGTAGCAAATTTGCGCCAAAACTTCAACACAAACAAACAATAATTTCATCAAAAAATAACCAACCAAACCTGTACAAATAGACAATAAAAAGTCCCGCAATCTTGTTACGGGACTATTTTAACGTATTTATTCGACTTTGTAAATGGTTTAATGGTGAAAAGTGCCGAAAAGTTTTTGTATATTTTTCCGTTCTTTAGCTGTTTTGCGAAAAACGGCTCAAAAAGGCGCGTGTTCTCTCGTTTTTCGAGTGCTCAAACACTTCTGCGGGCGTACCCTCCTCAACGATGGTGCCGCCGTCCATGAACACCACATGGTCGGCCACATCGCGGGCAAACGCCATCTCGTGGGTGACGATGATCATGGTGGTGTGCTGGTCGGCCAGAGAACGGATGACGCGCAGCACCTCGCCGGTCAGCTCGGGATCGAGCGCCGAGGTCGGCTCGTCAAAGCACAGGATGTCCGGCTGGAGCGCGAGCGCCCGCGCGATGGCGACACGCTGCTGCTGGCCGCCGGAGAGCTGGTGCGGATAGTGGCTCATGCGGCCCTCGAGGCTCATCATTTCGAGCAGCTCGATGGCGCGGTGCTCGATCTGCTCGTGGATCTCGCGCTTTTTCTGCTTGTAGTCCGGGCGCTCCTTGGCCTGGAGCAGGGGAGCGAGCATGACGTTCTCGAGCGCGGTGTACTGCGGGAACAGGTTGAACGACTGGAACACCATGCCGAAGTGCAGACGGTTCTTGCGGATCTGTGCATCGCTCTTTGCGGCGCTGTCGGATGCATCGAACAGCGGCTCGTCATTGACGATGATCTTACCGTCATTCGGCGTTTCGAGGAAATTCAGGCAGCGCAGCAGCGTGGTCTTGCCCGAGCCGGACGAGCCGATGATCGCCATGGCCTTGCCGCGCTCCAATGTAAAGTTGATGTCCTTGAGCACCTTGGTCGAGCCGAAGTTCTTATAAAGGTGCTGTACTTCAAGAATAGGCATAACGGCTCCTCCTTATTTGAAATAGTCCATTTTCTTCTCGATCCAGCCGAACAGCAGGATGAGGATGCCGTTGAACAGCAGGTAGAACACGGCGGTGTAGAACAGCGGCCAGATGATGCCCGCGCTCTTGATGAACTTTTCGCCCATCCACAGCACCTCGTATACGGCGATGGTGCGGGCGAGAGCGGTATCCTTGACAAGGTTGATGAACTCGTTGCCCATCGGCGGGATGATGCGCTTGATGACCTGCATGAGTGTGATCTTGAAGAAGATCTGGGTCTTGGTCATGCCGAGCACCTGACCGGCCTCGTACTGACCGCGCGGAACGGACTGGATGCCGCCGCGGAAGATCTCGGAGAAGTAGCAGGCGTAGTTCAGGATGAATGCGAGCAGTGCGGCGCTGAAGCGCGGCAGCGAGATGTTCCACAGCAGGGCGGGACCGTAGAAAATGATGATGATCTGGAGCATGAGCGGCGTACCGCGGACGATCCAGACGAGCACTTTCATCAGGCCGCGCAGGGGAGCGACACGGCTCATCGAGCCGAAGCTGATGACGAGGCCCAGCGGCAGTGCGAATACCAGTGTCAGGCAGAACAGCTGCACGGTGGTGACAAAGCCGCCCATCAGGCTGAGTGTTACATTGGCAAACATGGCAGTTTCCTCTTTACCTTTTTCTTTTAATAGTCATGCACAAGGCAGAAGACGGTGTGCGCCCTCTGCCTTGTACTGTGAATCTCTGTGAAATTGACGATTACGCCGGATCTACGATAGCTTCCTGTACGCCGTACTTCTGAGCCAGCGACAGAACCACGCCGTCATCGGAGGCAGCCTTATAGAACTCGTTGAATGCCTTGGTCAGATCGGAGTCCTTGCGGAAGCCGACAACGTACTTCTCGTCTTCCTCGCCGTTTGCCTCGTTGAGGTTGAGGGTGTAGGTGAGGTTCGGGTAGCTGGTGCCCTCGCCGATCATGGCGCCTGCCATCAGCAGGTCGATGACACAGGCATCAGAGGTGCCTGCGGCAACTTCCATCAGCGCGTCAGCCTGCGACTGTACCTCGGTAACGTTCAGGCCGAGGTTCTCGGCAGCAGCGGCACCGGCGGAACCGGCCTCGGCTGCGAAAGACAGGCCCTTGATGGAATCAACGTCCTTGGCTGCATCCGCCTTGTCAGCCGGAACGACAACGACCTGTGCGTTGTTCGCATACGGGTCAGAGCAGTTCATGGAGGTCTTTACCTCATCGGTCAGGGTCATGCCGTTCCAGACGGCATCAACGCCCTTGGAATCCAGCTCCATGATCTTGTTGTCCCAGTTGATCTCGATGAACTCGGCTTCTACACCGAGGCTCTCTGCGAACGCCTTGGCCATATCGGCATCAAAGCCGACCCACTCGTCCGAGCCCTCTTCCTTATAATCCATCGGTGCGAAATCCGTGATGCCGATGACCAGTTTGCCGTTGCTCTTAACGTAATCGAGGTCGCTCTCAGCGGCAGCGGTGGTGCCGGTGCCTGCATCTGCATCGGTTTTGGTGTCGTCGGTTGCAGTGGTCTTGGAGCCGCCGCAGCCGGACAGCATGGATACGCTCATTGCACCTGCCATCAGCAGTGCGAGAAGTCTTTTGGTTTTCATTTGTGATTGCCTCCTGTTTGAGATGGTTTGTAGCTTGTTTATTATTATATCACTTTAACGCGGAAAATCAAGCCCTATTTTTCATGCGAAAATTCAGCACTATTGCATGATATTTCGGGCATAATTTGTGCAAAATTAAAATAATGCCGTAAGGACAGTGAAAACACGGATTCTTTCGGCTTTTTTGCGCGACGTTGCTTGACCTGTGAGGGAAAAACGACTATAATCATAGGTAGGCATGATTGTTAAAGAATAGACAATGAAGAATAAGCAAGTACGGAGGTAATCAGCGTGGATTATACTGCACTGTATCAGCAGAAGCTGACAACGGCGGACGAGGCCGTTAAAGTTGTAAAATCGGGTGACTGGGTGGATTACGGCTGGTGTACCGGCACGCCGGTGGCACTGGACAAGGCGCTCGCGGCCCGCATGGGCGAGCTGGAGGACGTAAACTTCCGCGGCGGCGTGCTGATGCGTCGGCCGGCGGTGTTCGATATTCCGGATGCAGCCGATAAGATCACCTGGAACTCGTGGCATATGTCCGGCATCGAGCGCAAGGCGTGCATGGAGGGCTTCGGCTTTTACAGCGCACTGCGTTACTCCGAGATGCCGCGCTGGTATCGTGAGAACGTCCGCCATGTGAACGTGGCGATGATTCAGGTAGCGCCGATGGATGCACACGGCTGGTTCAGCTTCGGCCCGCAGGCTTCGCATCTGAAAGCCATCTGCGATGTGTCCGACGTTATCATCGTTGAGGTGAACAAGTATATGCCGCGCTGCCTCGGCGGCTTTGAGGATGCCATCCACATTTCGCAGGTGGATATGATCGTCGAGAGCGACACCGCGATGCCCGAAATGGGTGCGGGCGGCGAGCCGACCGACGTAGACAAGGCTGTTGCAAAGCTCATTGTTGAAGAGATCCCGAACGGCGCGTGCCTCCAGCTCGGCATCGGCGGTATGCCGAACACGGTCGGCTCGATGATCACGGAATCCGACCTGAAAGACCTCGGCGTTCACACCGAGATGTACGTTGATGCTTTTGTTGACATTTCCCGTGCGGGCAAGATCAACGGCTCGAAAAAGGCCATCGACCGCGGCCGTCAGGTGTTCGCGTTCGGCGCCGGCACGCAGAAGCTGTACGATTTCGTAAATGATAATCCGGAGTGTATGTCCGCGCCGGTATCCTACACCAACGATGCACGCACCATCGCGCAGATCGACAACTTCATTTCCATCAACAACATCGTTGATGTTGACCTGTTCGGTCAGATGAACGCCGAGAGCGCAGGCGTCAAGCAGATCTCGGGTGCAGGCGGTCAGCTGGACTTCGTTCTGGGCGCGTATCTGTCCAAGGGCGGCAAGAGCTTCATCTGCTGCTCGTCTACCTTTAAGAAGAAGGACGGCACGCTGGAAAGCCGCATCCGTCCGACACTGGAGAACGGCTCGGTCGTTACCGATGCCCGCCCGTGCGCGCACTGGTTCGTTACCGAGTACGGCAAGGTCAACCTCAAGGGTCTGACCGCTTGGCAGCGTGCCGAGGCGCTCATTTCGGTTGCCCATCCGGACTTCCGTGAGCAGCTCATTCAGGAAGCAGAAAAAATGCGTATCTGGAAGCGCTCCAATAAGAGATAATACAGGTAAGGAAAACGCCCTGCGATTGCAGGGCGTTTTTATTATGTGATTAGGCGAAACCAACACCTGCTCCGGAATATTCCGTACTAAGCAATGCTGTGTGCAGTGCAGCACGATTTTTTCGAAAGAAAAGGAAAAAACAGGAAAAGCCGTCCCGAATCCGGGACGGCTTTCCAATATGAGAGGGTAGGTGATTGACTTAGTTATAAACCGTGGTGGAGATTTCGCCGTTCGCGCAGTCGAACGTTACCGGGTCGGAATAAGCGTAGTTGCCGACCGAATCCCACATTTCGAATACCATGGAGTAGCTGCCGTCGAACAGCGGCGCTTCGCCGAACGCGGTGTTCTCGGTGACGGTGACTTCGTCGGCGGTGTACATCTCAAAATCGTCGTCGCCGGAGAAAGTCGCCATCTTCCAGATGGTGGTTACTACGTCGCCGGGCTCGAGCAGGCGCATTTCCTTGCTGGCCATGCCGGAGTCGTCCAGACCCTGCGATGCACCGAGGATGCTCCACTCTTCGGTGGTGAAGTCGTAAGCGACCTGAAGATTGTATTCCTCGCCGTTCAGCAGGATGGGCACGGCATACAGGTTGTAGTCGTCGCCCTCAAAGGACAGCTCCATGTAGACCAGATGGCCGTCCAGAGCGCCCCATACACCGCGGAAATTGTCCTTGAATACGCCGGTATCCCAGTCGGCAGTGATGTCGTTGTCCGTGCCGAGCAGCAGCATCTGGTCGTTCGCCTCGTCCACATAGTAGAGCGAGAAGCCGATGCCCGCCAGTACGTCGTTGGCATCCGGGCCGAGGGTCAGCACGGAGTAGCCCTCGCTGTCCACATCGAGCGGGGAGCCGTCCCAGCTCTTGTCGGCCAGTGTCAGGCGGTCGGGCAGGTTGGACAGGTCGAGCGCGGACAGGAAATCATCGCCGCCGTCGCCCAGCTCGCCGGTGAGCTCGTAGCTGTACAGATACTTGAACGCCGGGCTCTCACCGACATTGAGGAAGCCGCTGAGGTCGTCTGTGTCGCCGCTGTACGAGTAGTAGCAGCTCAGACCGGTCGCCTCCGCGCGGTACGGGCCGTTCACCTTGTACAGCACGCAGTCCGCGAGGGCATCCGAAACCGCCTGTGCGGACGGGAGCAGGTCAGCGGTCTGGCGGGCCAGATGGCCCAGATCGACCATGTTGGTGTAGCCCTGATCCTTGGTGTTGCCGCCGTAGTTTTCGCTCTGCGAAGCCGCACGGCCGAACTCGGCAAAGAAGCCGGGGTTCTCGGCAGCCGCCGCGAACGCCTCCTCGCCGAACGCCTCGTAGGCCTCGAGCAGCGGGTCGAGCTTGCTCAGGTCGGTCAGCGACAGCGTGGTCTGATCCTGTGTGCCGGCCTCCTCACAGCCCTGATAATAGGTGTCGCAGATAGCCGTGCCGAGCGTTTTGCCGTCCATGGTCGGGTCCTCGGCCAGCTTGCCCAGCCAGCCCGAATACAGCCAGCCGTTGCCCGGCTCGGTTTCCTCCGAGCCGACCAGATAGTGCGCGAAATTCTGGAAAACGGATGCAACATCCACCGTAGCCATCAGGCAGGTGTCAAAGCCGACCAGCTCGAGCGCGGGATTTTCCTTGTCGGCGGGCCAGACCTCGTTGAATGCCTGATACATCTCGGACAGGTCGAGCGAATCCAGTCCGTGCAGCTCGTCAAAGGCCGCGCCGCTCACCGAGCCGCCGCCGTGGTTCCAGAATGTAACGGCTACGCGATCCGCCGGGTAGTTGGTGCTGGCGTAGTCGAGGAACTCGTAGAGTGTCTGTGCATCGCCCATGTTGGCGGTGTCCTGCTCCTCGAGCAGCTGGAGGCCGTCGCTGTTGTACAGCCAGCGCTGGAGCTTGGCCGCATCCATCTGGTCGTTCTGCCACTCGGCGGCGCCGCCGGTTTCGATGACAACGTTGACGTTCTCGGGCAGCTCGACCTGCATCATTTCCTCGAGGTCGGTAGTGGCAAAGCCGCCGTTGGTTTCCAGATCACTGCCGCACAGATACCAGTAGACAGCCCAGCTCTCGCCGCCGGTGTCGTCTGCGGAAACGTCGTCACCGCCGCCGCAGGCGGTGAGCGTCAGCGCCATCGAGGATGCCAGAAGTGCGGATAACAGTCGCTTTTTCATGTGAAATCCCCCTTTGGGTGGTGTCAGATGCCAAGAAGCTGCTTTTTCTTCGCTGCGAACTCCTCTTCGGTGATGATGCCCTGATCGAGCAGGGTCTTGAAGCGCTGGATCTCGGTAACGGCATCGACCGCGGGCGCTGCTGCCGCCGGAGCCGCCTGTGCGGGCTGCGCCGGAGTCGGCACCTTGCCGTCCGCGCCGACCGGGATTTCGGGCTTGCCGGGATATGCCACGGCCATGAGCGCCTTGGCGAGCTGCTCCATCGTGTTCTTGCTCTCCTGATACCTGCTGAGATAGTCGGAAACATCCGGATAGGTGCTGTCGAACGACGGAGCGCTCATATCCGCCGTGAACGAGCCCCAGTACGGGTGCTGGAAGCGGATCTCGACGATAAACTTCTTGAACGGCTCGGGCACATTGAAAAAGTGTACCCGGTCATCAAAGTCGCGGTCGTCGTCCTTGCCGTGGATGGCCTCGTGCAGGTCGCGCAGATTGCGGCGGCGCTCCTCCTCCATGCGGAAGCGGGTGATCTCGGGCTCGAGCGCGCGGGCACGTTCCGGGATGGTGCTGGTATAGCAGCGCAGGCCGTTTGCATCGCCCTCATACAGCGGGGAAGCATCCTCGCGGATGATGAACGACTTGATCTGGCTGCCCTCGAAAATGGTCTTGTTCAGGCTCTTGTCCAGACACATCAGGCGGTGGCGCAGGTCGAACACGAACTTGGTGTCCCACCAGCCGAAATCGATGTCGCGCTCGATGTTGAACTGGTCGCGCAGCTTCTGGTTTTCCTCGCGGAACGCGCGGTAGGCCTTGAACGCCTCGACCGTCATGTTGTTCACCGCGCCGTCCGGCAGGTCAACGGTGCCGTAGCAGTCGTTGCAGATGTACTGGCCGTCGATCTTCCACGGCAGTAAGCCCTTTACCTTGCCGCCGCAGATGGCGCAGGGATCTTTCTTGGTAAACAGTCCCATGATTTTGTTCCTCCTGTGTGTAAAATAGTGGATCAGTTGGGCAGATGCAGGTACGCTCTTTCGCGGGAGCCGAGCAGACCGGCGATCAGCATGGTGGGGAAGCGGTGCAGCTCACGGTTGAGCTTGGCCGCCGAGTCGTTGTAGATCAGGGCGCTGGTGCGAACCATCCGGCCGTAGCAGATGACAGCATCCACGCGCTTCTGGTAATCCGCATCGCGGGTGATGTCCGGATACTGTTCGGTGAGTGCGGACAGGCACATCGCGGCATCCGCGATGACATCGCGCTGCCGGATGACATCCTCGGGTGTCGAGCAGGCCGTGATGGCACTGCGGCGCACACGCACGGCCTCGATGAGTGTCTGCGCCTCATGCGGCGCGTACAGCCGGGCGATGGCCAGCAGAGAGAACAGCGCATCGAACCGCGAGGACATCTGCACGCCGAGCTGATTCATGGCGTTGCCGATATTCTCTTCCATCGCGGCCAGCCGGCGCTTGGTGGAGATGAGCCACATGGCCAGCAGGATCAGGATCAGTGCGAGGATGATCGCATAGTACACGGACTCCCTCCTTTCCGGGCAGTAGAGGGACGGAAAGATGTCCCGTCCCTGTGCGGTGTGTCAGTTACGCAATGCCGAGGTCGGTCTTGGCTTCCTTTACCCAGTCCTCGACCGTGCCGTACCAGTCGATCATCTCGTTCAGCTTGTCCTCGTCGAGCTCTACGCTGTCGTCCTCGAGCATCTCCTTGTGCTGGATGAGCACATCGGCCATGTCGGAAACTGCGCTTACGACATCATCCGGGTAGGCATCCGGGTTCGCGTTGATCGCATCCGCAATCTCCTGGAAGGCATCGCTGGCGGAGTTGAACGCATCGATGGCGGGCTGACGGTCCGGGCCGCTGTCGCCGCAGGCTGCGAGCGAGCAGACCAGCATCAGGCTGAGGAGCCATGCTGCAAACTTTTTCATAGTGAATCTCTCCCTTGTATTGTGAATGATTTGTGATGCTATCAGTATACAGGCGCAAAAAAAGACACAGGGCGTTCACGCATGAAACGTCCTGTGTCCGGCATGAATTGTCGAGGTTTATCAATCGTGGTTCAAAGCGAAACGCGGAGGATAAACAGCCCGTTCTGGACGGAAAAGCTGTAAACACCGCCATATCGTTCCACAATGCCGCAAATGCTGTGCACGCCGATGCCGTGGCCCTGCCGGTCGGTGACGGGCAGGCCGTGGTCGTCGAACTGCACGGGCTTGCGGCAGTCGTTGGACACCTGCAAAAAGAACTTTCCGGCCTGCTCGTAGGTCTGCACCTCGATATGACCGGGTACGCCGCCGTTATCGTCTTTTTGACAGGCGTGGATGGCGTTTTCCAGCGCGTTGGAGAGCAGCACGCACAGGTCGCTCTCGGCGATGGGCAGCACATTGGGCAGCACGGCGTGGATGGATAGGGGGATGTCCTGCATGGCGGCACGGTTCGCGAACGAGGAAAGGATGAGGTTCGCGGCCTCGTTCTCGCAGTAGACGGTCACGCGGCTGGCCTCGATCTCCTTGTTGATGGAGCGGATGTACTCCTGCGCCTGCTCGTACTGGCCGTTCTCCAGACAGGCGGACAGGAATTGCAGGTGGTGCCGCAGGTCGTGACGGTAGGCGCGGGTCTTGCGCTGGGATTCGCGCAGCGCGTCGATCTCCCACACGGCCTGACTGACCTGCATATTCAGGCTGCTCTGCAGCTGCTCGAGCCGGATGCGGGCGGCCTGTTCGCGGGAGGCGTGCAGCAGGAACAGCAGATAGGCAACGGAGCAGACAAACGGCATGAACTCCACCACCACGGGCGAACCGGAGGACAGCAGGGTGGTGTACACGCGGGTGATGTAGTCAAAGGCGTAATACAGCGCCGGAACGCTGCCGAACTGGAGCTGCACAGCCACGGAATACTGCGATACCGAGCGGATGGCGGGCGCGGCCTTGAGCAGCAGGATGAGCAGCGGCACGGTGACGATCATTTCCGTGATATACTGCATGGTGTCGCCGCCCGCGAATATGGCGATGACCACCAGTGCCAGCCACCGGCGCAGCTGACAGCACAGGTATGCCGTCAGCACCGAGATGACCGGCCACAGCTTTTCGCGGCTGAGCCAGCACAGTGCGAGGATGAGCGGCAGATGCGTGTGCAGCGGATAGAAATACCGGCCGATGTTCGGGTCCATACCGATATACACGATGCCAGCCACAGACAAGATGCCGGCGACGCACAGCAGGAATTTTTTCTTGTTCTCCGCCGTCCAGCTGATGTTGCAGAACGCGGCGGACAGCACGATGCCGAACAGGGATACCGCTACCGAGTTGCACAGGTCGATAACGAGGTCGATCATGTGAGGAACACCTGCTTTCGCTGGAACGCATATTCAAGGTAGCGGTCCTTGATTTCGTTATACTTGCCGCGCGGGATGGGCAGCTCCGCGCCGCTGGCCATGATGAGCGACTTGGGCGCGATGGTGCGGATGTGCTCCAGATTGACGAGAAATGCGCGGTGGATACGCAGAAAGCTGGTGTGTTCAGCCAGCTGTTCGCACAGATGATCCATGCTGCCGACACTCTCGTGTACCGTGCCGTCCGTCATGTGCAGCATGAGCGAACGCCGGATGACCTCGCAGTATTCCAGCTTGTCCAGCTCGATGCGGGTGATGCCGGTCTTGCAGCGCAGGATGAGGCTGGTGCCGCTGTCCTTTTCGCACTCGGCGGTGACGGAATCCAGCAGCCGGAAAAAGCTCTCCTTCCAGATGGGCTTGAGCTGGTAGAAGTACGCGCCGACCGTGTAGGACTCGACGGCAAACTCGGCGGACGAGGTGAGGAAAATGATCTTCACATTGCTGTCGTAACCGCGTATCTCCTTGGCGGCATCGATGCCGTTCTCGCCCGGCATGAGCACATCGAGCAGCAGGATGTCGAAGCGCATACCCTTTTCGATCTCCGCGATGAGCTCGAGCGGGCTCTGGAACGCTGTGGACATGATTTCGGTGTTGCGCTCGACGCGGTAGCTGTCCAGCAGCACGCGCAGCTCGCTCAGCACGGACAGATCATCGTCGCAGCAGCCGATATGAAGCATTTTCTTTCCCTCCTTTCCGCGTATTTGGCGATGGGATTATTTGTAGTCCTGCCGGGTCTTGTCCGGCGCCCAGCCGTCGAGCGGGTAGCGCTGCATTGCGCCGAAGATGCGCTCGCGCAGACCGGGCATGGTCTTTTCGAGGTTTTTGAGCAGGTCTTTTATCTCCTGCCGCTTGGTGTTGCCGTCCGCCGGGCACGGATTGTGAACGATGGGCAGTTCGTGCCGCTTTGCGAATGACCGGATAAAATACTCCGGCGTGTACAGCAGCGGGCGGATGAGCGTGATGTCGGCCCGATCGAGATAGGTGACGGGCGAGAAGCACGAAATGCGGCCCTCATAGAATAAGGACAGCATATAGGTTTCGACCACATCGTCAAAGTGGTGGCCGAGCGCGACCTTGCCGCAGCCCGCCTTGCGGGCGGCATCGTGCAGCGCGCCGCGGCGCAGCTTGGCACACAGCGAACACGGGTTCTCCTCGTGGCGGATGTCGAACACGATGGGACCGATCTGGGTAGGCACGCGGATGTACTCCACGCCGAGGCTGTCGCACAGGGCCTGCACGGGCGAGAAGTCCATCTCGTCGTAGCCCATCTCGAGCGTGATGGCCACGACCGTGAAGTGCCGGGGATAGAAGCGGCTGAGCTGGCTGAGCGCGACGAGCAGCGCGAGAGAATCCTTGCCGCCGGATACGCCGACCGCGATCCTGTCGCCCTCGTCTATCATATGATAATGGTCCACCGCACGGCGGACGTAGGAAAGCATTTTCTGCATAGAGCGTTCTCCTCATAAGCCCGTAAAGGGACATTCTATATAAGTTTATATCAGAAAACGTCAAATTCCGCAAATGCAAAAAGTGAAATGCAAAGTGAGCATTCGAGAGTATTAGAGAGATTGAGGGAGAAAACAAGAGAATATATTGCATAGCAGATATTTTTTTAAAATTTCGCTTGACTTGCGTAAAATGATGTGTTTTAATAGATATGCTCGTTCGGAGCGATAAAACAGTTGTCAAAGTATTTTGATATATATAAACGGAGGAAAAAACCATGTCTACTTTTATGGCTAAGGCAGAAAATGTCGAGCGTAAGTGGTATGTACTGGACGCAGCTGGCAAGCCGCTGGGCCGTACTGCTGCAACCGCTGCAATGCTGCTTCGCGGCAAGCACAAGACCACGTTCACTCCCCATGTTGACTGCGGCGATTTCGTAATCATCGTCAATGCTGACAAGGCGGTTCTGACCGGCAAGAAGCTCACCCAGAAGTATTACCGTCACCACACCGGCTGGGTTGGCGGCCTGAAGGAAGTGCAGTACAAGACCCTGATGGCTGAGAAGCCGGAGTTTGCTATGCAGCTCGCAGTTAAGGGTATGCTGCCGAAGAATTCCATCGGTCGTCAGTCCGCTACCCGTCTGAAGGTATTCGCTGGCGAGAACCACAATCATCAGGCTCAGAAGCCTGAGATCTGGGCCAAGTAAGGGAGGATTAACTGATGTATACACCTAAGAAGGCTTATTTCTATGGCACCGGCAGAAGAAAGTCCTCTGTTGCCCGCGTTCGTCTGTTCCCGGGCGGCACCGGTGAGATTAAGATCAACAACCGCACCATCGACAATTACTTCGGCCTCGAGACCCTGAAGATGGTTTGCCGTCAGCCGTTCGGCGTGACCGGCACCGAGGGCAAGTTCGACGTAGAGTGCACCGTTACCGGCGGCGGCTTCACCGGCCAGGCCGGCGCGATCCGTCACGGCATCGCCCGCGCTCTGCTGCAGGCTGATTCCGATCAGTACCGCGCAGCTCTGAAGGCTGCCGGCTTCCTGACCCGTGATCCGCGTATGAAGGAGCGTAAGAAGTACGGTCTCAAAGCAGCTCGTCGCGCTCCGCAGTTCAGCAAGCGATAATCGACTGC